>CAJANN010000168.1 GCA_903941095.1 uncultured Rhodospirillaceae bacterium | reverse complement strand
GGGCATCCACGTGCGGCGTGAAGTCCAACATCAAGTCGGTTCCAGGTGTGATGACCATCCGTGGCTGCGCCTATGCCGGATCGAAGGGCGTGGTGTGGGGGCCGGTCAAGGACATGGTCCACATCAGCCACGGCCCGGTCGGCTGCGGCCAGTATTCGTGGTCCCAACGTCGCAACTACTTCAACGGCACGGTCGGCATCGACTCGTTCGTCACCATGCAGATCACCTCGGACTTCCAGGAAAAGGACATCGTGTTCGGCGGAGACAAGAAGCTGGACAAGATGATCGACGAACTGAACGAGATGTTCCCCTTGAACAAGGGGATCTCGGTGCAGTCGGAATGCCCGATCGGCCTGATCGGCGACGACATCGAAGCCGTCGCCAAGAAGAAGATCAAGGATATCGGCAAGACCGTCGTCCCGGTTCGCTGCGAAGGTTTCCGTGGTGTGTCCCAGTCTCTGGGCCACCACATCGCCAACGACGCCATCCGCGACTGGGTGTTCGAGAAGAGCAAGCCCGAGTGGGAAACCGGCCCCTATGACGTCAATCTGATCGCCGACTACAACATCGGCGGCGACGCCTGGCCCAGCCGGCGTCTGCTGGAAGAGATGGGACTGCGCGTGGTCGGGATGTGGTCGGGCGACGCCACCCTGGCCGAGATGGAGCGTGCGCCGAAAGCGAAGCTGAACCTGATCCATTGCTATCGGTCGATGAACTACATCTGCCGCCACATGGAAGAGAAGTACAATATTCCGTGGGTGGAATATAACTTCTTCGGCCCCAGCCAGATCGCCAAGTCACTGCGCAAGATCGCTGCCCAGTTCGACGAAACCATCCAGAAGAAGGCCGAAGAGGTCATCGCCAAGTACGAGCCTCTCGTCGATGCGATTCTGGCCAAGTTCAAGCCGCGCCTGGAAGGCAAGAAGGTCATGCTGTATGTCGGCGGCCTGCGCCCGCGTCACGTGGCCAATGCCTATGACGACCTGGGCATGAACATCGTCGGCACCGGCTATGAATTCGGCCATAACGACGACTATCAGCGCACCACCGATTACGTCAAGGACGGCACCCTGATCTATGACGACGTCTCGGGCTACGAACTCGAGAAGTTTATCGAGAAGATCCGTCCTGATCTGGTCGGTTCGGGCATCAAGGAAAAATACGCCACTCAGAAGATGGGCGTGCCGTTCCGCCAGATGCATTCGTGGGACTATTCCGGTCCCTATCACGGCTATGACGGCTTCGCCATCTTCGCCCGGGACATGGACATGGCCATCAACAGCCCGATCTGGAGCAAGTTCAAGGCTCCCTGGAAAGCTGCGTAAGGTTTGTCGAAAAACATCCCTCCCCGCGCGGCGCCCACAAATCGGGGGCGCGGAGAGGTAGAAGGAGAACTGCCATGCCGCAGAGCGCCACCAAAATCAAAGACCATATTTCCTTGTTCCAGGAGCCGGAATACAAGGAGCTGTTCGCCAACAAAAAGGCCGAGTTCGAATGCCGTCCCAGTGACGAGGCGGTCGCCGCTCAGGCCGAGTACACCAAGACCTGGGAATACCGCGAGAAGAACTTCGCTCGCGAAGCCGCAACCATCAACCCGGCCAAGGCTTGCCAGCCGCTGGGCGCCGTGTTCGCCGCCGCCGGGTTCGAAGGCACCCTGCCCTATGTTCACGGATCGCAGGGCTGCGTCGCCTATTTCCGCTCGCACTTGGCCCGCCACTTCAAGGAAGCTGTACCGATCGTAGCCGATTCCATGACCGAGGATGCGGCGGTGTTCGGCGGCTTGACCAATATCGTCGAGGGACTGCAAAACGCCTACGCACTTTACAAGCCGAAGATGATCGTGGTCTCGACCACCTGCATGGCGGAAGTCATCGGCGACGACCTGTCGGCCTTTATCGCCACCGCCAAGGAAAAGGAATCCGTTCCGGCCAGCTTCCCGGTCCCCTTTGCCCACACCCCCTCGTTCGTCGGCAGCCACACCACCGGCTACGACAACCAGATCAAAGGCATTTTGCAGTACTTCTGGGAACGTGAGGCGCAACTGACCGCCAAGCCTGGCCCCAAGATCAACATCATTCCCGGTTTCGACGGCTACGCGGTCGCCAATAACCGCGAACTCAAGCGCTATCTCGACACCATGTCCGTCGAATACACCCTGATCGGAGACGTTTCGGACGTGTACGACACCCCGTCCGACGGCGAGTACCGCATGTATGACGGCGGCACCACCCTGAACGAGGCCCGCGATGCGATCAACGCCAAGGCCACCATCAGCCTGCAAGAGTTCTGCAGTGTGAAAACCTTGGAAATGATCGCGTCCAAGGGCCAGCAGACCGCGGCCTTCAATTATCCGATGGGCGTCGGCGCCACCGACGCCTTCCTGATGAAGGTTGCCGAGCTGAGCGGCAAAGCGATTCCCGTTTCCATCGAAAAGGAACGCGGACGTCTGGTCGACGCCATCACCGACAGTCAGGCATGGCTGCATGGCAAGAAGTTCGCCGTCTTCGGCGATCCCGATTTCACCCTGGCCATGACTGCCTTCCTGCTGGAAATGGGCTGCGAACCAACCCACGTCCTGTCGACCAACGGTTCGACCGAGTGGGAGACCAGGGCCAAGGCCCTGCTGGCGTCCTCGCCGTTCGGAGCCGAAGGCCAGGTGTGGAAGGGCAAGGACCTCTGGCACCTGCGCTCGCTGCTGTTCACCGAGCCGGCTGATTTCCTGATCGGCTCGTCCTACGGAAAATATCTGGAAAAAGACACCGGCATTCCGCTGATCCGTCTGACCTTCCCGATCTTCGACCGGCACCACCATCACCGCTTCCCCACCTTCGGGTATCAAGGTGCGTTGCGGGTGCTGGTGGAAATCCTGGACCGCATCTTCGAAGTGGCCGACGCGTCTTCGGACATCTCCTACGATCTGACCCGCTGATCTTCTGCTGCGATGTGATCGGACAAGTCCGGGGCCTTGGCGACAAGGCCCCGGTTTTTTGTCGCATCCCCGACAAGTCACCCGACAAACATTGCGAAAACCCAGGAATTCAGCCACTCCAGATCATGGCCCACCTCTTGCATGGATACTGATGAATGCTGAGGAGGGCCGCCACCCATGCTCAAGAAGAAGATTCAAGACCTGATGGACGAGCCCGGCTGTGCCGTCAATCAGACGAAGTCGGCCGCAGAGCGCAAGAAAGGCTGCGGCAAGCAGTTGGTGCCGGGAGCAGCAGCCGGCGGCTGCGCCTTCGACGGTGCCAAGATCGCCCTGCAACCGATCACCGACGTGGTGCATCTTGTCCACGGCCCTATCGCCTGCGAAGGCAATTCCTGGGATACCCGCAACACCGGCACAACCGGACCTGAACTCTATCGCCGCGGTTTCACTACCGACCTGTCCAACATGGACATCATCAACGGTGGCGAAAAGAAACTGTACAAGGCGATCCGCCGGGTCATAGACAAGTACCGTCCGCCTGCGGTGTTCGTTTACCAGACCTGCGTGCCGGCCCTGATCGGTGACGACATCGTGGCCGTCTGCCGTGCCGCTACCGAACGGCTGGGCACCCCTGTCATCCCGGTCGAGGCGCCGGGCTTCGTCGGCTCGAAGAATCTAGGCAACCGGCTGGCCGGCGAGGCGCTGATCGACTATGTCATCGGCACCCGTGAGCCAGACGATGCCGGTCCGACCGATATCAATATCCTGGGCGAATACAACGTCGCCGGCGAGATGGATCTGGTCCGCGAATTGCTGGCGCGGCTGGGCATCCGCCTGCGCACCGCCATCACCGGTGACGCCCGCTATAACGACGTGGCCGCCGCCCATACCGCACGCGCCAACATGGTGGTATGCAGCCAGGCACTGGTGACCTTGGCCCGCAAGATGAAGGAACGCTGGGCAATCCCGTTCTTCGAAGGCTCGTTCTACGGCATCTCCGACACATCGGACGCGCTGCGCGCCATCGCAGGCATGCTGGTCGAACGGGGGGCCGACGCCTCCTTGCTTGCCCGCACGGAAACCCTGATCGCCGAAGAGGAGAATAAAGCCTGGGCAGCAATGATGCCCTACAAGGCCCGCTTGGCCGGCAAGCGCGTCCTGCTCTATACCGGCGGGGTCAAAAGCTGGTCGGTCATCCACGCCTTGCAGGAAATGGGCATGGAAGTCGTGGGAACCTCGGTGCGCAAATCGACCGAGACCGACAAGGCCAAGGCGCTGGAGCGCCTGGGCGGCGACGAGGACAGGCTGGTCGACGCCATCCCCCCCAAAGACATGTACCAGATGTTCAAGGACGGTCGTGCAGACATCATGCTGTCGGGCGGACGTTCGCAGTTCATCGCCCTGAAGGCGAAGACCCCGTGGCTGGACATCAACCAGGAACGCCACCACCGCTATGCCGGCTATGCCGGCATGCTGACGCTGGTCCGGCAGATCGACCAGGCACTGTCCAATCCCATCTGGTCCCAGATCCGCCAGCCGGCGCCCTGGGACAACGAGGAGTAAGCCGATGGCCCTGATCGTCAGCCACGGACATCCAGTCTCGTCGAATCCGCTGAAACTGTCGCCCCCCCTGGGCGCGGTCATGGCCTTCATGGGCATGGATCGCACCATGCCGCTGCTGCATGGCAGCCAGGGCTGCACCGCCTTTGCCCTGGTCATGCTGGTGCG
>CAJANN010000167.1 GCA_903941095.1 uncultured Rhodospirillaceae bacterium | reverse complement strand
TATTCCGAGCAGGGATTGGAGGCGTTGATGCGCCCCGATTCCGGGCAGGTGTGCCACTCGTTGATGGTGGTGTCGAACTGGATGCCCGGATCGGCGCAGGCCCAGGCGGCTTCGCCGATGGTTTCCCAAAGGTCGCGGGCCTTCAGCACCTTCTTGACCTGGCCGGACACCCGGTGCTTCAGCACCCAATCGGCATCTTCGATCACCGCATTCAGAAAATCGTCGGTCACGCGGACGGTGTTGTTGGAATTTTGCCCCGACACGGTGAGATAGGCCTCGGAATCCCAGTCGGTGTTGAACACCGGGAAATCCATGTGCTCGTAACCCTGGCGGGCGAACTGGATGACGCGCTGGACGGCGCTTTCCGGCAGCATTGCGCCGCGGGCGCCGATGATCGCTTTTTTCAGGCGACGATTCTGCTTGGGGTCGAAGCGGGCTTCCGACTGGGCGTCGCCGTCCCATTCCCGGCACGCGGCCATGACCTCGCCAAGATGTCTTGCTGCCAGCTTCGAGCCTGCGACCAGGGCCGCTACTTTCTGCTCTTCGACGACCTTCCAGTTGATGAAGTTCTCGATATCGGGGTGATCGACATCGACCACCACCATCTTGGCGGCTCGCCGGGTGGTGCCTCCGGACTTGATGGCCCCGGCGGCGCGGTCGCCGATCTTCAGGAAACTCATCAGGCCGGACGACTTGCCGCCGCCGGACAGGCGTTCGCCTTCCCCCCGCAGTCGCGAGAAATTCGTGCCGGTGCCGGAACCGTATTTGAACAGGCGCGCCTCGCGCACCCACAAATCCATGATCCCGCCCTCGTTGACCAGATCGTCGTTGATGGACTGGATAAAGCAGGCGTGAGGCTGCGGATGTTCATAGGCCGAGGTGGACGCGACCATCATTCCCGTCTTGAAATCGACATAAGAATGTCCCTGGCCGGGACCGTCGATGCCGTACGCCCAGTGCAGCCCGGTATTGAACCATTGCGGCGAGTTGGGAGCCCCCATCTGGCTGGCCAGCATAAAGGCCATTTCATCACGGAAGGCCATCGCATCGGCCTCACCGTCGAAATAGCCGCCCTTCCAACCCCAATAGGTCCAGGTGCCGGCCAGGCGGTCGAACACTTCGCGGGCGCAGTTCTCGCCACGCGACCGCTCGGCGGTGGGCAAAGTGTCGAGCGCCTCGGCATCCGGCTCGTGGCGTTGCAGCCATTCCGGCACATCCTTTTCGGCGACCCGCTTCAATCTGGTCGGGACCCCGGCCTTGCGGAAATACTTCTGCGCCAGCACGTCACAGGCGACTTGCGACCAATCGGCGGGAACGTCGATGTCCTTGGCCTGAAAAACCACGGACCCGTCCGGATTGCGGATTTCGCTGGTTGCCTTGCGGAACGCGAGGGCCGCGTAGGCGGATTCCCCGGCCGTGGTGAAGTGACGCTGGACGCGCATGGTCTCCCCTCTGCTATTCGGTAGGCTTCATCGGTTCGGCTCGATCGGAAGAATTGACGCGGTCCCAGGGAATCCGGACTTTCCCCATGCCCCGCCACCCACAACATATTGTGGCTCGCCCCCGACAGAGACGCAGGCTATGACAAGCCGGGGTCTCATTCAACAAGATTTTGACGCACAGATGTGCGGGCGGCACATCATGTTGTAAGGGGTGTATCCGGCCTGTGCGGGATTTCCTGCGGGCCGCGACCGCGGCAGGCCACAAGATGCGGTGGGGTGGATCATGATCCTCTGGACGCCCGTGATTGCATTTGCCATAGTCCGGGCCGGTGAATTCCAACCCGGAACCAAGAACGGGGATGACATGATCAGCCTGGGCACTTTGCTGTTCACATGGGCCAACGGCAAGTTGGTGGGGACCGATTCCTCCGGCAATCGCTATTACGAAGCGCGGTCGGCGGCCAAGGGACAGCGCCGCAAACGCTGGGTCCTCTATGGCGGGGCCATCGACGGCTCCCTGGTGCCGGCGGAATGGCACGCCTGGCTGCATTACACTTCGGACAAGCCGCTGACCGGCGCTCCGCGCCGCGAATGGCAGGCATCGCACGCGGGCAACCAGACCGGCACCGTGCAGGCTTATCTGCCGCCGGGGCATGATCTGCGGGGGGGGCGGCGAGACCGTGCCGCCGGCGATTACGAGGCGTGGCAGCCGTAAATCGGATTGAAGGGGACGCGTGATGGTGACCAAGGGCGGCAATCGCGATACCGTCATCGGCGCGATGGTCGTTTCCGTTGCCGCGCTGGTGCTGGGCCTGGTCTACGTGACCCAAGAGGAGCCCGGCAAGTCCGACAATATGGACGGCTATCTGGTGACGGCCCGCTTCAGCCGTCTGGACGGCATCACCGTGGGCAGCCCGGTTCGGCTGTCCGGTCTGCCGGTGGGCAAGGTGGTGGCGCAGTCATTGGCCCCCGATTTCCGTGCTGTAACCACGTTGCGGATCCGCAATGACGTCAGCCTTCCGGCCGATACGGCGGCGGCCATCCATACCGATGGCCTGCTGGGGGCGAAGTTCGTGGTGCTGCAGCCCGGGGCCGAGGATCGTGTCCTGGCCAACGGTCAGGAGATACCGTTCACTCAGGACTCGATGGTGATCGAGGATCTGATGGACATGATCATCCAACAGGCCCGCGCCAAGCGCGGCTATCTGGACCGGCCCTTGCCGTCCATTACCAACTGAGTACCGGGAGGACCCGCATGGGACGCAATCTCATCGAGACGATCATGGGGGCGGTGGTCCTGGTGGTGGCCGGTTTCTTTCTGGTCTTCGCCTATACCCATGCCGACCTGAAGGAAATCAGGGGATACGAGATCTCCGCCCAGTTCGCCAGCGTCGGAGGGCTGGATAAAGGGTCCGACGTGCGGATCAATGGCGTCAAGGTTGGAACCGTCGCCGATTACGAGTTGGACAAGGTGACCTTCAATGCGGTGGTCCGACTGTCGATTTCCCCGGATGTCCGGCTGCCGGTCGATACCGTGGCGACGATTTCGACCGAGGGGCTGTTGGGGGGGAAGTTCGTCAAGCTGATCCCTGGGCGGGCAACCGATCGGATCGCCGAAGGCGGGCGTCTGACCAAGACCAAGGATTTCAAATCCATTGAAGAGATGGTCGGAGAACTGATCTTCCTGGCCACGGCCGATACGCCGGCACCACCCGCATCCAAGCCATGATACCGAGACTTCTGCTTGCGGCGGCGATCTTGGCGCCGGCAACCGTTTTTGCACAGACCCCATCGGTACCGGACCTGGCGCTGGACGTGGCGGTGCTGGGTGGTCTGGACAAGATCACCGCCCGGGTGGTTACCATCGAGGCTCCGGTGGGTACCCCGGTGCGCTTTGGTGCCCTGGAGATCGTCGCGCGTGCCTGCCGCAAGCGTCGCCCTGAAGAAAATCCCGAGAGTGCCGCTTTTCTGGACATCTGGGAACTCCGCCCCGAGCAGCCGGCGCAAAGCCTGTTCCGGGGCTGGATGTTCGCGTCCAGCCCGGCCCTGTCAGCGATGGAACACGCTGTTTACGACGTCTGGGTTCTCGACTGCCGCAAAAGCCGATAGGTCGTTCGCCTCGGCGGCCTCCCAGGGCACCGGCTCGCGGATGAAGCGGGCCGGCATGGACACCGCCGCCGACAGCATGGCCAGATAATCGTCACGGGAAATTTCCGTGGCCCCGAACCGGGCCAGATGATCGGTGATGAACTGGGTATCCAGCAGGACGTATCCCCCGAGACGCAGGCGGGCCACCAGATCGGTCAGCGCCACCTTCGATGCGTCGGTTTGACGGCTGAACATGCTTTCGCCGAAGAAGGCAGCCCCCAGGGCCAGGCCGTAGAGGCCGCCGACCAGATATCCGTCGCGCCAGGTTTCGACCGAATGGGCCAGACCCAGACGGTGAAGCTCGACGAACTGGGTCAGGATTTCGTCGTTGATCCAGGTGTTCTCCCGCCCGGCTTTGGATTCGGCGCAGCCTTCCAGAACCGCGGTAAATGCGGAATCGATGCGGATGTCGAAAGGCACGCGGCGCAGCACCTTTTTCAGTGAACGCGGGATATGAAACTCTTCCAGGGGCAGGATGCCGCGTTCGTCGGGATCAACCCAGTAGACCCGGCGGTCGGTACGGGCCTTGGCCATAGGAAAGACTCCCATCGCATAAGCCCGCAGCAACAGTTCCGGCGTCAGTGGGCGAGTCATTTCCCGTCTTCCATCTCCATCAGACGCCTTTCCAGTTTTTCCAGCATGGCGATGATCAGTTTCGAGGCCTCGTTCATTTCATCCAGGCTTTCGAAGGCCCGGTCGATGTCGCCCGCGGTGGCATGGGTCAATGCTTGCTTGGCGCAGACATGGACGGCTTTATGCGGATCGACGATGGACTGATAAGCGGGGTCGTTCCGCAGGGCCTGATCGGTCAGGGCGTCGTACCATTTTCCCAGCCGGCAATTATGGTGATCGGGAACGTCGTCGGCGGTCAGCTTGATCCGTCCGACGATACCGTCGAGAACCCGGCGCTTGAATGTGACATGGTCGTTCTTTGCCACCTCGACCAGCAATCTGGCCGAGCCCAGCCCGGCATAGGTGCCGACCTGGGTATTCAACTGCTCGATCATCGCGCTCATCGACTGCAGAACGGATTCCAGCTGGCTGTTATTTGTACGCGAAAGAGTCGCGACGTGACTGGTGCCGGATGCCAATTCCGACGCTGCACCCGACTGGCGCTCCAACACATCGGCGATGTCGTTCATGTGAGTGCGCACGGATCCGACCTGGCCTGCGATTTCCTGTAGCTTATGGCCAAGATCGGCGACCATCTCCTGGCCGGCATCGACCACGCTCATGCTGTCGGACATGGCGGAGACGATCCGCTGGATTTCTCCCTGCAACCCCTCGATCCGGCGGCGGATGTCTTCGGTCGCGCGGCTGGTCTGGTTGGCCAGTCCCTTGACCTCGCCGGCAACGACGGCAAAGCCTTTGCCGGCCTCGCCGGCACGGGCCGCCTCGATGGTGGCATTCAGGGCCAACAGATTGGTCTGGCCGGCAACGGCTTCGATGTCGGTAACGATCTTGCCGATTTCAAGCGACGCGCTGGCCAGTCCCTGGACCTTGGCCCCGGCCGAATCCACGGCTTCGACGATGCGCTGGAAGGCACTGAGGACCTTGCCGCTGGCACCCAGTCCGGAATTGGCGGCCTCACCGGCTCCATCGGCATCGCTGGCGGCCACCGAACTGTCGGACGAGATGGTGCTGATGGCAGCCCGCATCGCCTCGACCGAGTCGGCCATACCGCCGATCTGCGAAGATGACTGGTCGATTTCGTGCTTCATCCGGGCCAGACTGATCATCGCCTCGTTGCCCAACATGGCGGACTGAACCAGCGACCGCAGGACTTCGTGCTGCATGTTCAACCGTTCCTGCTCGGCATGTTCACGCATCCGCTGCCGCTCGGCGCTCATGGCCTGAACCTGACGCCGGTTCTCGGCCATCGTCCGCAGCATGGCGGCGGCGTGGCCGAACTCGTCCGTACGTTCAGGGCTCAACTGCAGGCGGGTGACGTCCCCGGACTGTTCGATCAGGTCCATATCATGGACCAGCCCACGGAATCCGGTGCCGATATTGCGCGACAGCAGGAAGCCAAACCCGCAGACGGCCAGGGCGATCAGGACAAACAATCCTCCGCGGCGGATCAGCTCGTTCCGGTAGGTGACGGCAACGTCGTCGACATAAATGCCGGACCCCAGCACCCATTGCCACGGTTCGAACAGCTTGACATAGGAAAGCTTGGGGAAAAGCTCGTCACTCACACCGCCGCCCTGCTTGGGCTTTGGCCAGTCATAGGTGACGAAGCCGTGACCGGCGGCCCGTATCACATCATTGAAAGTGACGAACAGATTGGTCCGGTTCAGGGCGGTTACCGCACCGCCTGTGCCTTCGCGGCGGCTGGTGGCCTTGTCGAAACGGGCGTCGGACAGAATCTTGCCATCAAGGGCAGGGACCGTCGGATGAACGACCATGCGCGGGATCGGCTGTTCCAGATCGTTGATCCACAGATATTCGACCTCGTCATAGCGCATGGTCCGGATGATGGAGATGGCCTGCGCCTTGGCCTCGTCCTCGCTGAGGCGGCCGTCTTTGGCATCGGCGGCCAGGCGCTGCAATACACCGTGGCCGACCTCGACGACATGGCGCAGTTTCACCTCGCGGGCGGCGAACAGCTCGTGTTCCAGTTGCACGGCGTCATAGACGAAGACGGCCGCCAAACCGGCCAAAGGGGCAGCCACAAGCAACCACAAGCGGGCGGCGATTCCACCGCCGACAAACTTTCCGATCATTCACTCAGTCTCCCTGGCCGGCACGCCGTTCTAGCGACGGACAGGCAATCCGCACAGGACGAAGTCTAGTCCGTGCCATCGGGATAAGAAAGTCCGACGGGAGAGGTCAGACCCCCTTTTCCGCGGCCAGTCCCAGTACCCCTTCCAGCATGTCATCGATGACCTTCCGGTCCAGATCCCGGGTGATGAAGACGATGCGGGTGCGGCGGTCGGCATCCGGCCAGCCGGGCAGGGTGGCCGGCGGATGGAAGATGTGCTGGACGCCGTGGATCGCCATCGGGGCATCGTGGCCGGCGACATTGACGATTCCCTTGATGCGCAGCAGGTTTTCCCCCCGATTGGCGATCAGCAGTTCCAGGGCGAAGGCCAATCCCGGCCAGCTGACCGGGGCGTCGCGGGTGAATACAAAAGCCTGAACCCGGTCATCGTGACGGTTGACGTCGTGGTGATGGTCGTGGTGATGCTGGCGGTCGCGATAGGCCTCGTCGTTCATCCAGCGCCGGACGTCCGGACTTTTGTCCCGGTCGTTGAACAGGCCGGCATTCAGGATGGCGGCAGGATCAAGACCACCGCCGATGGCAACGATCATCGGCGCGGCGGGATTGATGTGCTGAAGGCGGTTCCGCAAGGCTTGGGTCGCGGCAGGCTGGGCCAGATCGGTCTTGGTCAGCACCAGCCGGTCGGCGACGGCGGCCTGTTTGACCGCTTCCTGATGATTGTCCAGCGATCGGCTGCCGTTGACGGCATCGACGGTACTGACGATGCCGTCCAGACGGTAGCGCGACGACAGCAGGGGGTCGGTCATCAGGGTATGGATGATGGGGGCGGGGTCGGCCAGTCCGGTGGTTTCGATGATCACCCGGGCGAATTCCGGGACCTCGCCCTTGACCCGCTTCAGAAACAGGTCGCGCAGGCTGTCGACCATGTCGCCGCGCACGGTGCAGCACAGGCATCCGGAATTGAGCTGGACGATATCTTCCGAGATATGCCGGACCAGCAGATGGTCGACCCCCACCTCGCCGAACTCGTTGACCAGAACGGCGGTGTCGCTCAGGCCCGGCTGGGCCAGCAGATGATTCAGAAGGGTGGTCTTGCCGCTGCCGAGAAATCCGGTCAGCACCGTCACCGGCAGGGTGGTCATTTGCGGTAAAGCTCCTCGGGGCTGATCTGCACGGCCGCGACTTCGGTCAGGCCTTCGGGGCGGGCCGCGGTGTAGAAACAGGTGCGGCGGCCGGTATGACAGGCGACCCCATCCTGATCGACCTTCAGCAGAACGGTGTCGCCGTCGCAATCGATCAGGAACTCGATCAGCCGTTGCCGCTGACCGGACGTCTCGCCCTTGCGCCACAATCCCTTGCGTGATCTCGACCAGTAGCAGACGCGCCCGGTCGCCAGAGTCTCCTCGACGGCGTCACGGTTCATCCAGGCCATCAT
>CAJANN010000166.1 GCA_903941095.1 uncultured Rhodospirillaceae bacterium | reverse complement strand
CGGGTGATGAGGGCGAGAGCCCAATGACCCAACCTTTTTCATTGGAGGTTCCCCATGACCAAGGACGCTGTCGTGCCGCGTGGCATTCGCCTCAACAATCCCGGCAATATCAAGGAATCCCCCGGCGACAAGACTCAGTGGCAGGGCGAACGCGCCACCGATGATGATCCGGTGTTCGAGGAGTTCGTCAGCCCCGAGGCCGGTATCCGTGCCCTGACCCGCATCCTGCTCGGCTATCAACGCCGCTACGGCCTGAACACCGTCGCCGGAATCATCAATCGCTGGGCGCCGGGCTGTGAGAACGACACCGGCTCCTATATCGCCCATGTCGCTTCTCGCCTGGGCGTGACGTCCGATCAGGCCATTGACCTGACCAAGGCCGACACCATGGCCGGACTGGTCGAAGCCATCATCCGCCATGAAAACGGCCAGCAACCCTACGCCAGAGAGGTGATCCTGGCCGGAATTGGCATGGGGCTGGGGAGCGCCTGACCATGAACCTGCTTGATCTCCTCGGCGATGCCGCCGCCATCGCCGCTAATCCCATCGCGGGGCTGGCCAAGGTGGCGTTGGACGTTGCTCCCGACATCGCCAGCCTGTTTGGCGACGACGCAGAAAAGGCCGTCGGCAAGCTCGCCGACACCGTCCGCGCCGTCACCGGCACCGACGATCCCGACATGGCCCGTGAGTCGCTGGCCGATCCCAATCTGGTGTTCCAATTGCGCTCCCAGGCCCAGGCATTCGCCCACGAGGAACGGATGCAGCAGATGGCCAGCGCGCTCACCACCCTGACCGTAACCCTCGCCGACCGGCAGGACGCCCGCGCCCGCGACACCGAATTCATCAAGATTGGGCGCAGCAACGTCCGCGCCAATGTCCTGCTGGTGACGGCGGGAGCTGGCATCGTCGGCGGCATCGGCTTCATGGTGTTCGGCCACGTCGACGGCAACACCGCTGTCGGGGGATGCATCATCTCGGTGGTGACCCTGTTGGCCGGTAAGTTTGCCACTGCCTTCGACTTCGAGTTCGGGGGATCGGCGGATTCGGAGCAGACCCGTAACCTGCTGGCTCAGGCGCCGCCCATTGGCAAATAGGTCAAATCGGATTTTAGGCCATGCGGCCGACTGGGGGAAACCTAGTCATCCGCGTTTTGCATTTGTGGCCTCCAAATGGAACCTGCCCTCAATACGGCCATGATGGGCCGAGCGCGGATCAATCGCGTCGACTTACCAGATGACCGGAATGGGCCGGGAGCGGACGGTCTGCAGCCCAGCACGGAACGGGCATCGCGGACGCTGCCATCGAGCAGGGGGGGGGACTCCCCACCATTTCACAAGCAAGAAAATGGGCGGGTCGGTAAGCCCGACATAGGCAGATAAGCCGGGCCTTCTTCGCGTCAAGGCGCGCACGGGGCGTGCGCCCGCTTCGCGGCTTCAGCCTTGACCCGTCCGCGATTCCGGTTCCAAGGGCTTGGCATGAGGTCGGCGTAAAGCGCCGACGCTCGGCCCTTATGCCGCCGCCTTATGGTTCGGATCAAACAGTTTGTGGGACTTCAGCATGGCACAGGCGACGGCCAGGGTTGCTGATGAATGAAGTCGGAGGACAGATGGCCGCATAAGCGATGCAGACATCCGCACCCCGGCATTACCCTTTCCCCGCCCCCTAACGCCCCATTCCGAAACCAGACCTGCTTCCTGGACCATCCGGGGGTTCCGTCGGCTCAGGCGCTGGCGGTTCATCATTGGGCGAACGAAGCTGTTGCAGCGTCATTTCCCATGCCCGTTGAAACCTTGGTCCGGCATCCGTTTCAACCGATATAACTCCGATGCCCGTAAGGTCATCCAGCGAAACATTGCTCACGATTTTTTCCAAAGCACTTTCGGCATCGTCGTGGCGATGTTCATTTTCGACGGTAACGATGAGATGCAGGATAAAGGTCGCGAAGTTGTTCGAATTTTCCCAAACGTAATCAATTTTGGGAACAGCCACCATCGGCATATCGCGAACATCCTTGAGTGCCGGTACGTGTGGTTCTTTCGTTACTGCCTGAGTATCGTTGTTGAAAAAGAAATACCCGGCCGGGCATCGCGCTCTTGTCTCCTTCAGTGTGTGGAACTGAAAGCGGCCGGTTTTTTTATTTTTCCGCGATATGTCTGCGATGCCATCGCCATCGAATCTCTTTGACTGTAGAACAACCGGGATGATTTCGGGGATATCCTCCCGGCTCTTTCTGTACTCGATCAGGAGAGCGAAGTCGCCGCCAGTCGCCTGCTCTCTCCCTTGGACTTCTAGGCTCAATTCGCTCAGGCCAACAGTGGAATTGAACCTGTTCACGACGGCCTGTGTTCGGTTAAGCCACCCCTGACAGGCACGGTCTATCTGCTTGAGAAAGTTCGCGGATTGCGCCTCTTCTCTCTTTGCTGGCTTGCAGTCTACTCGCGCAAACTCTTGCTCGGCGGTTAGGCAGGCATGGTAAAGGACCCAGAGCGGGAATTCATCGAATGTGAATGGCAGGCAGAACACGCACTGGAACAGTTTGTCGAAACTGTGTTCGTCTCTATGCATTATGAGCGCGCTTTTCCCGCCATCGGAGGCAACGCCATAGGCTCCCCGCATGGCAGAAACGGCGAATTCTTCAAGCTTAGGGTTCTTCTTAAGCGTGTCGATAAACCGGGTGTATTCTACGGTGGACGTCGCTTTTGCGGCTGCGGCTTGAAGACCAGGAACTTCCTGGATCGTCATTCCATATTTTTCCGCAAATTCTGCAGCGGTGCTTTCAGGCTCGCCGGTCATCTTCTTCTCCCCTGGGGCGGACCGAATGGACCCGTGCCGAAATTAGGGCGGCAGGGTAGACCAGTTCGCTACCAATCGGAAGCGTCATTGGTTGAAATTTCCCTACATCGCAAGGCCGCCTGACGACTCCAAAGGGACCACTATGCCGGGTTCCGCCCCGGCCGTGGTGGCCGTCATGAAATCCCGGAAATCAGTACTCTCTCGCCGTTTTCAACGGCTTGGAACGTGCGAATGTTTACCTTTCTGGAGCTGTGCGCCAGCATTGGCGGCAAGCGGATTACGCTCGCTTCCAACCCAAAGGCGATGCACAGGAAGCGCTTTATCATCCCACCGACTTGGCTGCGGTTACGGAGCAACAGTTCGAACAGATCACCCGAAATGGTTTCGAGGTGGCTGACGCGGTTCTTACTGCATATTGTCCAGTTGAGTTTCCGAGTAGTATAGGCTGGCCGGTAAACGCCCATTGAAGACCATCCGCGGACGGCTGCTTTCAATACCAACTCACGTAAGCTTCAGTGTCGTGGATGGGCGCAAACCGGTCATCCGCCGGTGCCCAACACCCGCCTCTGCTGAGCCCAGTCCACAGGAAACGGCTCCAGCAACGCCCGAACAGTCAGCTTTTCGGGCTGACGTCCCGCGAGAATGGCTTCGACGATGTCGGGGGCCAACAAGGTCAAGCGCAAAACCCGGCTGGCGAAGGCACGATCGACGCGTTCGGCCTTGGCCAGTTCGTTGATGGAAGCGTGGCGACCGGATTCCAGCAGGTGCCGCCAACGGAAAGCTCGGGCCAGCGAGCGGACGATGGGGCTATCGACCGACACCCGCGTCTCGGGGTTGTAGAGGCTACCGTCGGGCAGGACGATGCGCTTGCGCCCACCGATGCGGCGGAAGGTCATGGGGACGAACACCGTGGTCATGCCGCCGCCCTCCGCCCCTTGGCGGGTTTCAGTTCTCCGGCAAGCTGGGTCAGCCCATTGGTGCGCAGGCTGATGTTGATGCCCTGGGGCGAGATATCGACCCGTTCGACCAGAAGCTGGACGATGCGGGCCTGCTCGGCGGGGAACAGTTCGTCCCACAGGGGATCAAGCTGGCCCAGATTGGTGGCGATCTCCCGTTCGCTCATGTCCTCGCCCTCGGCGCGGATGCTTTTCCAGGTGCGGGCCACCACCTCGGGGGTACGCAGCAGGGATCGCAACTGGTCGATCACCGCGTTCTCGACCTGGGCGGCGGGCACGCGCCCGACCGGGCAGGCATCGGGGCCTTCCTTGATCACGTTCATGGTGACGTAGTAGCGGTACAGTTTCCCGCCCTTGCGGGTATGGGCGGGCGTCATGGCGCGGCCGCCGGGGGCGAAAATCACGCCTTTCAGCAGCGCCGGGGTTTGTGCCCGTGTGCGACAGGCCCGTGTGCGGGGCGACACTTCCATGACGGAGCGGACCTTGTCCCACAGGGCCTGGTCGATGATCGCCTCGTGTTCGCCGTCATAGGCCATGCCCTTGTGGACCGCCTTGCCGATATAAAGCGGATTGGCCAGCATCTTGTAGAGGCCGCCCTTGTCCAGCTTCTTGCCCCGGCGGGTGATGCCTTCCTCGGCCAGTTCCTTCACCAACAGGGTGGCGGAACCGATGCGGATGAACCGCTCGAAGATCATTCGCACGGTGGCGGCTTCGTCCTCGACCACCAGCAGCTTACGGTCGGCGCAGCGGTAGCCGAACGGCACCGGCCCGCCCATCCAGATCCCCTTGCGCCGAGAAGCGGCCACCTTGTCGCGGACACGTTCGCCGATCACCTCGCGCTCGAACTGGGCGAAGGACAGCAGGATGTTGAGCGTCAGCCGCCCCATGCTGGTCGTGGTGTTGAACGACTGGGTGATGCTGACGAAGGTGACGTCGTTGCGATCGAACACCTCGACCAGCTTGGAGAAATCCATCAGGGAGCGCGACAGGCGGTCGATCTTATAGACCACCACCACATCGACCAGACCGGCCTCGATGTCGGCCAACAGGCGTTTCAGGCCGGGGCGCTCCAGGGTGCCGCCGGAGAAGCCGCCATCATCGTAATGGGTCGGCACCAGCACCCAGCCCTCGGCTTTCTGGCTGGCGACATAGGCTTCGCAGGATTCCCGCTGGGCGTCGAGGCTGTTGAACTCCATGTCCAACCCTTCCTCGGTGGATTTGCGGGTGTAGACGGCGCAGCGCAGCTTGCGGATCGGCTTGGTTCCGGCGGGCTTCATGCTTTTGTCCTGTAGTTCTTCATGCCGAAAAAGAGGTGGCCATTCCAGCGGGTGCCGGTGATGGCGCGGGCCACCGCCGACAAGGATTGATAGGGGCGGCCCTGGTATTCGAAGCCGTCCTCGCGCACCGTGACGCAGTGCTCGACGCCCTTCCATTCCCGCACCAGCCGGGTGCCGGCGATGGGGCGGTCTTGGTCCCTCTTGCGGCGTCCCTTGGTGGTGGCGAAGTCCTCGGCCATGTTTTCCAGGCGAGCGATGGTGGTCGCCGCCAGCCCGCCATAGGCCAGTTCCTGGATACGATAGGCCAAGCGGCTTTCCAGGAAGGTGCGGTTGAAGGGCGGCGGTTCAGATTCGAACAAGTCGCGCCACTGTGCTTTCAGATCCGGTGTGGGAGCGGTTTTCAGCGCGGCCAAGCGGGCCAGCAATGGTTCGTCGGTCATGGGTATTTCCTCCGTCGGTTGACGAGGACATGACCGCTCTGGGGGGCCGTGAAGTCGAGGCGACTATCTCTGGTGTCAGCAGATAAAGCCCTGGACTTCCGGGCCTTCAGCCGGATCAGGCCAGCCGCCAGAATATCCGCCACTTCGTCCAGGCGTTCGGCGGCACTCATGCGGTCGGGGTGGAGGGCGTTGGGCATCACCGTGTCTCGCAGTTTACTGCCAGGGCATTTCCGCCCGGCATTGGGTTACTGCGAGGAAGCTATCCATAGACCAGCACGCCCCACAATCCGGGGGCGGATCATTTGGTGGCATGGCGTAAATTGCGGTAAGCGGCTTATCCCGACATAGGTGGTAGAGACAGCGCTGCGGGGATCAGGCCCCGTCCGGATCACTGGACGGCCGCAGCAATTCCGGTTCGTCCCATTTGGCTGCCATCCTGGCCCAACGATCGATCCACGCCTGAAACTCCGGCTCACCGCTGCGCATCTGGAAGGTATAGAGCCGATTGACGATGTCCTTCATCAGATCACGCATCTGGCTATCATCGATATGGGAAACCTCGGTCCAGGGAATCCGGCGACCATCGGCATCCAGCACGACCACGTCGGAATAGTCGCCGGTCCTGGTGATGGGAACCAGACCCGCATGGATGTTTTCCAGCTTCGAATTGCGCACGCACATCATGGCAATAACCTTGGCCAGGTCGGCTGCGATTTGCTTTTCATCGTCTTTCCGCATGGAGGAAGGGTAACAGCGAAGACCATGGCCTGAAACGACGAAAGCGGCCGACCAGGGTTTCCCCCGGTCGGCCGCGCTATTCATAACCTGCGTCGTATTTCGACTCACATGCACCCGCGCATCTGCGGCGTCGGAAACCACCGAGTGACAATGGCTGCTTTGCGCCCATGACGGTCGTTCAATGACTTGAGCGTAGCGCTGAAAATTGGCCATTGGGCAGTAGCCCGAGCAGGGGCCGACGATTTAGGGCACTGTCACCGTAAATCCGTGGTGGGCGACGTTATCAGCGGCGCTTCTTGGTAGGTCCCTTGTTGCGGTTGATGCTCTTTGCCAAATTAGCAAGCCGTGTACGTGTCCTCTCGTACACGTCATCTAAAACATGCCCGAGCATTTCATATCCATCCAGAACGTCTTCGTGTTTGAGACTCCCTGCATGGCTCCCCTCGTTGCCAATCCATTTCACGGCCAAGAGAAGATCGGCAGCCTCAGATTGCTTGCCTTTGTATTCAACGATGCGTGAGTGAAGATTGAGCGTCTGTCTGCGGTGCTGCCGATTTATTATCGTGCGCCGAACCCCTTGTTCAGTAAGTAGGACCTCTATTGCTTGCCGGAGCTTATTTGCCGCGCCTTCGGGGTCGGCCCAGTAAAGCTCGGTCGAGCGACGAAGAAGGTCCGCAATTTCCTTCGGGACTTTCTGGCTCATGCGGAATGGAAGGGGGGATGGATAAATGTATCTCACATCATATCCATCAACAAAACACTGCCGCTCTATACCATCTTCGCAGCAGTCCTCATATACCTCTACCTGTGACGTTGTTCCGCTAATGCAGCAAACCTCTTTGCATTGGGCGTTATCGCATTGCAGCAGCCCAGAGAACCTTTGCTGGTCCCACTCGTGCTCCCAATCTGGATGCTTTCGCCCTCTCAGGGTTGCGGCGGTATCAGCTTTGGCCAATGTCTTGTCGATGAGCCGAAGGTGGCCTTGTTCGCAAGCCGGGCAAAGCCACCCTGGTAAAGGATAGAAGGTCCCCAGCCATTCTGCTCGATTGAGTGCCATCTGCGTTCCCCCCTAGAACTTATTTTTCCGCATCTTTCCCAGTTCGTCGACTATCAAGCTGTCAGGTGGGACGAAGAAGTCAAACACCTCGTACAGCGGAGTGGTAAGCTCACGGACCGCTTCCGGCAAGGCATCGGGTAGTGCTGCCGCCAAGAAGAGACCGCGAGCCTGGACATTCCCTTGTCTTGAGGTCCGAGGCTCCAGCCACCGATCCCGGCTCACCGAAGTGAGTTGGCGGCCAACCAAGCCGGTCCAGGTGAACCGAATATCGATCTTCGCTTGGTCGTCGCCGTTGGTCAGGAGCTTGGTCAACGCGGCGGCATGAAGCAGGCATTCTCCAACCCGCCACACCGGTAGTGTCACATCGAACACCTGCCCTGGCGGAATGCGCTCCAAGTCATCCTCGGCATACCCACGGATCAAGAACATCCGCCCGTCCGGTGCTGCACGCCAAAAGTCAGCATGGCTGGCATCCTCGCGCAGTAGGGCGTCATCGCCCTTAATCCAGCATTCGATCAACCCATCAACGGGATACGGGGCAATGCTCGGTTTGGTCGGAATCCACCATGTCGCCCAACCTGTGTAAGGCTGCTTCGCCTGTCGGAGACGCTCCAGCAGTTCTTCGCCACGGCGTGGGGTAACGTCTCCGATGATCCGATACGCGCACGTCCATCTTCCCAGCGGCATGCGCACAGGGTGGTCGCTCGGGCAGCTTACCTCGGAGAGGCGATCCTCCCACCGGCGCAGTGCTTCGGCTTCCCACGGCATAAGTGCGTCTGCCTCTGGTGCCTGGGGTGCGGTGGGAACACTTCCGGACAAGATGATCCGGATATGGTCCAGCATCTCATCGCGCCGGTTGTGGATGCACCGCTGGATCAGGTCATCCCAATCGCGACCGGATTGCGGCGGCTCGCTCTTCGGCCCCGGCCGGCGGGTGTAGTAAGACCCATCATTGATGATCTTGTCGCCGGGTCCGCTACGCTTGGCGCGGATGGGGACTTTGTGTCCGCCGGGAACACAGACTACAGGGAACTCGGGGCCGCCCACCTGCACGCTGACATGCCGCACCTCGCAGTGAAACGCCGGCTCGGCAAAGCGGTCGATGATGCCGTTGACCCAGTCCGTGTTGAAGGCGTCAAGCGATGTGGGGCGCCCCACCGCTTCCCGGTATGTATCCCCATCTTCCGTCATGCCGATGAGGATGTGGCCGCCGCCATGATTGGCGAGGGCGATCCCCGCCTTGGCGATGATCGCTCGATGCTCCTTGTCCACTGGATCAAGCCATTCCTTGATCTCAAGTTGCAAGGTCTCGCGCGGCTCACGAAGGATTTCCGCCAGTCGCGACTTGTCCATGGTTCCCCCTGCGAACGGCGCTGCGCACGGCGGCAGGTTACACCACGGTCAGGTCGCCTGAAATTACGGTATCTTGGGCCTCAACCGGCCAGGGGGCAAGCCGCCAGTCCGCCTCCGGCCCACAGCGCCCGGCTCCGCTTCGCGCCCAAGGCGGTCATCCAGTGACACGAGCGAGGCCAAGAACCAGCCATTGGGAATAGGCGCAGGCGATTTAGTCCACCGGCCCCCGTAATCCGACCGTAATCGCGGTGGCCGAGAGGGGCGCAAAACCTTACTGAAGCGGGACGGTTATTGGCCATGCCGCTCAACGATAAGACGTAGCCTCCGATACGCAGGAGTCTGGGTAAGCTCGGGGCGAGCATTCGACAGTCGGTCAAGGATGGTGCGCAGGCTCTGGGCGTCCCAGGGAATGATATCCACGTCGGTGGTTTGATCAAGCAAGCCCAGGACCGCGTCGGGAAAATCGGTGCAGAAATCGGGGTGACCTTCATCCGGCTGTTCCAAATCATGCAAAAGCCCGTCGTGCTGACCCAGCGGGCGAAGCAATTTGCGTCGGACCAGGATTTCCACTGCATCGCCAAATTGCGGGCCACAATGCAGCGCCATTTGAACCAGCGCGGAGGCCACCTCGGGGGTGTTTTGGGCGATGGTCGCCGGCCAGGTTTTGCCGATGATCGGCCTGATTGCCGATGTCCATAGTTCGCCTGCCTTTGCTTCGGCTCCGGACAGGCGTTGGAAGAAGTACCAGGCCATGGCCCGCAGATCTTCCGCCCTGGCATTGCGCATGACCCGAGCGATATCCTCCTTCCCCAACAAGCTGGGGGCTTCGATCAGAATATCTGCGAACATCTGGCTCCAGGCTTCGGTGCAGTTCTGCTTCTGGAAGCGCCCTGCCATCGACAAGAAGGCCGGAACCAGTTCCTGCATCAAGGGAACATCCCAGTGGCGTCCCCAGAAATACCCTTCCCATAGGCCAAGGGCCTCGGCGTGCGTGGCCATCATGCGGGGGAGCAAAATCTGTCGGGTCGCTTCCGCGAACATGCGGTGCAGCCACAACAGGCGCGAGGCGGCGATGATGCGCCCGTGAAGGTGAGCTTCCTCTTCTCCCTCGATCGTCAGTCCCCAACAGGGTTGCACGGCTTGGCCCGTTTCCTTGGGCAACGCCAGAATCAGGTCGGTGATTGTCTCCGCGAGGATGCCGCCAGGGGCATTGATAGCCTTGGTGACGGCTTCCATCTCCAATGGAGCTTCGACGTGCCGAAGCGCGGCCCACCAAAGCCGTTCCCACAAGAGAAGAAAAGAAGGGCGGAATGCCTCTTCGCCAACGGCTCTGTCGCCCCAACCGCGGATCAGATTTGCCAGAGCCCACAACAAGGTGTCGGCGATGTGGGCTTCGTGGTCTTGGACGAATTGGGCGATTGATTCCAGATACCGATCTGCCCCTTCTGTTTTGGCCAAATCAGCGAGACCGCCCCATCCATCCCAGTCTGGCGGACATTGTTCGGCCAACAGCGGCAGGCAGTTGAGGGCCTGATCGGGGTTTCTTCGTGCCAACTCGGCCAATTGCCGCGAAGCGGTGAAACTTCCAGACTGGCTCAACAGCGCCTCGACAGTTTCTTCCGGGGGTAGGCCCAGCAAGGCTGCCGCGCTTTCATCCTCTCGACTGATCCGCATCAGACGGGCTGGCTGGGCATCGGCCATGTCTTCCGGCTTTGCGTCCGCCGGAAGTGGAACATCTAGCCCCGCCTGTCTCAATTTCCCAAGTCGGCGGTAGATCTGGCCTTGCCGCATCGCGGCGATATCATCGGCGTCGAGGTTCCGGTATTCCCGCTGAGGTGATCCCGCGACAATCGCCGCAATCAGTTCATCGCGTGTATCGGACGAAAAATGCGGGACACGCTCTGTCAGGAAACGAACCAATTCCGGTTCGCAATCATAGGCCCAAAGGGCCTCTTGATTGCTATCCAACAGAAAGTCCAATCCCTCTCGATCCAGGATTTCTGGCGTATAAGCCAAGGCATGAAGGGCCATACGGCGAAACAGGAACAACCGATTGACCCGCCACAGGTTCACCCAGCGTCGTGTCAAAGCCCCGGCGACATCCTGCTGGTCGCCACGGGCCAACATGAAGACGCGCACGCACAGCCATACCAGCGGCGTGTATCCCTGAACACCGCGTCCCTCCGGGTTGATCAGGGAAAAGCGATCCGACAGGCCGCCGATATAGCTGCCGCCGCGCTGGAGCAACTCCATGCCCTCGGCCAGACGGGAGGTGAGTTGGTCCGCGACACCCAGCATTTCAGCCTGGAAGGCCGGCTTATCCAGGGCTTCCAAGGCGACCTGAACAAAATAGTCGTCCGCCAATTTCAACTCGAATCGGGCCAAGTCGCTCAGCTGCTCGGGCGGGGCCGAGGCATCCCGTCCCCATCGAAATGGCTTGTTGATGGAAAGGTAAGGGCTTGCCGCCTCCAGCAGCGCCATTGACCATCCGGGGGGCGGTTGGTCTTCACGTCGCGCCATGGGGCTGAAATACCATCGGGCCTCTCGCGGACTCGTGGCGTGATCCAGAATCAGGCGCCAGAAAGGCTTCCACGGCCCGTCATTGGGCAAATCAGGAAACTTTTGTTCAAGGAAGTATTCCCAGTCCGGGTGGACGCGCCCGTTGCGGGCAATGACCCAATCCACCAGGGCTCGGCTCCGCATGTGTCGGCTGAGCCATTTGCCAAGTTCCCAAGTGGCCGAGGTCAGCGGCAGCATTGAGCTTCTTCCGCCGGCCAGCGGGGCGAGATGCGGTCCTTTATCCGTGGGGCTGGGCCAGTCGAATAGCCCAAAATCCCGACCGCTGGCAGGGTGAAGCACCTTGACCTGAGATAGGGGCTCCAGCCAGGAAATATGGGGCGCAGGGTCGGCCTTGGCGAAGGCGTGGGCGACACTGCCGTCACTTTTTGACAAGGCCCATGCCAGATTGCGGGCTTCCTGGGTGACGATCTTGGTGGGGCTGGGCTTGGCACCCAGCGTTAACGCTTCGTCAATCCGCGACCCCAGGCCGCTGGCATGATGACGCGCCCATTCCAACAGGCTGCCATTCAGCAACCGATATGG
The DNA here is from genome assembly GCA_903941095.1 of uncultured Rhodospirillaceae bacterium. GTDB lineage: Bacteria > Pseudomonadota > Alphaproteobacteria > Rhodospirillales > Magnetospirillaceae > Magnetospirillum. The sequence continues at coordinate 3,385 of CAJANN010000166.1, read as the reverse complement.
GTTCTTTCTCCGCAGTTTCCGAAACAGAATCGGTTCGACGTGTTTCGCCTGCCAAGCATCGGTTTGCCTTTTCTCGTCCATCTCACTGCCGTTGAATTCGGCCAGGGCGTAGGCTTTGCGAAACTGCCGGTTCTGTCCCATATCGGCAGCCAGGGCATCGACCAGATAGCCGACGATGGGGTCGTTCAGGCTGTAGCCGACGAACAGTACGGTGAATTCCCGGAACAATTCGACCACGTACCGGGCCGCCCAGGCGTCCCGCAGATAGGCTCGCCCGAAATCACCACTGGTCAGAACCAAGTCCCGCCCATCCGAATCGTGCGTCCGGTCAATCCTACCGTGCAGATAAGTGGGACCGGACCAATGGTCCAGGCGTGGGGTGCCCAGACGCGGCCCTGCCTGCCATCGCAGATTCGCATCCGCCCGTTCAAAGCGGTCATCAAAATTGCTGGTGACGAGTTGCGTTTGTCCTGCGCTGGTCCGGGCAATGGTCAGCAATGCACTGTGAAGGGGCACATCATTTGTGTCTGGCTTTGGGGGCTGATCCAGAATGTCCATGACCACGGTGCGCATGCTGGGGGCGCGATCCCCCAGCATTTGCAGGGCGCGGTCGTATTTCTCGTCCATGACCGCTCGGTGCAGCGGATCATGCTTTTCCTTCCGGTCGAAGGTTACACCGCATCCCTCCATGGCCAATTCCACGAGCCGGCTGAAGGTCGGCAAGCCGGTGTCGTAAGAAATTCCCGCCCCGCAAAACAGCACCAGACGACCTTCCTCATGAGCCTGCAACAGCTCTTCAGGGAATACCGGGCCATTGGGGACAAAGGTTTTCATGTTACAGTCATCGAAGGGTTCACTAATCGTCTATCGCGCACGTCTTGAGGGTGGGGCCAGCCATCATCATCCAGGTACGCCAGTTAATCAAGCTCACCCCTAAACCATGAAGTTACGGTGCCACCGCACTTAATTCAGATATCCGCATATCTTCCACCACCTCCCGAAAGCCGCCATTCCGCTCTCGGCCCAAATGGGTCGCTCAAACAAACCGGTTCAGTTCTCGACAGCAGACATAAACACCAGCGTCCCGTCCGGTGGTCACGGGTGGAATATGGACATTGATGCAGTCAGCGCAGTGTCGCGTCGATAGCAGTCAGCTTTTCGGCGAGGTGGCAGCTTCACTTGAATGGGCTTCCAGTGTTGCAATCGGAGGTGTATCCTTGTCTATCGGCATCTTGTTCTTGCCTTCGTCTGCATGGCCATTGCCGTTGCTAGGTACGATCGCAGCTTTGCCATTGGCTTTATTTTCGGGCGTCGGAATGAGAGCATCTTCATTGGCGCCTTCCGCAGCAGCATCTTTTTCAATCGCGGCAGGCACCTGCTGAACGTGCAGCAGCGACGGCGAGGGATGCTGTGGGTTGCACCGCTTCAGGTCGATGACCTTCTGGGCCACGGCCATCTGGGCGACGTCAAATCCCTCGCACCATTCCTCGTACCCGAGAAGAGGCATTCCCCGCCCGCCGTCCAGACCCCGCTTCTTCCCCGCGTCGAATGTGTGGAAGGCGTCGACCACGACCCCGTAGTTCTCGACGAGATGGATGCAGGCGGCCAGCATGACCGCGTCGCCCGTGCCGAGCTGCCGTCCTGGGCTGTTGGATTTCCGATACGGCAAGTCCTTCAGGCGACCAGCCATCAGCATGACGTTCGGGTTGAGGTCGACCAGGCGAACCGCGCCACGAAAGTCCCGCAGGAAATCTTGGAAGCTGCCATGGCTCTCGCCGACGAAGGCACTCGGCACGACCTCAGCAAGGGCGACAGAGCAGGTGTGGATCACCACTGATCCGCTCTTGGCCTCTTCAATGTATTGCTCGATGCCACTGAGGTCGTAAGCCGCCGTGTTGTTGCTGAAATAGGCGTAGAACACGCACGAATCCCAGAAGAGGTGGGTCTTTGCTACCATGCCCCCTACCACTCCTCATCCATGTCGTCGGGCTTGGAAGCCTTGAGCGCACCCTTCCATTTCGACAGGTCGGCCGAATCGCCTAGCGTGTTGATTTGGCGAATCTCTAGTCGCACAGGGAGTTGCTGGCGCCCGTCGTAGTGTGCGGTAGCGTCCACTGAAACCCGTTGATTGAACTTTTCGCGGACGGTCGGAATCTCGTCCTTGTTCAGTACGCAGTCGAGTTCGACGCCTGCGGTCAAAATCAGCTTGCCGCGCAGGAGCGTGCCGCGCGCATCCAGCTCCTGAAGGACGCCCTCGAACGTCCCGAATGCCGTCCCATGAAAATACTCCGGGGGTGCCGGAGCGTTCTCGTTCACGGCGGCACCAGCCTCGCGGACCCGATCAGCCAGGAACTCGTCGATTCTGATGATCCGCCCTTGCGGGAAGGTGAGTTCCGCGTGCGAGAACGCCTTTGCGCTGCCGCTGGTCAGTTTCAGGAGGTTGTCGAACAGCGGTTTTGGAAGCAGTGATGCCGGCACGGTATCGCCGTCATAGACAGAGGACACGATGTCGGACAGAGCGCCTACGCTTGAAACGACCGGGCGCCTGCGGCGGCCAGTTTCTTTTTCACGAATTGTGGCGAGCGCACTGCCGATTTGCAGGTCGGTGATGATGTACTGGTGGCGCTTCTTGTTGTCGTGCTCCATGCGGTCGACCCGCTTCAACGAATCTACCAGGGCGCGCAACTTCTCGACGAACACGTCCGCGCGCACGAGGTCGTTGTCGACCTCAAGCCCATGAATTTTCAGCGTGATCTTGTCGTCGTCGTTTGCCACGGCCCACACCAGCCCCTTCATCTCCGATCATATCGGCCGTGAATCAAGCGGTAAACAGCGATCGTGTGACTCCGATATCAGAAGAAAGTCGATTGCGTCCGCTATCTCCCCCTTCGCGCTCGATAGCCGCCCTTCCGTACTCGGCCCAGGTTAGACATTCCGCGTGACCGCGCACCCATGCCGCCGGTACTGCGGCATGCTATTGACGTGGCGAACGTCGTCCGCGACCAGACTCCATCCATCCCCCATCAATCCACCCAAACTACACGCTATGACTTTTTTCTTGCATCGCGGCAAATACAACGACTTGCCGACCTGTTGATACAAATCGGTGTGTCAACGGGTTCGGAGAATAAACCGTGTCAGAGAGAGAGTTATGCCAGTTTCCGGCAGGGGCGTGTCAGCAGGCCGACGCGCCAAAACCGCGCGGAACCTTGGTATATCCAAGGCCGCGTCTTAGCGGTAGAGCCAGTTTGTCTGGTGAGAATGGCGTAGGAAAGGGAACCGCAACCCAACCCTCTCCGCTGGAATATCAAGAACTTACGAGGCTGTCCGGGCGCTCACCAGAAGTCGGAGTTACTTGGCCAGTTCGTGCTGCCGAACAGCACCT
>CAJANN010000165.1 GCA_903941095.1 uncultured Rhodospirillaceae bacterium | reverse complement strand
GTCGCGCCAATGCCGTGAAGGATTACCTGATCGGTGCCGGCGTCGCCAAGGACCGCGTCAAGACCATCTCCTACGGCAAGGAGCGCCCGGTCGCTCTGGGCTCGAACGAGGCGGCCTGGTCGCAGAACCGTCGTGGCGTGACCGTGCTGAGCAAGTAAGCTTCGGCCTTTCACGTTCGTGATGCGGGCGCCCGCCCTTCCGCCGGTCCTTGGATCGTCGGAATGGGCGGGCGCCTTGTTTTTGCCCTGATCTCAGGCTAAACCCTACCCGTCTCCACTGCGTCCGAGGTTCGCCCGTGCGTCGCTTGCTGATCGTGCCCGCCCTGACCGGCCTGCTGGCCGTCGGGGCCGCCCCCGCCCATGCCCAATACGAGAACCGCGCCCTGTACGACCGCATCGAACGGTTGGAACGCGACCTGCAGATGATGCAGGGACAGGTGGCTCGCGGCGGCGGTTCGACCGTCATCACATCGCCGGCATTGGGCGGCGGCAACGCCGTCCGTCCGGCGGACGGCGCGCCGATGCCGGCCGGTCTGGCGGTGCGGCTGGACGAACGGGTCGACGAACTGGAAAACATGGTCCGCCAGCTGACCGGCAAGGTCGAGGAATCGGCATTCAAGTCGCAGCAGCTTTCCAAGCAGCTGGACCGCATGCAGGCCGACATCGAAATGCGCTTCCGCGACCTGCAGGGGGGGCAGGGTGGCCAGCAGGGGGGCTCCGGCGCGTCCGGTTCCGCCCCGGCGATGACGATGCCCGGCCCCAACGGGGCGCCGGCCCTGGTTCCGCCGCGCGGTGCCGATGCCCCCGGTCCGGCATCGGGACCGCAGGTGCTGGGGACCATGCCGGAAAAGGACATGAAGCGGCTGACCGCCCAGCCGCAGCCGGCGGCTCCGGCCGCCCCCAAGGATGCCCAGGGTCAGTATGACGAGGCCTATGCGGCGGCGCAGCGCGGCGATTTCGCCAATGCCGAGCGCGGCTTCCAGGATTTCCTGGCCAAGAATCCCAACCACCAGCTGGCTGGCAACGCCAGCTACTGGCTGGGCGACATGGCTTATTCCCGCAAGGATTTCGACAGCGCCGCCCGCATCTTCCTTGAGGCCTACAAGAAATATCCCAAGCACGGCAAGTCCCCGGACATGATCTACAAGGCCGGCTCGGCCTTCGGCCAGCAGGGCAAGAAGAAAGAGGCCTGCACCGCCTTCACCATCCTGTTCAACGACCATCCCGGCATGCCGGACCGGGTCAAGCGGGCGGCCGTGGCGGAAAAGCAGAAGTACGAGTGCAAGTGATCGATGCGGCGGCATTTGCCGCCGCAATGGCCAGCCTGGGGCCGTTCGAGCCGGCTCCGCGCCTGGCCGTGGCGGTTTCCGGCGGTGCCGACAGCATGGCCCTGGCTTTGCTGACGGCGGATTGGGCCGCTGCGGCCGGCGGTGAAGCCGTCGCCCTGACGGTCGACCACCGCCTGCGGCCTGGTTCCGCCGCCGAGGCCCGGCAGGTTGCCGCCTGGATGGCGGCCCGGTCCATTTCTCACCATATCCTGGTCCGCGCAGGCGGGCGTCCGGCGACCGGATTGCAGGCCGCCGCCCGCACGGCCCGCTATGAACTGCTGGAAGACTGGTGCCGGCAGCACCATGTCCGCCATCTGCTGCTGGCGCACCATCAAGACGACCAGGCCGAGACCCTGCTGCTGCGCCTGGGGCGCGGTTCGGGTGCCGACGGGCTGGCGGCGATGGCCGCGGTCGCCCCGCGCCGCGGCCTGCGTCTGTTGCGGCCGTTGCTGGATTTTCCCGGTGCGGCCTTGCGGGCCGTGCTGCGGGACCGCCGGCAGGATTGGGTTGAGGACCCTTCCAACGAGGATCCCGCCTATGCCCGCGTCCGGTTGCGCCAGCTGCTGCCGCTGCTGGCGGCGGAAGGGCTGACGGCGGATCGTCTGGCCGCCACGGCCCGGCGTCTGGGGCGAGTCCGCCTTGCGCTGGACCGGGTGGTCGACGAGCGTCTGGCCGCATCGGCGACCTTCCATCCGGCCGGCTTTGCCTGGGTTCGCCGGCAGGCTTTCGCCGATGGTCCCGACGAGATCGCCCTGCGCCTGCTGCTGCGCCTTTTGCGGGCGGTGGGCGGTCAGCCTTATCCGCCCCGGGCCGAGCGCAGCGAACGTCTGTGCCGCCGCCTGGGGGGCGAGGGGGCGGTTGCCGCCACCCTGGCCGGCTGCCGGCTGGTGTCGCAGGGCGAAAGCGTGCTGGTCTGCCGCGAGCCGGCCCGGATGGCGGACGCGGTGCCGCTGGTTCCGGGAGACGATTTCGTGTGGGACGGACGCATGCATGTCAAGGTGCCCGCCGATTTGCCGCCGGGGCTGTTTCTCGGGGGGCTGGGCCGCCAGGGGTGGCGGCTTCTGCGCGGGGTGCCGCCGGTCCCCGCCGCCGCCCGCCCCAGCCTGCCGGTTCTGACCGATTCGGATGGTGTTTTCGCGGTGCCCCACCTCGGGTATAACCGGGACCGCGCCGTTTGCGGCGGCGACTGGATTTCCTGGAACCCGGCGACAAGGGATTGCCTTGTTCCGGCTTGGACCGGCATTATCTAAGAAAAGCCCGCCGGGGCCTCGGCGGGTGACTGAAGCAGGAAGGATCTGACCTTGAATTTCAGCAAGAATCTGGCGTTGTGGATCGTCATCGCCCTGCTGCTGGTGATGCTTTTCAACCTGTTTCAGACCTCGACGCCGCAGCGGGGCATGGGGCAGGTCGCCTTCTCGGAATTCATGGCCGAAGTGGACCGCGGCCAGGTCGCCGACGTGACCATCCAGGGCTATCACGTCACCGGCCATTACAGCGACAACCGCTCGTTCGCCACCTACCTGCCGCCCGAGGCCAACATCGTCCCGCGCCTGCGCGAATCGGGCATCCGCATCTCGGCGCTGCCGCCGGCCGACGACCAGCCGACCCTGTGGGGGGTTCTGGTGTCGTGGTTCCCGATGCTGCTGCTGATCGGCGTGTGGGTGTTCTTCATGCGCCAGATGCAGGGCGGCGGCGGCAAGGCGATGGGCTTCGGCAAGAGCCGTGCCCGCCTGCTGACCGAAAAGACCGGGCGCGTCACCTTCGAGGACGTCGCCGGCATCGATGAGGCCAAGGTCGAACTGGAAGAGATCGTCGAATTTCTGAAGGACCCGCAGAAGTTCCAGCGTCTGGGCGGCAAGATTCCCAAGGGGTGCCTGCTGGTCGGCCCGCCCGGCACCGGCAAGACCCTGCTGGCCCGCGCCATCGCCGGCGAAGCCAACGTGCCGTTCTTCACCATCTCGGGGTCGGATTTCGTCGAGATGTTCGTGGGCGTCGGCGCCAGCCGGGTGCGCGACATGTTCGAACAGGGCAAGAAGAACGCGCCCTGCATCATCTTCATCGACGAAATCGACGCGGTCGGCCGCCATCGCGGCGCCGGCCTGGGCGGCGGCAACGACGAGCGCGAGCAGACCCTGAACCAGCTGCTGGTGGAGATGGACGGCTTCGAGTCCAACGAGGGCGTCATCCTGATCGCCGCCACCAATCGGCCCGACGTCCTGGACCCGGCCTTGCTGCGTCCGGGCCGCTTCGACCGTCAGGTGGTGGTGCCCAATCCCGACATCATCGGCCGCGAGAAGATCCTGAAGGTGCATATGCGCAAGGTTCCGCTGGGACCCGACGTCGATGCCCGCATCATCGCCCGCGGCACCCCGGGTTTTTCCGGCGCCGATCTGGCCAATCTGGTCAACGAGGCCGCCCTGCTGGCGGCGCGCGTCGGCAAGCGCGTCGTGACCATGAGCGAGTTCGAGGCGGCCAAGGACAAGGTGATGATGGGGGCCGAGCGCCGCTCGATGGTCATGACCGAGTCGGAAAAGGAGATGACCGCCTATCACGAGGCCGGTCACGCGGTGGTCAACCTGTACATGCCCAACAGCGATCCGTTGCACAAGGTCACCATCATCCCGCGCGGGCGCGCCCTGGGCGTCACCATGTCGCTGCCCGAACGCGACCGCCTGTCCTATTCCAAGAAATTCTTCGAGGCCCGCATGGCGGTGGTGTTCGGCGGACGCGTCGCCGAACAGCTGATCTATGGCGAGGACCACCTGAATTCCGGTGCGTCCAACGACATCATGCAGGCCACCTCGATGGCCCGCAAGATGGTCACCGAGTTCGGTTTCTCGGAAAAGCTGGGGCCGTTGCGCTATAACGACAACCAGGAAGAGGTGTTTCTGGGCCATTCGGTAACGCAGCACAAGAATATGTCCGAGACCACCGCCTCGCTGATCGACGCCGAGGTTCGCCGGTTCGTCGAAGCCGGAGAAAAGATGGCGCGGGATATCCTGGGCTCGCACCGCGCCGACCTGGAGGCCGTGGCCAAAGGCCTGCTGGAATACGAAACCCTGTCCAAGGCCGATATCGAAGCCCTGATCCGCGGGGAAACCATCAATCGCGACGGGGGCGGCAACGACCGGCCGAAGGAAACCGCCCGCCGCTCGTCGGTGCCGTCTTCCGGCATTCCCGCCGCCGGTGATCTCGATCCCGAACCGCAGCCCCGCCCGTGACGGCGTCGCCTTCCGCCTGGTGCCGAAGCCCCGCCCTGCCGCGGGGCTTCGCGTTCGAGGATGGCGGCCCGTATCTGCTGCCATCCGGTCTGGTTTGGGGTGAACAGGCGGCGGCGGCGGTGATTTCCGGCAATGGCTGGCCGATCGCCAACGGGGCCTTGGCGTTCACCGCCGGCACCGTCCTGTGGCGTGAAGCCGGGAAGACCTTTGCCGCACTGGCCCCCTTCGCCGAGATCGTCGAGTGGGCCGAACGGGAAGGGGCCGAGATCGCCGCCCGACTTTCGCGGCTGGTCCATCGTGCCGGGGCTCGCCGTGCCGCTTGGGGGGGCGTGCCGACCGATCCGCCGGTCATCATGGGCGTCGTCAACACCACGCCCGACAGCTTTTCCGACGGCGGCGACCGCCTGTCTTCCGACATCGCCATCGCCCACGCCCTGCAGATGGTCGAAGCCGGGGCCGCCATCATCGATGTCGGGGGCGAGTCCACCCGGCCGGGGGCCGCCCCGGTTCCGCACCAGGAAGAACTGGCCCGGGTCCTGCCGGTCATCTCGGCCCTGGCCGGGCGTGGCGTCACCGTGTCGGTGGATACCCGGCACGCGCCGGTGATGCAGGCGGCGGTCCAGGCCGGCGCGCGCATCATCAACGACGTCACCGCCCTGGAAGGCGAGGGAGCCCTGGCCGTGGCCTCGGCGTCGGGGGCGGCGGTCTGTCTGATGCACATGCAGGGCCAGCCGCAGACCATGCAGGCCGATCCCGGTTATGACTGCGCCCCTCTGGACATCTACGACTATCTGGCCGGCCGCGTCGCCGCCTGCGAAGCGGCGGGGATTTCCCGCGACCGCATCGCCGTCGATCCCGGCATCGGGTTCGGCAAGACCGACGATCACAACGCGCAGGTCCTGGCCGCGCTGCCCCTGTATCATGGCCTGGGCTGCGCGGTCCTGCTGGGGGCCAGCCGCAAGAGCTTCATCGGCCGCCTGAGCCGGGACGAGCCGCCCAAGCAGCGCCTGGGCGGCTCGCTGGCCGCGCACCTGGCCGGGCTGGATGCCGGCGTCGGCATCATCCGTGTCCACGATGTCGGGCAGACCGCCCAGGCGGTGGCTATCTGGCGGGCGATCCGGGCAGCAGCGTAGGCTTCAGGGCCAGCAGGGGGGCCGGCGCTGCGGCTCCCGGCGGCTGGAAGGGGTTGCCCTGGATCAGCACGATGGCTGCGGTGGGGGCCGCGGCGGCCGCGAACAGGGCGACCGCCAGCAATTCGGCTTTGGGCTGATCGACATAGACCATCGCGATGGAAATCATGGTCAGCAGGCCCAGGAAGGCCATGCCCAGCCATTTCAGCGGATTGACGTGGGTCTGCGACAGGGCGATGCGCTGTTCGCGGGCGTCCCTGGCCTCCATCGCCTGCTGCAGCATCTGGAAGTGGGTGGCCGGGGCCACCGCCTGGGCCACCCTTGGGGCGGCCAGTGCCGCCTGCAGCCGGGCCAGGGCCTCGGCCGCCGCCGGAGAGGAGGTGCGGTTGGCCAGTTGCGGCCATTCTCCGGCGGTGACGGCGTCGATATACAGGTCGATGTCGCGGTCCAGTTCCTGCCGCAGCGATTCCGGCAGCCCGGCCGACAGGGAGCGCACGCTGCGCAGCGCGCCGGCTTCGTGGTAAACGGCGGTGACGGCGCGGTCGTGCGCGTTCCAGGTGTCGTTGGCCAGGAAGGCCAGGGTCAGGGCGAACAGCACCCCGACGACGTTGACGAAGGGCGGCGACAGGCCGCGGAACCGGCTGATCACCAGGGCTGCGGGCGAACGATGGGCCAGCCACAGGAACAGCCCCGCCGCCCCCAGGGTGCCGAACAGGGCGATGGCGGCCAGGATGTAATGGTCATGGGTCACGAACAGATCCAGCATTCCGCAGCGTTCCTTATCCGGTGTCGACGCATGGTGCCCGGCGGCGGTGGGCTTGTCGATGCGTTCCTTCGTCCTTTCTTGTGCGGAATTCTTGGAGAGTTTGCCGGATGTTGCTAGAATGCACGCGGGTTGTGACTGGACGGGGGTTGCTTTGGATAAGTTCGCCAGCAGCGAGATCATCGCTCTGGTGGTGGATGACGACGATACCACGCGGGAACTGGTGATCCGGCTTCTGACCGCAATGGGGGCCGCCGAGGTGATTGCCGCCAGCGATGGCGGCGAGGGCTTGCGACTGGTGTTCGAACGGCATCCCCATCTGGTCATCTGTGACGTCAGCATGCAGCCTGTCGACGGGCTGGCTTTGCTGGGCGGCGTGCGGGCGTCGGTGGATTACTCGATCGCCAACACTCCGATCATCCTGTTCACCGCCACGCAAGAAAGCCTGCTGCTGCGCAAGGCGCGCGGGCTGGGCGTTTCCGGCTATATGGTCAAGCCGTTCAACCCCAAGGGTTTCGCCTCGTATGTTTGCGAAGTCCTGGAGAAAAAGGCGTTTCCCGCCCAGGGCAAGGCCGGCCGATGACGCTTTCGGCGCGGCCGGCGCGGCCGGCTGCGCAAGCCCCTTCCCATGACGGGGGTTTTGGCGTTATTCCCATCTTCTGATCGTGACAAGGGAATGAAACGCGCATGACCCGCAAGCTGTTCGGCACCGATGGAATCCGCGGCACCGCCAATGTCCACCCGATGACGGCGGAAACCGCCCTGAAGCTGGGCATGGCCGCCGGCCGCCATTTCACCCGCGGCGTGCATCGTCATGTGGTGGTGATCGGCAAGGATACCCGTCTGTCCGGCTATCTGCTGGAACCGGCCCTGACCGCCGGCTTCATCGCCGTCGGCATGGACGTGGTGCTGCTGGGGCCGCTGCCGACCCCGGCGGTGGCCATGCTGACCCGGTCGTTGCGCGCCGATCTGGGGGTGATGATCTCGGCGTCGCACAATCCCTATCAGGACAACGGCATCAAGCTGTTCGGTCCCGATGGATTCAAGCTGTCCGACGAGGACGAGATCGAAATCGAGCGCCGCATGGAAAACGGTCCGGACGGTTGCCGGGCCGGGTCGGATCACCTGGGCAAGGCCAAGCGCCTGGACGATGCCGTCGGCCGCTATATCGAATACACCAAGACCACCTTTCCCCGCGGCCTGCGCCTGGACGGCCTGAAGATCGTCGTCGATTGCGCGAACGGCGCCGCCTACAAGGTGGCGCCCACCGTCCTGTGGGAATTGGGGGCCGAGGTCATTCCGATGGCGGTTGCCCCCGATGGCTTCAACATCAACAAGGATTGCGGCTCGCTGCACACCCAGGCGCTGCAGACCCAGGTGGTGGCGCACGGCGCCCATCTGGGGGTGGCGCTGGACGGCGACGCCGATCGTCTGGTTCTGTGCGACGAGAAGGGCACGGTGATCGACGGCGATCAGGTCATGGGCCTGATCGGCGCCTCGTGGGCGCGCTCGGGCCTGCTGAAAGGCGGCGGCATCGTCGCCACGGTGATGAGCAATATGGGCCTGGAAAAGTTCCTGGCCGGGCAGGGGCTGACCCTGCACCGCACCGGCGTCGGCGACCGCTATGTGCTGGAGCGCATGCGCCGGGACGGTTTCAACGTCGGTGGCGAGCAGTCGGGGCACATCATCCTGTCCGACCATTCCACCACCGGCGACGGTCTGGTGGCCGCCCTGCAGGTCCTGGCCGCCCTGGTGGAAGCGGGCCGTCCGGCTTCCG
>CAJANN010000164.1 GCA_903941095.1 uncultured Rhodospirillaceae bacterium | reverse complement strand
GTGGGTGAGGATGGTGTCAAGCGTGGCGTATCCAGCAAGGGGGGCGGCAAAACGGGGCCGCCCCCCATAGATAGCCTTTTTTCGCCGTGGCGCAAACCGCCCGCCGCTACTTTCCCAGGACTTTCGGCACCCGGTTCAGGCGCAGCCGGAAGGCGTCGGGCATGCCCGAGCCCAGCAGGGGGCGCAGATACATGCGGAAGGCGTCGGTAACGCCGTTGCCCTCGGCATTGATGAACTCGTCCTCCATCACCCGGGTCTTGCCGGCGACGTCTTCCAGCGGCTGCAGTCTGTATTCCACCGAATAGAAGCCGGTCCGTTCGATGGCGACCGAGCCGTCCTGGTGGCCCCACATGGCGTATTGCACCGCTTTCTCGCCGACTTCGCGGGCTTCGCGCTGGTCGACGTCGGACACGCAGCCGACGAAGGACCGCTGCAGATAGCCGAAGGTGTCGCCGCGCACCCGCTTGATGCCCAGCCTGCCCTTGATCTCTTCGCACAGCAGGTCGGCCAGCGCCCCGGTCCCCGACAGTTGCACGTTGCCGTGGGCGTCGGTTTCCACCTCTTTCGCCAGCTGGCTGATGATCGGCGTTCCCTTGTCGTCGTGGATGCCTTCCGACACGGCGACGACGCAGCGGCCGTATTTGTCGTAGATGCCTTTGACGTCGGCCAGGAACTTGTCGACCACGAAGGTGCGTTCCGGCAGATAGATCAGATGCGGGCCGTCATCGGGAAACTTCTTGCCCAGGGCCGAGGCCGCGGTCAGGAAGCCGGCATGGCGCCCCATCACCACCGCCAGATAGACCCCGGTCAAGGCGGCGTTGTCCAGGTTGGCCCCCATGAAGGCCTGGGCGACGAAGCGGGCGGCCGAGGGAAAGCCCGGCGTGTGGTCGTTGCCGACCAGATCGTTGTCGATGGTCTTGGGAATGTGGATGCAGCGCAGGGGATAGCCGGCCCGGCGGGCTTCCTCGGAAACGATGCGCACGGTGTCCGACGAATCGTTGCCGCCGATATAGAAGAAATAGGCGATGCCGTGGGCCTGCAGAACCTTGAAGATCTCCTGGCAATATTTCAGGTCCGGCTTGTCGCGGGTCGACCCCAGCGCCGAAGACGGCGTATTGGCGACCATTTCCAGGTTGTGGCTGGTTTCCTGCGTCAGATCCAGGAAGTCCTCGTTGATGATGCCGCGCACGCCGTGATAGGCGCCGTAGACCAGATCGACGTTCCGGAATTTGCGGGCCTCCAGGACTACGCCGGCCATGCTCTGGTTGATGACTGCGGTCGGGCCGCCACCTTGGGCCACCAGCACCTTACCGTGCAACATGCCTCCCTCCTGCTTCGTCATTTGCGTTGTTTTTGTGTGGAATGGGACGATAGGCCATTTCGCGGCGCAGCAACCAGGGGCTAAATCACACCTTCACCTTCTGAGTGGGGAGGCTCCGGGAAACGCGCCGCCCCTTCGGGGTGCCTGGGGGCGGGGGCCGCCGTCCCACCCCGGGGCGGCGGATCGCGGCCAAGAAAAAGCCGGCGGACCAGATGGCCGCCGGCTTTCCGGAACGGGGCGGGCTTATACGGAACCCGAATGATTCATTCGGGTTTCCAAGCCTTCGCCGGGCGGCCGCATCCGCGGCCTTGGCCGCGCCCAGTGGGCGCTGGATACGAAGCCCGAATGAATCATCCGGGCTTCGTATTAGCGGGTCGGAACCGGCTTCTCGCCGCTGTAATCATAGAAGCCGCGGCCGGTCTTGCGGCCCAGCCAGCCGGCTTCGACATACTTCACCAGCAGCGGGCAGGGACGGTACTTGCTGTCGGCCAGGCCGTCATACAGCACCTGCATGATGGACAGGCAGGTATCCAGGCCGATGAAGTCGCCCAGTTCCAGCGGCCCCATCGGATGGTTGGCGCCCAGCTTCATGGCGGTGTCGATGGATTCGACGCTGCCGACGCCCTCGTACAGGGTGTAGACGGCTTCGTTGATCATCGGCAGCAGGATGCGGTTGACGATGAAGGCAGGGAAGTCTTCCGCCGACACCGGCTGCTTCTTCAGCTTCAGCACCATGTCGCGGACCAGGCTGAAGGTCTCCTCGGCGGTGGCGATGCCGCGGATCAGCTCGACCAGCTGCATGACCGGCACCGGGTTCATGAAGTGCATGCCCATGAACTTGCCCGGGCGGTCGGTGGCGGCACCCAGACGGGTGATCGAGATCGACGAGGTGTTCGAGGCGATGTAGGCGTCGGCCTTCAGCACCGGACACAGCTGGGCGAAGATCTTGCGCTTGACCTGTTCGTCCTCGGTGGCGGCCTCGATCACCAGATCGCAGTCGCCCAGGTCGGGATAGGCGGTGGTCGGCTTGATGCGCGACAGGGTGCCGGCCCTGTCCTCTTCCGACAGCTTGCCCTTGGACATCTGGCGGGTCAGGTTCTTGTCGATGACGCCCATGCCCTTCTTGAGGGCGTCTTCCGACAGATCCAGCATGACCACGTCGAATCCGGATGCGGCACAGACGTGGGCGATGCCGTTGCCCATCTGTCCGGCGCCAATGATGCCAATCTTACGAATTTCGGCCATGCGATGCTCCCGCTGAAAGGGTGGTCGGCCCGGACGGTCCGGGCGGTCTATTTCTTGTCGAGTTCCAGGGCCAGTTCGGGCAGTGCCTTGAACAGGTCGGCGACCAGGCCGTAATCGGCGACCTGGAAGATGGGGGCCTCTTCGTCCTTGTTGATGGCGACGATGACCTTGGAATCCTTCATGCCGGCGAGGTGCTGGATGGCGCCCGAGATG
>CAJANN010000163.1 GCA_903941095.1 uncultured Rhodospirillaceae bacterium | reverse complement strand
GGCCACTGCCGACAGCACCCACAGGGAGCCGAAGGCGCGGGACAGGCGGGTGTCGGCAGCGCCGAGATAGGTGACGGCCCAGGCTTCCAGCCGGGGGATGCCGTCCCATTTCAGGTTGGAGAGGTATTCCCGCACTGGATGGATGCGGATATCGCGGGCGATGGCGCCGATGGTGCGGGCCACCACCTGCGAGGAAACGTTGATGTCGCGGCGCTGGAGCCATTCGGCGCAACGGATGTCGTCGGCCTCGCACCACGGACGGGGAATGGTGGCCTTGTGTGGATCGTCCCAGGGCAGCGGTCGGTTGACGACGATCTCTTGGCGGAATTCGTCGAAGATCAGTGCCCCGGAGAAGGCTTCGTCATTCGACAAGGCGGTGATGACGTTGGCCTCGTTGCGCTCGGGCGTGCCGTCGGGGCTGGTGCGGATCTGAGCGAACCAGGCCGGGCGGGTGGACTGCGTGCTGTCGCTGCGGCGCAATTCACTGCGCAGTGTCGCAAGATGCTTCTCTGTGGTGGCGATCGGGATACGGGCCGCCGCCTTGATGGCCACCAGCACCTCGCGTTCATGGGCGGGTTCAAGTTTGGCGCGGGCAAGCTGCCCCAGCACACGGCTGAACTCGTCCATGTCGGGCGGAAAGGTCAACTTCAGAGATGCAGCCCGCAGATCATCAAAGTTGGAGGGGAACTGCGGCTCTACGATTGACGGCAGCTTGTTATAATGTGCGGCTACCGCGCACTTCCCGAGGTCGTCGTTGAAATCGTCCCCGTGCAGGGGCGAGACGATGGTGGACGGGATATCGGCCAGATTGAGGCGGTCGGCCAGGGCGGCGGCAGCCTGCTGACCGGCGTCACCGGCATCGGCGAAGATGGTGACGCGGCGGGTGCCCTCGGGCCATTGCCACTGACGCATACCTCCCGCCGACAGTGCCGCCCAGGTGGGGATGCCGAAGATGGCCCAGGCCGACAGGGCGGTCTCGATGCCCTCGGCGATTCCGAGGTGGCCGTCGGCGGGCATGGGGGCGAGACGCACGCTGCCGCCGTCGACCGCCCCCAGCATCTTCTTGCCCGGTGGCGCCTTGCCGCTACCGTCGTCGAGCAGAAAGGTGCGGTGGATGCCGCCGACGGGGTTGCCGACACCGTCACGGACGATGCCCACCAGCCCAGGCCAGCCGCGCCGTCCATCGAAATCGGGAAGGTCGTCGTGGTACAGCAGGTCGGGCGACTGCGGATCGCCGACACCACGGTGGCGGAGATAGGTCTCGCCGATGGTGCCGACCAGCGGTTGGACACCGCCGAGGATGCGGGCGATTTCCAGGTCATGCGTCGGCTTGGGCGTCATGGCTCGCTGTGGGGCGGGCAGATCCATCCGCGCCAGCCGGGCGGCTTCCTCGAACAGATCGCGGTCGGCGAGACCGGTGGCGTGGTGGATCAGATCGATGGGGCCGGCGCTCTCGCCGGTGGCATGGTCGAAGCCCCAACCTGCATGGTGGCCACCAAGATGGATAATGCACGAGCCCTCCTTGCGTGGCGAACGCCCCGACAGATCGGCACAGCGCAACGTCCGGCGATCCGGCGACAGGCGGCCATGCGGAAACAGTCCGGGCAGCCAGTCCGGTGCCGTGGCGGCGAGGCGACCCCGGATTTCGGGCAGATCAAAACGGGCAGGTGGTTGCCAGACGTCGTTGAGGTCGATCATGCGAGTATCACCAGCCCCCTTTCGGCACGAGTAATGGCGGTGTACAGCCAACGGCGGCGATCCTGCTCGC
>CAJANN010000162.1 GCA_903941095.1 uncultured Rhodospirillaceae bacterium | reverse complement strand
GCGGCGTTGCCCTGTACGGGGGGTTGGGGTTGGGCGGGAAGATCCCCCCAGACAGTTTCTCTGGTCGATCTGCGCGAATACTTGCCAAGATCGACAGTTGCTATCCTATATCCTTACGAAGAGAAGGGAAACAGGAATATCGACCAGGATTGAAGGAAAGTTATTTATGTAAAACAATGCCGTATTTTTGAATAATATGAATAAAATTTTATCCAATCTGCCGGCGGCCTTTGGCCGCTGCCCCGTTGATCCCGGGGAGTTGCTGTCGCCGGACCGGATGGCCGGGGGTCTTCTCCGGATACCGGCCGGAGCGGGATATGATTGTGTTCCTTTGCCGTTGACGGGGTTGTGGTTTGCCGTCGGGCAGGGCACCATCCGGGGGACTGGCCGATGCGATCAAGGGGGGAAGGCATGTTTCTGCGCAAAGCCTGTGTTGCGGCCGTGCTGGCCTGCATGATCGCCGGGGCTGCCGCGGCCCAGTCCCTGGTCGGATTCGCCCCATCGCGCCTTGATGTCGTCACGGCCGCGGGGGGCAGGCATCCCTTCACGGTGGAACTGGCGGAAACTCCCGAGCAATTGGCCCAGGGGCTGATGTTCCGCTCGCAGATGGCGGCCGATGCCGGGATGATGTTCGATTTCGGCCGGCCGCGGCCGGTCACCATGTGGATGAAGAATACCCTGCTTCCCCTGGACATGCTGTTCATCGACGAAACCGGGCGTGTCACCGGCATTCACGAGCGGGCCATTCCCGGGTCGCTGGCGGTCATCGGCTCGCCGGGGCCGGTGAAGTCGGTCCTGGAACTGAATGGCGGCACCGCCCAGCGTCTGGGATTGCGGGTGGGGGACATGGTCGAGCATCCGTGGTTCCGCCGCTGACTGGGCAGAAAATGCCGGTCCGGCCCTGCCATGCGGGCAGCTTCTGCCGGGCGGAAATCTTCGTAGCGTATTGAAAAACAACGACAGCGGCTCTGGCACGCGGCCTGCATCGATCGAGGCGGAGAATTGTTTCCGTCGGGCGCAAGGAGGCTCGCGATGCTATGGGGCGCGTTCAATAACGCCAGTTCGGCGATGCAGGCGATGAGCTGGGACATGGGGTCCATCAGCCAGAACATCGCCAACGTCAACACCACCGGCTACAAGCGCAAGGAGACCCTGTTCCAGACGGTCATGTCGGAATCGCATGCGTCTCCCAGCGCCTTTTCCGGACGGCTGAACATCTTCGGGGTTCAGACCGCCGACCGGACCCATATTTCGGCCCAGGGGGTGATCACGCCTTCGACCACCGGCACGGACATGGCCATCAACGGCGAAGGCTTTTTCCTGGTGGCGCCGGGAGAGACGGGTGGCCCTCCCGCCAAGGCGTCCGTCGACAACCCGGAATCGGTTTATTACACCCGCGACGGGGCTTTCCGGTTCACCACCGGCAGCAATGGCCAGCAATATTTCGTCACCGGGATGGGGCAATACGTTCTGGGGGCGATGGCCGACAATACGGGCGCCGTCACCGAAGGCGACCTTGAGCCGGTCTACATCCTGCCGCAGACGACAATGGACGGCAACGCCACCACGAAGGCGACCATCCGTGCCAACCTGCCCAGCGATGCCGCCGTCACCCCCAATTCGGTCGACAGCGCCGTGACCGTCACCGATCCGTTGGGGGCCAGCAAGACCCTGACGGTCAATTGGGCCCGCGTCGACGGAACCACCTGGACGGTGAGCGCCAGTATGCCGTCCGCCGTCGGAACGGCCACTATGGCGCCGGTCACGGTGACGATGGACGGCTGGGGCAACATCAGTTCGCCGACCACTTTGACCCAGGCGGTTTCTATCAATTGGGACGACGCGACCTATGGGGCGGCGGCGGCCGACAGCACGGTCAACGTCAACCTGTCGAATTCGAAGCCGGACATCACCCTGCAGAAGATTTCGGTCCAGATCTTCGACGATCAGGGCAACGAGCATGTGGCCGTGCTGGGGTTCGAGCACGCCACTTTCCTGACCGCTCCGGGGGCGGCCGACCCGTCGGTCACCGGCATGTGGTACATCCATCCGTCGGCCGGGCAGTACGCGACGTCGGGGGCGACCGCCGCGGCGGGTACCCTGACCTTCGACGCTTTGGGCAACGTCGTTTCCGGCGACAGCCAAAGCTTCGACTTCAGCTGGACATCGGGGACGCCGGCGACCACGACCTCTGCTTCGGTGGCCACCGACCTTGGCACCATGACCCAGCTGAACGGCTCGTTCACCCTGGGCAGCATCAGCCAGGACGGTTTCGCCAAGGGCGACATGCTGCGGTCCTATTTCACCGAAGCCGGCGAGATGAAGGGCTATTTCACCAACGGGCAGACCCGCACCCTGTTCAAGCTGCCGATCGCCCAGTTCGTTGCCGAAAACAACCTGGAGCCGGTGTCGGGAAACCTGTTCAAGCGCAACCAGGCGGCCGGCGAGATCGCCGTGACGTTCGTCGAGAACGCCGTCGGCGAACCCCGCTTCGTCACTTCGTCCCTGGAAAATTCGGCCGTGGACATCGAGGAGGAATTCACCAAGATGATCATGACCCAGAAGGCTTATTCCACCAACGCCACGGTGTTCAAGACCGCCGACGAGATGACCATGACGGCCCGCGACCTGAAGGCTTAGGCCGTGAGGACGCGTTCGTAATTCCTGCGGAAACCTCGTGTCCTCGTTGTCGGACGCATCGCGATGGGTCCGGGGGCAGGGCTCCGAACTCAGGTTACGGAAGGGTAAATTTTTGACGTCATGCCCGCGCAGGCGGGCATCCAACCGACGGGAGCCGTCAGGCAATGTCTTCGCAGAGATCGCGCCACTGGG
>CAJANN010000161.1 GCA_903941095.1 uncultured Rhodospirillaceae bacterium | reverse complement strand
CAGTTGGGAGAGCGCTTGAATGGCATTCAAGAGGTCGTCGGTTCGATTCCGTCTGGCTCCACCAAGACAAGTCCCCTCAGGACGCTCCTGAGGGGATTTTCTTTTGTCCGGAACGTTTAATCCCACGTTAAATATCTCTGCTAGGATGATGTGCGCATCGGGGCTGGTTCCCGCGGTGATGGGGCTGGGCCGGGAGAAGGGGGCGATCGGTGGCGGCAACTCTGAAGCAGCGTTTCATGCTGGCGACGCTGCTGGTCTATCTGGTCACGGCGGCGGCGTCCTATGCGGCCCTGGCGTGGATCGCCGAAAGCATCATCGGGAATCTGGGCACCGCCTTCGCCGAGAAGCAGGTGCAGTACAGCCGGGCGCAAAGCCTGTTTCCCCTGCTGCGTGAAGTGGCCCTGGCCCGCAAGATGGCCGATACCCCGCTGCTGCGGGAATGGGCCGCCGCCGAAGACGATCCCGAGTTGCGCCGCCGGGCTCTGGCGGAAATGGAAAGCTATCGCCGGGCCTTCCGCGAAGGCAGCTATTTTTTCGCCGTCCACGCTTCGGGCAATTATTATTTCAACGATTCCCAGGGCAGCTATGCCGGGAACGAGAAGCGGTACGTTCTTGATCCGGCGGCTCCTGCCGACGACTGGTACTTCGCCACCATCCGCCGCCCCCAGGACACCCAGATCAACGTCAATCCCGACGCCCACCTGAAGGTCACCAAGGTGTGGGTCAACGTCACCATGCGCGAGGGCGACCGCGTGCTGGGCGTGCTGGGGACCGGCATCGACCTGACCAGTTTCATCCGGGGCAGCGTGGACGGCGCCCAGCCGGGCATCGAGAACATCTTCATCGACGGCTCCGGCGCGATCCAGGCTCATCGCGACGTTTCCCTGATCGACTTCGCCAGCCTGACCAAGGACCCGACCCAGCAGGCGACGATCTTCCGGCTGGTTGACGACGAGTCCGGCCGTCGCTCCCTGGCCGAGGCGATGCGCCGGCTGGAGCGGAACGCCGACGGCGTCGAAACCCTGTTCGTCGCCGTCGACGGCCATCGTCATCTGGTCGGCCTGAGCCATCTGTCGGAAATCGGCTGGTTCGCCGTCACCCTGATCGATCTCGACGTCCTGATGCGCCAGGGCCGCTTTCTGTCGGTGGCGGTGCTGATCGGCATCGCCCTGCTGGCGGCCCTGCTGTCGACGGCGGTTCTGCTCAACCGGCTGGTGCTGGACCGGGTCCGCCGCCTGGAAGCCTCGGCCCGGCGGATTGCCGCCAACGATTACGCGGTCCGGCTGGAAGCCGGGCCGGACGATGAAATCGGGCGCCTGACCGATACCTTCAAGCAGATGGCTGACACCGTCCGCGATTACACCGCCACCCTGGAAAGCCGGGTCAAGGCGGCGACGGCCGAGTATGAAAGCGCCAACCGCAAGCTGGCCGCCCAGGCGCGCAAGCTGATCGAGAGCAATGCCGAACTGGAACAGTTCTCCTATGTGGTGTCGCATGATCTGCGCCAGCCCCTGCGCATGGTCAGCGGCTATCTGGGTCTGATCCAGCGCAAGTTCGCCGACGCGGACGACGAGGAATTGCGGACCTTCCTGGGCTTCGCCGTCGACGGGTCCAAACGGATGGACAGGCTGATCGTCGACCTGCTGGAATATTCCCGGATCGGACGCAACGGAATGCCGCTGTCGCCGATGTCTTTGCAGGACGTCGTGACGGAGAGCCTGTGCTATCTCGGCCCGATGGTGGCCGATGCCCGGGCCGACATCATGGTGGCCGATGGCCTGCCCGAGATTTTGGGCAATCGCGACGAACTGATCCGTCTGTTCGAAAACCTGGTCGGCAATGCCATCAAGTACCGCTCTCCCGACCGGGTGCCCCGCATTCGGATCGAATGCCGCGATGGCGGCGATGTGTGGGAAATCCTGATCCGCGACAACGGCATCGGCATCCCGCCCGACGACATCGACCGGATCTTCATGGTGTTCCAGCGGTCATCGGGAGCCGGGGGGTGCGAGGGGTCGGGGATCGGCCTGTCGGTGTGCCGCAAGATCGTCGAACATCACGGCGGCCATATCCGGGCGGAATCGACGGTCGGCCAGGGCAGCTGTTTCCGGCTGGATTTTCCCAGGCCGCCGGCCGCCGGCTGACGCCGTTCAGCCGGTGGCGGCCAGTTCCCGCAGCCGGTCCAGACAGGCGTCGCGGCCGGGGCGGTAATCGTTGTCTTCCCACCATCGGTCGGCCAGGCCCAGCAGGCGGCCGATCTCGGGGCCGCGCGGGATTCCCAGCGCCAGGCAATCGGCGCCGCGGACCGGCAGTTCGACCGGCTGCCAGCCGTCGGCGCCATCCAGCAGGGCGACCCAGCGGGCGCTTTGCGCCGAATCGGGGCGGCCGTCGCGGGCACGGGCATCGGCCCAGGCGGTCAGAACCAGATCGCGGAAGGTGTCGGCGCCGACCCGGCGCAAGGCCCGTCGCATCTCCGCCGGGCTCATGTCGGCCGAGACAGCCACCTTGGGGGCGGCGATGGACACCAGCCGCCGCGTCTGCGCGGCCGACAGCTTCAGCCGTTCCCCCACCCGCTGCGCGCCGGCGGCGTCGGTCTCCAGCGTGGCGCCCAGCCGCCGCATGGGGTCGGCGCCCAGGGTCGGGCGGACCAGGGCGCGGGTTTCCAGCCAGCTCAGGACCCTGAGGCGGCCGAAGGCCTGCGCCTCCGGCAGGATGTGGGCCAGGATGCCCTGTCCGTGCATGACCAGCATCACCGATGCCGGATCGGGAGCCTGCATCAGCCGCACGAACTCGCCGGCCACCCGTTCGCCGGACAGCGATGTCAGCCGGGGGGCCATGCGCCGGCAGGCGGCCAGGGCATGGGCATCCATCGGCGGACGGCCGTAATGGGCATGGAAGCGGAAGAAGCGCAGCAGGCGCAGCACGTCTTCTTCCAGGCGGCGCAGCGGCTTGCCGACGAAGGCCACCCGTCCGGCTCCCAGGTCCGACAGGCCGTCGAAGGGGTCGTAGACGCGGCCCTGCCGGTCGGCGAACATGGCGTTCATGGTGAAGTCGCGCCGGGCGGCGTCGGCCGTCCAGTCGTCGGTGAAGGCGACCTGGGCGTGGCGGCCATCGGTTTCGACGTCCTCGCGCAGGGTGGTGATCTCGTAATGGGCCTTGCCGATGACGGCGGTGACGGTGCCGTGCTCGATGCCGGTGGGGATGGCGTGAATCCCGGCGCGGTCCAGCAGTTCCAGCACCACCAGCGGCGGGTCGTGGGTGGCGATGTCGACGTCCCTGATCGGACGTTTCAGCACCGCGTCGCGCACGCAGCCGCCGACGAAGCGCACTTCCGCGCCGTCCACCGTCAGGGCGTCCAGCACCGCCTGGGTTTCCGGGGCGTCCAGCCAGGGTTGCGGTGACAGTTGGCCGACCGGCTCGACCGCGCTGCGGGTGGCGATCACGGC
The DNA here is from genome assembly GCA_903941095.1 of uncultured Rhodospirillaceae bacterium. Classification (GTDB taxonomy): domain Bacteria; phylum Pseudomonadota; class Alphaproteobacteria; order Rhodospirillales; family Magnetospirillaceae; genus Magnetospirillum. Next base: position 15,454 of record CAJANN010000161.1, on the reverse strand, counting down.
CGCCCCAGCACGTCCGACAGGTTGACCAGGATACCGGCGGTCGCCCCCCAGATGACCCGCTGTTCCCAGGTCATCGCCCAGAACGGCCGGTGGCGTCCCTCGACGATGCGGCGGTGCAGCTGATGGTTCTCGGGGTCGAGGATGAAGTGCAGCGGCACCTCGAACACCTCGGCCACCTCGAACGGGTCGGCGCTGGGAACCACCGGCGGCACGATGACGCCGACGATGGGGGTGATGACGAATCCGGTGCCGGTGACATAATCGTCCAGCCGGCCCAGGATGGTGACGCGGTCGCGCGGCAGGCCGATTTCCTCTTCCGTCTCGCGCAGGGCGGCGGCGGCGGGGTCGCCGCGGTCGGCGGCCTCGAAGCGGCCGCCGGGAAAGCTGATCTGGCCGGGATGGTGGGCCAGGTGGTCGGTGCGCCGGGTCAGCAGCACCGTCATGCCGTCGTCATGCTCGACCAGGGGCACCAGCACGGCGGCCGGAATCGGGGCGCGGCCCGCGGCCAGGGCGGCCCGGCCGGGAGCGTCGGGGCCGTCGATGCTTTGTTCCAGCAAGGCGTCGCCGCGGCCGCGCGGATCGTGGCCGCGGGCCAGCAACCCGGCGATGGCCGGGCGGGTCAGTCGGGGTCGGTCAGCCGCCCCAGGGGAAAGAAGGTCCCGCTGCTCCATAGGCCGTAAAGCTTTTCCCTGTCGAACTGTTCCTCGTAGCCCAGCGCCACCAGCTCATAATAGACCGGGCGGGTCAGGCGCGCATCCAGGCCGTCGCGGACCTGCACATAGGGAACCACTTCCCCGGTCTGCGGACAATCGGCGAAGTACAGCCGGTGGGCGGCATCCACCGTCACCAGTTCGTCGACGTTGGTGCGCAGGCTGACGACCCGGTCGCGGCCGCCGCCCTCGCTGAACAGCTCGACGGCCAGGAAGGGGACGTCGTCGACGGTGATGGTGCCGGTTTCGTCGGCGCTGGTCAGCCAGTAAACGCCCTGGCCGTCGCGGCTCATCATCGTGGCGAACAGACAGACCATCTCTTTGCGGTCGATCGGCGAGCCGTGGTAAAACCAACGCCCGGCGCGGTCGATGCGGATGCCCAGATCGCCGCAAATGCCCGGACCCGTCGGCCGCCGCATGAGGTTTTCCTTCTTGACCACCGCCCCCGCCCCGGATGATGCGCTTCGCGCGCTGGAGACCGTCACGGCCCGCATGGCCGAAGTCCGCGCCGCCATCGGCCGCGTCATCTTCGGTCAGGACCGCGTCGTCGAGGAAACACTTATCACGCTGCTGGCGGGGGGTCACGCCCTGTTGATCGGGGTGCCGGGTCTGGCCAAGACCCGGCTGGTGCAGACGCTGGGGATCACCCTGGGGCTGGTGGACAAGCGGGTGCAGTTCACCCCCGACCTGATGCCCGCCGACATCCTGGGCTCGGAGGTGCTGGAGGAAGGTCCCGGGGGCGGGCGGTCCTTCCGCTTCCTGCCGGGGCCGGTGTTCTGCCAGTTGCTGATGGCCGACGAAATCAACCGCGCCAGTCCGCGCACGCAGTCGGCCCTGCTGCAGGCCATGCAGGAAGGCCGGGTTTCGGTGGCCGGGCAGGACCATGCCCTGCCGGTTCCCTTCCACGTGCTGGCCACCCAGAACCCGCTGGAGCAGGAAGGCACCTATCCGTTGCCCGAGGCGCAGCTGGACAGGTTCCTGCTGCAGATCGACGTCGGCTATCCCGATCTGGATTCCGAGCGGCGCATGCTGATCGCCACCACCGGCTGCGACGAAGCCGTCGCCGCCCCGGTCCTGACCGCCGCCGAGCTGATGGCCGCCCAGTCCCTGGTGCGGCAATTGCCGGTGGGGGCCGCCGTGGTCGAGGCCATCCTGGCCCTGGTGCGGGCCGGGCGGCCCGACGGCAGCGGCCTGGACGAGGTGCGCCGCCATGTCGCCTGGGGGCCGGGGCCGCGGGCGGCGCAGGCTTTGATGCTGGCGGCCCGGGCCAGGGCGCTGCTGGACGACCGCCTGTCGCCCTCGGTCGACGACGTCGCCGCCCTGGCCGCGCCGGTGCTGCGCCATCGCATGGCGGTCAGCTATGCGGCGCGGGCCGAGGGCATCACCGTCCAGCACATCATCGCCCGCCTGATCGAGACCATCGGGTGACCGGGGCCGGTTCCGCCCGCGTCCTTGCCGCCCGGCTGCCGCCGCTGCTGGTGGCGGCCCAGCGGGTGGCAGCCGCCGTGACCGGCGGGGCGCACGGACGGCGGCGGGCCGGAACCGGCGAGGCCTTCTGGCAGTTCCGCCGTGCCCAGCCGGGCGACAGCGCCGCAGCGGTCGACTGGCGGCAGTCGGCCCGCAGCCAGGGCCTGTTCGTCCGCGAAAGCGAATGGAGCGCGGCGCAGACGGTCTGGCTGTGGTGCGACGGATCGGCCTCGATGGACTGGGCGTCGCGCCCCGATCTGCCGCGCAAGGGCGAGCGGGCGATGCTGCTGGCCCTGGCCCTGGCCGCCGGCCTGCTGCGCGGCGGCGAGAAGGTGGCCGCCCTGGCCGGTTCCCATCCTCCGGTCTGCGGCGGCGGCGGGGCCTTGTCCCGGCTGGCCCTGGCCCTGGCCGGCTCGGGTCCGGAGATGGCGCCGGCGGCCCGGCTGCCGCGTGCCGCCGAGCTGGTGCTGGTGTCGGATTTCCTGGTGCCGGCCGGACAGGTGGCCGACCGGGTGCGCGCCCTGGCCGGGGCGGGGGCCACCGGCCATCTGCTGCAGGTGCTGGACCCGGCGGAAGAGGCGTTGCCCTATGACGGGCGCATCCGCTTCATCGATCCCGAGACCGGCGACGCCTTGCTGGTCCGCCGGGCCGAGGACCTGCGCGCCGGCTATCTGCGCCGGCTGGCCGACCACCGTGCCGCCCTGGCCGCCGTCGCCCGCGATGCCGGCTGGAGCTTCGCCGTCCATCACACCGACCGGCCGCCGCATCTTGCCCTGCTGGCGCTGCACGCTCGTCTGGCGGCCCCCCGCGACCGGGGCGGGCCATGCTGAGCATCGGACCGCTGGCCTTTGCCGCGCCCTGGGCGCTGGGGATGCTGGCGGTGGTGCCGCTGGCGTGGCTGCTGCTGCGCGTCGTTCCGCCGCTGCCGCGCCGCCTGCGTTTTCCGCCGCTGTTCCTGCTGGCCGGATTGACGGGGCACGAGGACAGCGCCGCCCGCACGCCCTGGTGGATTCTGGCCCTTCGGCTGGCCGTGCTGATTCTGCTGGTGCTGGCGACGGCGCAGCCGGTCCTGCATCCGGCTTTGCCAGCGCAAGCCCTGATGCCGTTGGTTCTGGTGGTCGATGACGGCTGGGCGGCGGCCCAGGACTGGCCGGCGCGGCTGGCCCAGGCCGGACGCGTCCTGGACCGGGCCGAGCGCGACGGACGGACGGTGCGGCTGTTGACCTCGGCGCCTCCGGACCCGGGTGGCCAGACCGACGCGCTGAGCGCCGCCGAAGCCCGCATCCGCCTGCGCGGGCTGACGGCGAAGCCGTGGCCGGCCGACCGGGCCGCCTTGCTGCAGCGCATCCGGGCCGTGCCGCGCGACGACGTCACCGAGGCGGTGTGGCTGTGCGACGGCGTCGAGGACGGCGCGGCGGTGGCGGTGGCCCAGGCCCTGCAAAGCCTGGGCGGCGGGCTGCAGCTGTGGCTGGGGGCGCCGCCGGTCCTGTTGCTGCCGCCCGAGGAAGGTGGTGCCGCCGACCGGCTGACGGTGACGGTGCGTCGTCCGCCGGCTGCCGGTCCGCCCGAACCGTTGACGGTGCGTGCCGTGGATGGCGGCGGCCGGGTGCTGGCGCGGGGCGAGGCCGCCGCCGATGGCGTGGTCGGGCTGCGCCTGCCCGCCGACCTGCGCAATCAGGTGGTGCGGCTGGATGTCGAGGGCCGGGCCTCGGCGGCGTCCACCGTCCTGCTGGACGAACGCTGGCGCCGCCGGCCGGTGGGGCTGGCCGCCCTGGACGAGGCGTCGGTGCCGCTGCTGGCGCCGCTTTATTACGTCGAGCGCGGCCTGGCGCCGTTCGCCGACCTGCATCCGGGCGAAATCGGGTCGCTGATCGAACGCGGCGTCGCCGTGCTGGTGCTGGCCGACCTGCCGGCTCCGCCGGCCGGGCTGGCGGCACGGCTGGCCGAATGGGTCGAGACCGGCGGCGTGCTGCTGCGCTTCGCCGGGGCGCGGACCGCCCGTCAGGCCGCGGCCCGCGGCCCCGCCGACCCGCTGCTGCCGGTCCGTCTGCGCGATGGCGGCCGGGCCTTGGGCGGGGCGATGAGCTGGACGGCGCCGCAGGGGCTGGCGCCGTTTGCCGATGCCGGCCCCTTCGCCGGTCTGGCGGTGCCCGACGATGTCCGGGTGGCGTCGCAGGTTCTGGCCGAGCCCGGCCGCGATCTCGCCGAGCGGACCTGGGCCGCCCTGGCCGACGGCACCCCCCTGGTCACCGGACGGCGTCAGGGCAAGGGCTGGGTGGTGCTGGTCCACACCACCGCCAACGCCGAATGGAGCAACCTGCCGCTGTCGGGCCTGTTCGTCGACATGCTGCGCCGCATCGTCCAATTGTCGGCCGGGCGGGCGGTGTCCGGCGGCGACGGGCCGCTGCCGCCGGTCGAGGTGCTGGACGGCTTCGGGCGGCTGGTGGCGCCGGGGCCGCTGGTCGCCGCCCGGCCGGCCGGGGCGCCGCCGGGTCCCAGCCATCCCCCCGGCTATTACGGACGGGGCGACGGGCGGGTGGCGGTCAATCTGGCGCCGCTGCTGCCCGAGGTCCGGGCGCTGGTGCCGCCGCCGGGCGTGCAGGTGGTCCGGCTGGGCGGCCAGCCCGACGAACGCCCCCTGGGGCCGGTCTTGCTGGCGGCAGCCCTGGGGGCGGCCGTGCTCGATCTGCTGCTGGCCTTGTGGCTGCGCGGTCTGCTGGGACGCCGGACGGTGCTGCCGACATTGTTGTGGTGCCTGCTGGCGGTGCCGGGGCGGGCGGCGGAAGCACCGCCGGACGCGGCCCTGGCGACACGGCTGGCCTGGGTGCGCACCGGCGTCGCCGACATCGACCGCAAAAGCGCCGCCGGCCTGAAGACCCTGTCCCGGGTGGTGGCCCAACGGTCGACGGCCGTGCTGGCGCCGCCGTCCGGGATCGATGTCGAAACCGACCCGGTCCTGTTCCATCCCATCCTGTACTGGCCGGTGACGGTGTCGGCCAAGCCGCCCTCGGCGGCGGCGGCGGCGCGGCTGAACGCCTATCTGCGGGCCGGCGGGATGATCGTCTTCGACACCGGCGCCGAGGGGGCCGACCGGGACCTGGCCGGTTCCGCCGATATCCGCGCCCTGACCGCCGACCTGGAGGTGCCGCCCCTGGCGCCGGTGGCGGCCGAGCACGTGCTGGCCCGTTCGTTCTATCTGCTGAAGGATCTGCCCGGCCGCTGGATCGGCCCGGCCTGGGTGGCGGAATCCCGCTTTGGCGGCCAGGACGGCGTGTCGCCGGTGGTGGTGGGCGGCAACGATTGGGCCGGCGCCTGGGCCGCCGACGAGCGCGACCGGCCGCTTTACCCGTGCGTCCCCGGCGGCGACCGCCAGCGGGAAATGGCATTGCGCGTCGGGGTCAATCTGGTGATGTACGCCCTGACCGGCAACTACAAGGCCGATCAGGTGCATCTGCCGGCCATCCTGGAGCGTCTGGGCCGATGAACGCCACCTTGCATCTGGCGCCGGTGCTGCCCTGGCCCTGGCTGGCCGGTCTGGCGGCGGCCTGCGCGGCGGCGGCCGGCCTGGCCCTGCTGCGCCGTGCCCGCGGCGCATGGCTGCGGCTGGTGGTGTTCGGGGTGGTCCTGGCCGCCCTGGCCAATCCCCGGCTGGTGGTGCAGGACCGGCAGCCCTTGCCGGACGTCGCCCTGCTGGTGGTCGACGACAGTCCGTCGCAGCAGGTCGGCACCCGGCCGGCCGAGACCGAGGCCGCCCTGGCCGCCCTGCGCGAACGGCTGGCGCACTTGCCGGACCTGGAGGTCCGGGTCGCCCGGACCGGTGGCGGCGAGCAGGGAACCCGCCTGTTCGACGCCGTCGACCGCGCTTTGTCCGACGTGCCCCGGCGGCGGCTGGCCGGGGTGGTGGCCATCACCGACGGCCGCGTCCACGACGTGCCCGCCGATGGCGCCGCCGCCCTGGGCGCCCCCTTCCACACCATCCTGACCGGCCGCCCCGACGAACGCGACCGCCGCCTGACGGTGGTGCGCCGGCCCGGCTTCGCCCTGGTCGGACAATCGGCCCCCCTGGTGCTGCGAATCGACGATCCCGGCATCGGCGGCACCGCCGCCCTGGAGGTCCAGGTCGACGGCATCCCGGTGTTCGGCCGGACGGTGCCGCTGAACGGCGACGTCGTCGTCGACATCCCCATCCGCCATGCCGGAGCCAACATCGTCGAGCTGACGGCCGAGGCCGTCCCCGGCGAGCTGTCCGCCGCCAACAACCGCCAGGTCCTGGCCCTGCCGGGGGTGCGCGACCGTCTGAAGGTGCTGCTGGTCTCGGGCCAGCCCCATGCCGGCGAGCGGGCCTGGCGCAATCTGCTGAAGTCCGATCCGTCGGTGGATCTGGTCCATTTCACCATCCTGCGGCCACCGGAAAAGGACGACCGCACCCCCATCCGCGAACTGTCGCTGATCACCTTTCCGGTCCGCGAGCTGTTCGAGGACAAGCTGGGCGACTTCGATCTGGTGGTGTTCGACCGCTACGGCCATCGCGGCATCCTGACCGGCGCCTATTATCAGGCGCTGGCCGATTACGTCAGGAAGGGCGGCGCCCTGCTGGCGGCGGTGGGAAGCGAATTCGCCGGGGCCGGGGGGCTGGCCGACACCGCCCTGGGCGAGATCCTGCCGGGGCTGCCCGGCGGCGCGGCGGTGGAAACGCCGTTCCGCCCGCGCCCCACCGGGCTTGGGCGCGCCCACCCCGTCACCGCCCCCCTGACGGCCGGCGGCGGCGACCGGACCTGGGGGCGCTGGGTGCGGCAGATGACGGTGGGGCGCAGCGGCGGCCAGACCCTGCTGGCCGGGGCCGACGACCGTCCGCTGCTGCTGGTCGACCGGGTCGGGGCCGGCCGGGTGGCGCTGCTGCTGTCCGACAGCCTGTGGCTGTGGGCGCGGGGCTATGAAGGCGGCGGGCCGCACGACGAATTGCTGCGCCGGCTGTCGCATTGGCTGATGCGCGAACCGGACCTCGAGGAAGAATCCCTGACGGCGGCGGTTCAGGGGGGGCGCCTGGAAATCGTCCGCCGCTCGCTGGCGTCCGAGGTCTCGGCGATCGCCGTCACCCGTCCCGACGGCAGCGCCGTTTCCGGTCTCAGGCCGGCGGCGGCGGGCGGCGGGCGGTGGGTGGTCGAACTGCCGGCCGACCAGCCCGGCCTGTGGCGGGCGGCCGACGCCACGCTGCAGGCGGTGGCCGTGGCCGGCGGGGAAAATCCGCTGGAGATGGCCGAACTGGTCGCCACCCCCGACCGCCTGCGGCCGGTGGCCCAGGCGACCGGCGGATCCATAACCTTTCGTAGTAGAGATGGAATTCCTGATATCCGCCGGATCGCGCCAGGGCCGGTCGGCGCCGGCCGGGGCTGGATCGGCCTGCATGCCAGGGGCGAGTACGCGGTGACCGGAGTCAGGGATGTTCCTCTTTTGCCCGGATTTATGCTTTTTATCCTATTTACCGGGGGGATTCTGGCGGCATGGTGGCGGGAAGGCCGGTAGGATCAGCGTTTTGAATTAACCTATCGTTTGGAGTCATTACCTATGGATTAACACACACCGTCTGGGTACACTCCGGCTGCCGAGTCGAAAAACCCGATTTCCATAAACGGCAAGGGAACGTCCAAGACGATGGACAGGAAAGTGGGCTTTCATCCGGGGGGGAAGGGTGCCAGGCTGGCGCGGCGCTTGGTGGCGCGCGTCCTGCCCGAGTGGCAGGTCTTCGTCCGCCGCGCCGATGGCCGCGCCGAGCATTTCACCGTCACCCGGCGCCGTCAGCTGATCCTGTTGGCCGGCGTTGCCGGTCTGGCCTTCTGGGCCGGTGCGGCGACGACGCTGCTGACCCGCCAGCCAGACGAACTGGCGGCCAAGGAACGCACCCTGGAAGAGATGATGGCCTCCTACCGCGCCGCACAGCATCGGCTGAATTCTGCGGAACGGCTGGTCGGCGACATCGCCCGCGAGGTCGATACCGTCCACACCAACCTGAAGACCCTGGCGGAATCGTCGGAGACCCTGGCCAAGGACCGTCCGGCCAAGGCGGCTCCGGTTCTGGCCCGCGGCCGCGTCGTCCCCGAGCCTGCCTATGACGAAAAAGGCCAGCCCGGCGCCAGCGAGGCCGGGGCGGTGCGCGATCAGGTCCGCGAGCTGGAAGCCTCGCTGGAGCGGCTGCGCAACACCTCGGTCAAGGCCATCGAGAAGACGTCCGATGCCGCCGGCTCGCGCATCGCCGAAACCGAACGGCAATTGTCGCGCTTGGGTCTGGATACCAACCGGCTGGTGGGGGCGGCCAGGCGGTCGCCCGGTCTGGGCGGTCCGTTCATCCCCGCGCCGGCCGGCACCGCCGAGGATGTCAGCATGGGGGCGCTGATCGAGCGCATGCAGCACTGGACCGGGGTCAAGGCCACGCTGCAGCGTCTGCCCCTGTCCGAGCCCATCCGCGGCGAATACGAATTCAACAGCGGCTTCGGCACCCGCAACGATCCGCTGAACAACCGCAGCGGCGTCCATGAAGGCGTCGATCTGGGCGCTCCCATCGGCACGCCGGTCTATGCCACCGGCGAAGGTCTGGTCACCCTGGCCGAGCCGTGGGACCGTTACGGCAACACCGTCGAAGTCGATCACGGCAGCGGCATCATCAGCCGCTACGCCCACCTGTCGCGGATCAAGGTCAAGGAAGGTCAGCGGGTCAGCCGCTCGACGGTTATCGGTCTGGTGGGCAATTCCGGGCGCTCCACCGGATCGCACCTGCACTACGAGGTGCGGGTCAACAACGCGCCGAAAGACCCGGTCAAATTCATTTCAGCAGGTCGCGATGTTCCGAAAACTCGTTAAGGTCAATTCCATCGGCATGTCGTCGGCCAAGTCGTCGGTCCCGCTGTCGGTCATCGGTCCGGATGTGCGCATCGTCGGCGACATCTTCACCCAGGGCGAGATGCAGATCGACGGCCAGGTCGAAGGCGACATCTCGTGCCAGAATCTGGTGGTCGGCGAAGGGGCGCGGATTTCCGGCGAAGTGATCGCCGAGACGGTGCGCGTGCACGGCGAACTGCACGGCAAGATCACCGCTACCGCCATCACCATCGCCCGGGCCGCCAAGGTCATCGGCGACATCACCCACGAGACCCTGGAAATCGAGGCCGGAGCCGAGGTCGAGGGGCACTTCGCCCGCAAGGGGGCGGCCTCTGCCTCGGCCGCCGAGGCCGAACACCAGCAGCAGGGCAAGAAGGGCAAGAACGCAGCCCTGCCGCCGCCTCAGGCCGAAGAAAAACCGGCCACCATCAACTGACCGGAATGCGGGGCGGCCTGGATCAGGGCCGCCGCTGCCGGAAAAAGCGTTTCAGCATCTCTGCCGCTTCGGCCTCGCGCAGGCCGCCGACCACTTCCGGGCGGTGGTGGCAGGTGGCGTGGTCGAATACTCGCGGGCCGTGTTCCGTGCCGCCGCTTTTCGGATCATAGGCCCCGAACGCCAGCCGGCGGATACGGGCCAGGGAAATCGCCGCCGCGCACATCGGACAGGGCTCCAGGCTGACGTAAAGGTCGCAGCCGGTCAGCCGGGCGGTGCCCAGGCGGGCCGCCGCCGCGCGCAGGGCCAGGATCTCGGCGTGGGCGGTGGGGTCGGCCAGTTCCTCGACCCGGTTGCCGGCGGCGGCCAGGACCCGGCCGTCGGCCACCACCACCGCCCCCACCGGCACCTCGCCGCGGGCGGCGGCCAGCCGGGCCTGTTCCAGCGCCTGTTCCATGAAGTCGATCATGCCGCACCATCTATCACATTGAAGCGGCGAAGGCAGGGCTCTATACATCTGCCATGACCCGCGCCCCCATCATCGGCATCACCCTGGACAGCGAAGAGCCCGGCGGCTATTCGAAGTTCCCCTGGTACGCCCTGCGCCAGAACTATGCCGGCTGGATCGCCGAAGCCGGCGGCCTGCCGATGGCCCTGCCGCACGAGCCCGAACTGGCCGACGCCTATCTGGACCGCATCGACGGGTTGCTGGTCACCGGCGGCGCCTTCGACGTCGACCCGGCCCTGTTCGGCGCCGCCGAGCGCCACGCCACCGTCACCCTGAAAAGCCGGCGCACCCGCTTCGAACTGGCCATCGTCGCCGGCGCCCTGCGGCGCGACATGCCGATCCTGGGAATCTGCGGCGGCCAGCAATTGCTGAACGTGGCGCTGGGCGGCACCCTGATCCAGCACATCCCCGACGCCGTTCCCGGCTGTCTGGCCCATGAACAGCCCAATCCCCGCGACGAACCCGGCCACACGGTGGACATCGCCGCCGGATCGCTGCTGGCGGCCATCACCGGCGGCGGCACGGTGGCGGTCAATTCCGCCCACCATCAGGCGGTGGACCGGATCGCCCCCGGCTGCATCGCCGACGCCGTGGCCCCCGACGGGGTGGTCGAAGGAATCGAGGCGCCGGGCCGCCGTTTCTGCATCGGGGTGCAGTGGCACCCGGAATTCACCCTTTCACCCGCCGACGCGGCCCTGGCCCGCGCCTTTGTGGAGGCCTGCCGATGAGCGACGAGGACAAGGGACCCGAGACGGCAAAGGGCGAACGCATCGCCAAGCGGATCGCCCGCGCCGGCATCTGCTCGCGTCGCGACGCCGAACGGCTGATCGCCCTGGGACGGGTCCGGCTGAACGGCAAGGTCCTGGACAGTCCGGCGGTGCTGGTCACCGATGCCGACAGCATCGTCTGCGACGGCCAGCCGGTGGGGGCGGCCGAACGGACCCGGGTCTGGCGCTATCACAAGCCGGCCGGGCTGGTCACCACCCACCGCGATCCGCAGGGACGCCCGACGGTGTTCGACCGCCTGCCCGACGGCCTGCCGCGGGTGGTGTCGGTGGGACGGCTGGATCTCAGCTCGGAAGGGCTGCTGCTGCTGACCAATGACGGCGAACTGGCCCGCAAGCTGGAACTGCCGGCGGCCGGCTGGATCCGGCGCTACCGCGTGCGCGTCCACGGCGAGGTACCGCCCGAGATTCTGGTCGGGCTGGAGCGCGGCATCACCGTCGACGGGGTCAAATACGGTCCGATCAAGGCGGTGCTGGATCGTCAGCAAGGGTCCAACGCCTGGCTGACCCTGTCGCTGAAGGAAGGCAAGAACCGCGAAATCCGCCGGGTGATGGAACATCTGGGCTGGCCGGTCAGCCGGCTGATCCGCGTCGCCTATGGCCCGTTCCAGCTGGGCAGCCTGCCGGAAGGCCAGGTCGAGGAAGTGCCGACCAAGGTGGTCAAGGAACAGTTGGGCGAAGGCGGCACCGCCTGGGCCAAGGCCGAAGCCGACGACCGGCCCCGACCGCCGGCTCCGGCCTCCCGGCCCGCCGCCGCCCGCCCGCGCAAGACGTCCCATGCGGATCGTCGGCGGCCGTCATAAGGGGCGCCGGCTGGCGGCACCGGCCGGGCGCGACACCCGTCCGACCGCCGACCGCGCCCGCGAGGCCCTGTTCAACATCCTGGCCCATTCGCCCCATGTCCGGCTGAGCGGCGCCGTCGTCGCCGACTGTTTCGCCGGGGCCGGCGGGCTGGGGCTGGAAGCCCTGTCGCGGGGGGCGGCCCATGTCACCTTCGTCGACAGCGGCGCCCCGGCCCTGGCCGCCATCCGCGCCAACATCGACAGCCTGGGCGAGCAGGCGGCCGCCACCGTGGTCCGGGCCGACGCCACCCGCCTGCCGCCGGCCGCCCGGCCCTGCGATCTGGTGTTGCTGGATCCGCCTTATCATTCCGGGCTGGTGCTGCCCTGCCTGAACAGCCTGGGTGCCCGCGGCTGGCTGGAAAACCAGGCGCTGGTGGTGGTGGAGGTCGCCGCCGCCGAAGACATCGCCCTGCCCGACGGCTTCACCGAACTGGACCGGCGCACCTATGGCGCGGCGAAGTTCGTCCTGGCGGTGTTCGCCGCCGCGCCCGGCGCCGCTTCCGGCAAGGGCGATCCGTGACCCCGGCGTCGGGCGTCGCCGCCCGACGACCCGGGGGCCGGCCGGCCGTTCAGGCCGCCTTGGACGGCCCGGCCACCAGTTCGACGATGTCGGCCATGATGGTGGTGATGTCGTAATCCTTGGGCGTGTAGATGCGGGCGCAGCCCGCCGCCAGCAGGATCTTTTCATCCTCGGGCGGGATGATGCCGCCGGCCACCACCGGCACGTCGGCCAGGCCGGCGGCGCGCATGCGCTCCAGCACCTCGGTCACCAGCGGGATGTGGCTGCCCGACAGGATCGACAGGCCGACGACGTGGACGCCTTCTTCCAGGGCGGCGTTGACGATCTGGGCGGGGGTCAGGCGGATGCCTTCGTAGACCACTTCCATGCCGGCGTCGCGGGCGCGGACGGCGATCTGTTCGGCCCCGTTGGAATGGCCGTCCAGTCCGGGCTTGCCCACCAGGATCTTGATGCGCCGGCCCTGTTCGGCCGAAATCTGTTCGACGCGGGCGCGCACCTCGGCGATCTTCCCGCCCGCCCCTTGCGGCGCGGCGCGGGCGACCCCGGTGGGGGCACGGTATTCGCCGAACACCTCGCGCAGGGTCTGCGCCCATTCGCCGGTGGTGACGCCGGCATGGGCGCAGGCGATCGAAGGTTCCATGACGTTGCGGCCTTCCTGGGCGGCGGCGCGCAGGCCGGCCAGGGCGGCGGCGGCGGCCGTGCCGTCGCGGGCGGCGCGGAAAGCCTGCAGCCGTTCGATCTGCTCGGCCTCGGCCTTGGGATCGACGGTCAGGATGGAGCCGTCGCCGGTGGTCAGCGGGCTGGGCTCGGTCTCGGTCCATTTGTTGACGCCGACGACGATCTGCTCGCCGGCCTCGATGGCGCCGATGCGCCGTGCGTTGGATTCCACCAGCTTCTGCTTCATGTAGCTGGATTCCACCGCGTTGACGGCGCCGCCCATGCCGTCGATGCGCTTCAGCTCGTCGCGGGCACCCTCCATCAGTTCGGCCACCTTGCGCTCGACCTCGCGCGAGCCGTCGAAGATGTCGCCGAATTCCAGCAGGTCGGTCTCGTAGGCCATGATCTGCTGCAGGCGCAGCGACCATTGCTGGTCCCACGGACGCGGCAGGCCCAGGGCCTCGGTCCAGGCCGGCAGCTGCACGGCGCGGGCGCGGGCGTTCTTGGACAGCACCACCGCCAGCATTTCCATGACGATGCGGTAGACGTTGTTTTCCGGCTGCTGCTCGGTCAGGCCCAGGGAATTGACCTGGACGCCATAGCGGAAGCGGCGCGCCTTCTCGTCCTGGACGCCGTAGCGGTCGCGGCAGATCTCGTCCCACAGCTGGGTGAAGGCGCGCATCTTGCACAGCTCGGTGACGAAGCGGATGCCGGCATTGACGAAGAAGCTGATGCGGCTGACCACGGCCTCGAAATCGGCGGCCGGCACGATGGGGCGCACGGTGTCCAGCACGGCGATGGCGGTGGCCAGGGCGAAGGCCAGCTCCTGTTCGGGGGTGGCGCCGGCTTCCTGCAGGTGGTACGAGCAGACGTTCATCGGGTTCCACTTGGGAACCTCGCGGTAGGTGAAGGCGATGACGTCGCCGGTCAGCTTCAGGCTGGGCTGCGGCGCGAAGATGTAGGTGCCGCGCGACAGGTATTCCTTGATGACGTCGTTCTGGGTGGTGCCGTTCAGCGACGACCGCGCCGCGCCCTGGCGCTCGGCGGCGGCGATGTACAGCGACAGCAGCCACGCCGCCGGGGCGTTGATGGTCATCGAGGTGTTCATCTTTTCCAGGGGGATGTCCTGGAACAGCGTCATCATGTCGCCCAGATGGCAGACCGGCACGCCGACCTTGCCCACTTCGCCCTTGGCCAGCGGATGGTCGGAATCGTAGCCGGTCTGGGTCGGCAGGTCGAAGGCGATGGACAGCCCGGTCTGGCCCTTGGCCAGGTTGGTGCGGTAGAGCTTGTTGCTCTCCGCCGCCGAGCTGTGACCCGAATAGGTGCGGAACAGCCAGGGCTTTTCGCGGGCGGGGGTCTTGTCCGTCATCGACAGCAGTCCTTCTGATATGGTGCGCCGCGGCGTATTTGGCCCATTCCGCGGCCTGCGACCTAAAATTTCTTTGGGTGCGGGCTTCACGAAACAAACTATCATTTTGTGCATTGCGAAGAAAGCCGCAAAACGCTAAAACCTGTAGGCCGTTCGGGAGCCCCTGTTCCGGGCGGCACGGAATCGTGCCCAGCGAGGAGAGTATGGGATGAGCGAAGTGGCGACCAAGCCCGGCCAGGTGATCAAGGACCTCTACGAGATCGGCGAGATCCCGCCGCTCGGCCATGTTCCCGGCAAAATGTACGCGTGGTGCATCCGCCGTGAACGTCACGGCGACCCCGACACTGCCATGCAGGTCGAGGTGGTCGACGTTCCCGATGTCGATCCGCATGAAGTGCTGATCATGGTGATGGCCGCCGGCGTCAACTACAACGGCGTCTGGGCCTGCCTCGGCAAGCCGATCTCGCCGTTCGACTATCACAAGGCCGAATACCACATCGCCGGTTCCGATGCCGCCGGCATCGTCTACAAGGTCGGCTCGAAGGTGAAGCGCTGGAAGGTCGGCGACGAGGTCGTGGTGCATTGCAACCAGACCGATGGCGACGACGAGGAATGCAACGGCGGCGACCCGATGAATTCGCCCAGCCAGCGCATCTGGGGCTATGAGACCGCCGACGGCTCGTTCGCGCAGTTCACCTGCGTGCAGGCCCAGCAGGTCATGGCCCGTCCCAAGCACCTGACCTGGGAAGAAAGCGCCTGCTACACGCTGACGCTGGCCACCGCCTATCGCATGCTGTTCGGCCACCGTCCGCACGTCCTGCGTCCCGGCCACAATGTTCTGGTGTGGGGCGCCGCCGGCGGCCTGGGCTCGATGGCCATCCAGCTGATCGCCGTGTCGGGCGCCAACGCCATCGGCGTGATCTCGGAAGAGGACAAGCGCGAGTTCGTGCTGGGTCTGGGCGCCAAGGGCGTCATCAACCGCAAGGACTTCGATTGCTGGGGCCAGCTGCCCGACGTCGACGGCGACCAGAAGGTCTTCTCGGACTACATGAAGAAGACCCGCGAGTTCGGCAAGGCCATCTGGGACATCACCGGCAAGGGCAACGACGTCGATTTCGTCTTCGAACATCCCGGCGAAGCCACCTTCCCGGTGTCCTGCAACGTGGTCAAGCGCGGCGGCATGGTCGTGTTCTGCGCCGGCACCACCGGCTATAACCTGACCTTCGACGCCCGCTTCGTGTGGATGCGCCAGAAGCGCATCCAGGGCAGCCACTTCGCCAACCTGCT
>CAJANN010000160.1 GCA_903941095.1 uncultured Rhodospirillaceae bacterium | reverse complement strand
CGCCGCCGCCGGCCGGTCGGTCGGCATCACCCTGGACGAGCCGATCTTCGTCGAGCGCGGGCAGGTGGCGCATCTGGCCGAAAGCAGTCCGGTTCTGGCCCACGACATCCGGGCGCGGATCTTCTGGCTGGGCCGCGAGCCGCTGTGCCGCGGCGACCGGCTGAAGCTGAAGCTGGCCACCGCCGAATATCCGGTCGAGATCGTCGCCGTCGAACGCGTCATCGACGTCGCCGACCTGGCCAGCCACGGCGGCGACGTGGTGGCCCGCAACGCCGTGGCGGAAGTGGTGCTGCGCTCGCGTGCAGCCATCGCCTTCGACGGCTTCGCGGTCAATGCCCGCCTGGGGCGCTTCGTGCTGGTGCATGGTTTCGACATCGTCGGCGGCGGCATCGTCGCCGAGGCCGCCGCCGCCAGCCGCAACATCTACAGCGTCGACCACAAGGTCACCCCGCAGACCCGGGCCGCCGCCAACGGCCATCGCGGCGGCGTTCTGTGGCTGACCGGCCTGTCGGGAGCCGGCAAGTCGACCATCGCGATGGAGCTGGAGCGCCAGTTGTTCCTCAAGGGATGGCAGGCCACCGTGCTGGACGGCGACAATGTCCGCCACGGCCTGTGCAGCGACCTGGGCTTTTCCCCGGACGACCGCGCCGAGAACATCCGCCGGGTCGGCGAGGTGTCCCACCTGCTGGCCAAGGCCGGCATGCTGACCATCACCGCCTTCATCAGCCCCTATCGCGCCGACCGCGACCGGGTGCGGGCCATCGACGCCGATTCCTTCCACGAGGTGTTCGTCTCGACCGGCCTGGACGAATGCGAACGCCGCGATCCCAAGGGGCTGTACAAGAAGGCCCGCAAGGGCGAAATCCCGGAATTCACCGGCATTTCCGCCCCCTACGAGCCGCCGGCCGAGCCCGAGCTGGTGCTGGACACCGCCGGCAAGTCGGTGGACGAATCGGTGGCCGAGCTGGTGGCTTATGTCGAGGCCGTCTTCGGTCAGGCCGCGCTGGCCCAGGCATCGGCCTGAGCAGGCCGCGAGGGCGGGGAAAGACGGGGGTCCGGCCCGGCTTTCCCCCGCTCCCGGGCATGGTCTATACTGGCCGCATGCTCGACTATGATTACCCCCTGTGGCGGCCGCCGTCGGAAGGCGAGAACCTGATCATCCAGGCGACCCTGGGCTGCCGCTACAATCACTGCGCCTTCTGCTCGATGTACAAGGGCAAGGAATATCGGCCGCGTCCGTTGGCCGACATCTTCGCCGACATCGACGCCGCCCACGCCGAATGGCCCGAGGCCCACCGGGTGTTCCTGGCCGACGGCGACGCCTACAACCTGCCGACCGAGACGCTGGCGGCCATCTGCCGCCGGCTGGCCGACCGTTTTCCCAATCTGCAGCGCGTCACCGCCTATGCCACGCCGTTCAACCTGCTGGCCAAGCCGGTCGAGGAAATCCGGGCGCTGAAGCAATTGCGGCTGACCCAGGTCTATCTGGGCATCGAAACGGGGTCGGACCGTCTGCTCAGGATCATCGCCAAGGGGTCGCGCAAGCAGATGGAGGCGGCGCTGCTCAAGGCCCGCGAGGCCGGGCTGAAGGTGTCGGCGACGGTCATCACCGGCCTGTCCGGCCAGGATGGCTGGGAAGACCATATCGATGCCACCGCCGACCTGATCAACCGCGCCCCGGTGACGTATCTGTCCACCCTGCAGCTGGGCCTGGAAGACAGCGTCGCCGCCGGCTTCTTCCGGCGCTACGGCCAGCCGTTCCGCTGGCAGTCCGATCAGGCCGTCCTGGTGGAATTGCGGCGGCTGGTCGAGCGGCTGGATCCGCCCGCGGCGGTGATCTTCCGGTCCAACCATGCCAGCAACGCCCTGGCTCTGGCCGGGACCCTGCCCAAGGACAAGGGGCGGCTGCTGGCGCAGATCGACCAGGCATTGACCGGGGAAACCCGGCTTCGGCCGCGGTGGATCAGGGGGCTGTAGCCGGTCTCAGCGGTTGCCGTTGCCCAGTTCGGGCAGCCAGCTGGCCGGAGTCTGGCCCGGTTGCGGCTTGGACGGGCCGGCCGGCTTCGGCGGCGGCATGGCGGCGGGGGGCACGGGGGTGCCGCCGGCGGCGGCTTCGGCGTCGCGGGCTTCCTTGGCCTCCCGGGCGGCCTGGACGGCGGCGGCGGCCTCTCCTCCGCCGGTCTGCCGCCGCATGTTGGCCAGGGCCTGACGGTCTGCGTCCACCGCCTTTTGCCATTCGGCCCGTTCGGCCTTCAGTGCCTGCTCCAGCGCCTCGATACGGCCCAGCAGGGGGGCGCTCAGATCGTTCAGTTTGTTGGTGTTGTCCACCTGAAGGGAGTTCTTGACCTTCTCGATGTCTTCCAGCAGGTCGCGCTTGATCCAGCGGGACTTCTTGTCGAGATCCTCGCCCATCTTGCTCAGGCGCTCTTCGACCTCGGTGTTGATCTGCACCTTGATCTCGTAGGCTGACTTGACCAGATTGGCCATGTACATCATCAGACCGCCGCCGACCACAAGGATGACGCCGGCTGCCAGGCTGATGATGAGGACCGTCGAGAACCCCATGTCCGTCCGCGCTGTGAATGCCGGGCGCGTTTCGCCCCGCCGGGGTCTAATTTCCTCTATGCCGTCCCCCAATGCAACACTCGATCCCTGGGGCGCGGTGCATTACGCTGTTTCGTCACAATGCGCGGACGACCGGGGCGTTCGTTCGGCACAGGGTAGGGGACAGGCGATGAGCGTGTTTGCGGACTGGGTCAAGGCCAACGGCGTTTCCGAGGTGGAATGCCTGGTTCCGGACATGTCGGGCGTCGCGCGCGGCAAGATCGTGCCGGCGCACAAGTTCGTCCAGGCGGCGCAAAGCCGCGGGCTGCGGATGCCGGAAAGCATCTTCGTCCAGACGGTGACCGGGGATTACCCGGAAGAGGATGTCACCGGCGTCGCCAACGGCGACATCTATCTGCTGCCCGACGCAGCCACGCTGCGGCGGGTGCCGTGGTACGAGGAACGCACCGCCTGCGTCATCTGCGACTGCACCTATGTGGACGGCCGCGCCGTCGACATCAGTCCGCGCAATGTGCTGAAGCGGGTTCTGAAGCTGTATGACGGCGTCGGCTGGCGGCCGGTGGTCGCTCCTGAACTGGAATTCTTCCTGGTCCGCCAGAACACCGACAGCGATTATCCGCTGGAGCCGCCCACCGGCCGCTCGGGGCGGGCGGAGACCGGCCGTCCGGCCTATGGCGTCGACGCACTGAACGAATTCGAGGGCCTGTTCGACCAGCTTTACGCCTTTTCCGAGACCTTGGGGCTGGAGGTCGACACCCTGTCCCATGAAGCCGGCAACGGCCAGATGGAAGTCAATTTCGATCATGGCGACGCCCTGGAACTGGCCGATCAGGTCTTCCTGTTCAAGCGCACGGTGCGGCAGGTGGCGCTGCGCATGGGCGTCTATGGCACCTTCATGGCCAAACCCATGCAGAACGAACCGGGCAGCGCCATGCATATCCACCAGAATCTGGTGGACGGGACCACCGGCGCCAATCTGTTCGCCGATGCCGACGGGCGCGACAGCGAGATGTTCCGCTGGTATATCGGCGGCCTGCGCAAATACCTGCCGCAGGCGCTGTTGCTGTTTGCCCCCAACGTCAATT
This sequence comes from uncultured Rhodospirillaceae bacterium, assembly GCA_903941095.1. Taxonomy (GTDB): domain Bacteria; phylum Pseudomonadota; class Alphaproteobacteria; order Rhodospirillales; family Magnetospirillaceae; genus Magnetospirillum. The sequence continues at coordinate 8,375 of CAJANN010000160.1, read as the reverse complement.
CCTATCGCCGGCTGGTCCCCGATTTCGATGCCCCGATCAATGTCCATTGGGGGCGCGACAACCGCACCGTCGGCCTGCGGGTGCCGGAATCCGGCCAGTCCTCGCGCCGGGTGGAAAACCGTCTGGCCGGGGCCGATGCCAACCCCTATCTGGCCATCGCCGGGTCCCTGGTCTGCGGCTGGCTGGGCATCCAGAACAAGGTCGATCCCGGCGAGCCGATCAGCGGGTCGGGCTATACCCGGGCGCATTCCCTGCCGCGCCACTTGCCCGATGCCCTGGAAAAACTGAAGGCCGCCCGTCAGGTGCGCGAAGCCTTGGGCGAGGATTTCTGCGAAGCCTTCATGGCGGTCAAGGAAGCCGAATGGGACGCTTATCAGCGGGTGGTGTCCAGCTGGGAGCGGGAGTACCTGCTGCAGAACGTCTGAGCGACGCCTCCCGACGGTGCTTCGGTGCGCATCCGTTGCGCACATATTGCATTTCGGTTAACATCCGTTTGCTTTCTGTTGACGTGTCGGGGGATGCGTCGGGAAGCCCTCGGGGAGGGACGGGATGGGCGACGGGACCGTGATGATGGAACGGCTCAAGGCGCAACGCGACCGCTTCATCGCCTTCGCTTTCGCCGGTGCCGACCTGCTGCTGGAACTGTCCGACCAGAATCTGATCAGCTATTCCGCCGGAGCGGGCGAGGCGCTCTACGGGCTGTCCGATGCCGACCTGATGGGCAAGCCCTTGGCCGATCTGATCCATCCCAAGGATCGCAAGCGGTTCGACGAAGCCCTGCTGCGCCTGAAGAATGCCGGCCGCCTGGATCACACGCCGCTGCTGCTGATGGGGGCCGAGGGGGCGGTGACCCGCATGCGCATGGCCGGCATCCGTCTGCCGCAATTTCCCAGCACCTGCCATGTGGTGCTGTCGCGGGTGCCGCCCGTTGCCGCCGACGATGCCTGCCGCTTTACCGGGGACGTCGACCACAAGGCCGACTTCGTGGAAATGGTCCGCACCCGCCTGAACGAGGCCAATCGCATCGGTGCCGATTATACCCTGACCCTGTTCGACCTGTCGGGAACCAACTTTGGCTCCATCGAGCCGGCCCTGGCCCAGACCTTCCTGTCCACAGTCCACCAGACGCTGACCGAATGCTCGGTCAAGGGCGCCTCGGCCGGGGCGCTGGCGGCGGCGTCCTTCGGTCTGGTTCACGACGACAAGACCAGTGCCGCCGATGTGCACAGGCGCATCGTCGCCGTGGCCGACAAGTTTGCCGGCAAGACCGGCGGCGCCGGGGCGGTGAAGATGCATTCGGCCTCCCTGGAAATGGAAGATTCCCAGCTGTCCGATGGCGACATTTCCAAGGCGCTCGCCTATATCGTCAACGGTTTCGTCAGGGACAGCGCCGCCTTTTCGCTGCAATCCCTGGCCGATGGGGCCAGGGTGGCGATGCAGGACACCCTGGTCCGGGTCCGCAATTTCCGCACGATGATCAATGGCGAGGACAAGCTGGTCTTCCTGTTCCAGCCCATCGTCAATGTCCGATCCGGTGCGGTGCTGCTGTACGAGGCTTTCAGCCGCATCTCCCATAACGGGACCTTCTTCACCCCCAACCAGATCATACCCTTCGCCACCGATGTCGGCGTCATCGGCGAGTTCGACCTGATCGCGGTCGGCAAGGCGCTGAAGATCCTGAAGGAACCCGGCGAGGTGTCGGCCCTGGCCAACATCGCCGTCAACATCTCCGGACAATCCCTGGGCAACCCGGCCTTCTACCACACCTTGCTGAAGCTGATGGACCAGTACCGGCCGGTGCTGGGACGGCTGGTGCTGGAAATCACCGATGCGTCGCGGATCTACAACCTGGACGAGGCGCGCCGCCTGCTGCTGCGCATCCGCAAGATGGGCACGCGGATTTCCCTGGATGATTTCGGATCGGGCGGGGCGGCCTTCGAACTGCTGCGCCTGCTGCCGGTGGATTTCGCCAAGTTCGATCCCGATTATATCCGCGACGCCCGCGACCCCAAGGGCCGTTCGGTGCTGAAGGCCATGACCGGCCTGTGCCGCGACCTCAACATCATCTCGGTCGGCGAGTGCGTCGAGGACGAGGCGACGTTGCGCCATCTGGCCGATATCGGCATCGATTACGCCCAGGGCTATTATTTCGGCCAGCCGGCGGCCGATGCCGCCAAGCGGATCAAATACTTCACCGAGCAGGTCAAGCGGGCCGGCACCGCCGAGCCCGGTCTGGCCATCGGCGGCTGATCCCTGGAAAATCCGCCGCTCCACCGCTATAAAGCCCGGCATGAGTCCGCCGATTCCCGTTGCGTCCCTGACGCCGTTCGAAGCCCGCATCGAAGCCGCCACCCTGCGGGAGCAGGTGGCGCGCTGGGATACCGCCTATCATGCCGACGACGCACCCGAGGTGGACGACGCCACCTATGACGCCGCCCGCCGGCGCCTGGTCGCTATCGAACAGCGCTTTCCCGACCTGGGCGGGGCGGCGTCGCCCACCCGCAAGGTCGGGGCGGCGGCGGCGGAAGGGTTCGGCAAGATCCGTCACGCCGTACCGATGCTGTCGCTGGACAATGCCTTCACCGACGACGATGTCGGCGAGTTCGAAAGCCGCATCCGCCGCTTCCTGGCTTTGCCGCCCGATCAGCCCATAGCCTTCGTCGCCGAGCCCAAGATCGACGGCCTGTCCATCTCGCTGCGCTACGAGGACGGCTGTTTCCGCCAGGCCGCCACCCGCGGCGACGGCGCCGAAGGCGAGGATGTCACCGCCAATGTCCGCACCCTGATCGCCCGGGGCAAGCTGCCCGAACGCATCGTCGACGCCCCCCAGGTGCTGGAGGTGCGCGGCGAGATCTACATGACCAAGGCCGATTTCCTTGACCTGAACCGCCGCCAGGAAGAGGCCGGCGACAAGCCGTTCGCCAATCCGCGCAACGCCGCCGCCGGATCGTTGCGGCAGCTGGACCCGGCCATCACCGCGGCCCGGCCGCTTTCGGTGTTCGTCTATGCCCTGGGCGATTGCTCCGGCGACATCGCCCCGTGCCATTCGGAATTTCTGCGACGCCTGCGGGACTGGGGCTTTCCGGTCAGCGAACGGGTCGAGACGGTGGACGGCGTCGCTGCGTCGTCCACCGACGGTCTGCTGGCGGTCTATGGCCGCCTGGGGCGGGACCGCGCCGGACTGGATTACGACATCGACGGAGTGGTCTACAAGGTCGACCGCTTCGACTGGCAGCAGCGGCTGGGATTCGTCAGCCGCAGCCCCCGCTGGGCCATCGCCCACAAATTCCCCGCCGAACAGGCCACCACCCGGCTGGACGCCATCGAGATCCAGGTCGGGCGGACCGGGGTGCTGACCCCGGTGGCCCATCTGCAGCCGGTCAATGTCGGCGGCGTGGTGGTCAGCCGCGCCTCATTGCACAACGAGGACGAGATCGTCCGCAAGGATGTCCGCGTCGGCGACACGGTGGTGATCCAGCGGGCCGGCGACGTCATCCCCCAGGTGGTGGCGGTGGTGCCGGATCGGCGCCCGTCCGATTCTTTGCCCTTCATCTTTCCCGATCTCTGTCCGGTTTGCGGTGCCCACGCAATCCGCGCCGAGGGCGAGGTGGCCAAGCGGTGTTCCGGCGGGCTGTCCTGCAAGGCCCAGGTCAAGGAACGCCTGCGTCATTTCGTCGGGCGCACCGCCTTCGACATCGAGGGCCTGGGCGACGAGAACATCGATTTCCTGGTCGAAGGCGGCTGGATCGGCGGCCCCGCCGATATTTTCACCCTTGAGGCCCGCAACGCCGCCAGCCTGACCCCGCTGAAGAATTTCAAGGGCTGGGGCGACCGCAAGGTGGTCAAGCTGTTCGCCGCCATTGCCGCGCGGCGGACCATCGCTCTGGAACGGCTGATTTTCGCGCTGGGCATCCGTCAGGTCGGCGAGGCGACGGCCAAGCGGCTGGCCCGGCATTATGTCGGCTTCGCCCGCTGGCGCGCCGCGATGGCCGAAGCGGTGGCGGGGGAAAACGAGGCCTATCACGAACTGGTGTCCATCGAGGATATCGGCCCATCGGTGGCCGGCGACATCCTGGCTTTCTTCGCCGAGGATCATAATCTGACGGCGCTGGACGATCTGGCGGCGCATCTGTCCGTCACCGACGCCGCCGCTGTCGTCGCCGGGGATTCTCCGGTCGCCGGCAAGGCGGTGGTGTTTACCGGCGAACTGACCGCCATGACCCGCGCCGAGGCCAAGGCGCGCGCCGAATCGCTGGGGGCCAAGGTGGTCGGCAGCGTTTCGAGGAAGACCGATTACGTCGTCGCCGGCCCCGGGGCCGGGTCGAAGCTGGCCGAGGCGCAGAAATTGGGCGTTGCCGTACTGTCCGAACAGGACTGGCTGACGCTGACCGGAGGGGAATGACGGCGCACCCGGCCGTCAGTCGCAGGCCACCCGGTTGCGGCCGCCATCCTTGGCGGCATATAGGGCGCGATCGGCGCGGAGCAGCAGGTCGGAGACCTGTTGTTCGCCCGGCCGGGCCGATGTCAGCCCAAAACTGGCGGTGATGCCCAGCGCGGTTCCGTCATCCAGTCCGACGCGGGTCACCGCGGTTTCTCGGCGCAGGGTTTCCGCCACGATCCGGGCCTGTTCCATGTCGCTTTCCGGCAGCAGGACGGCGAACTCTTCGCCGCCGACCCGTCCCAGGCAGTCGCTTTTTCTCAGGTTGCTTCGGATGATGGCGGCGAAATGGCGCAGGACGGCGTCCCCGGCGGGGTGTCCGTAGGTGTCGTTCACCCGCTTGAAATGGTCGATGTCGATCATCATCACCGAGACCGGGCGGCCATAGCGGACCGCCCGCTGCAATTCCAGTTCGGCCTGTTCCAGAAAATGGCGGCGGTTCCACAGGCCGGTCAGGGAATCGGTGCTGGCCAGCAGCGCCAACTGCTCGGATTGCCGGCGCAGGGTTTCTTCCATGTGCCGGCGTTCGGTGACGTCGGTGTGGGTTCCGATCACCCGCTGTGCCGTTCCGTCGGGTTGGCGGAACAAGACGGTGCCGCGGGCCAGGAACCAGCGAAAGCTTCCGTCGGCGGCCTGCATCCTGTGCTCGCTGTGCAGAGCCTGGTCGCGTCCGTCCAGCAGGCGGGCCATTTGATCCTGCAGGGCCGCCGCATCTTCGGGATGGACGCGCTGTTTCCACTCGGAAACCGATCCGTCGCCGGTCTGGGCCGGCAGGCCCAGCATTTCCCGCCAGCGGTGCGAGAAAAACGCCCGTCCGGTCGGGGGGTGCCAATCCCAGACCCCGTCGCCGACGGCGTCCAGGGCCAGCCGCCAGCGTTCCTCGTTTTCGACCAGACGGGCTTCGGCCTGCAGCAGGTCGTGATGGCGCAATGCGGCCAGGATGCCGTCGATCAGCAGGCTGCTGTCGATGGGTTTGATGAAAAAGCGGAAGATGTGGCCGCGATTGATGGCGTCGATGGCGGTGTGCTGGTCGCAATCGCCGGTCAGCATGATCGGCACGGTCAGGGGCGACAGCTCGAAGATGCGCCGCAGGGTCTCGATTCCGTCCATTCCCGGCATGTGCATGTCGCAGACCGCGGCGGCAAAAGGCTGTCCGGTGTCGCGGGCGGCTTCGGCGGCGGCGACGGCCTCCAGACCGCCGGCAGCGTCCACCGTGTCGAAACGGCCGTCGATCTGCCGTCGCAGGGCCATCAGGATATGGGGGTCGTCATCGACCAGAAGGACGCGTGCGGCCATCATTCCACCTTGCCGGTGCCTCTGGCGGCCCACCTTGGTGCGCGCGCCTGGGGTATGCTACCTGTGAATGTCCGTTTGGTCGATCATTCCCGCAAGGGGGAAAGGGAACGGGGCAACCGGCTGTCGCCGATTGCCCCGATCCCGTTCAGGACAGCAGCTTGTTCCACCAGCCCCGGCGGGCCGGCAGGGCCGGAGCCAGAGGAGTCTCCTCGGCCACGGGGTCCGGGACGGCCGGCGTCGGATCGACGGCGGCCGGAGGTTCGGCAGAGACCTCGGGTTCGGCGATCGGGGCGACCACCGGGCTGGAAGCCGGGGTTTCCTCGACGGCGACCGGCCCTTCGGTCACGGCAGGGGCGGGCGCGGGCTCCGCTTCCGCCTCCGCGGGCGCTTCCTTGGCCTTGCGGCTGCGGGGCTTGGCCTTGGCCGGCTCGGTGCCGTCCTCGGCAGCCTTGCGGCGCGGTGCCCGGGCCGGCTTGTCGGCCTTGGCCTCGGCCGGTTCCTTGGTGCTGCGGCGGCGGGAGCGGCTGGGCGTCTCGGCGGTCGTCCCATCCGCTGCCGTGGTTTCCGTCGTTGCCTCGGCGGCATCGCCGGTCTTGCGCCGGGCCGGAGCGCGGCGGCGGGCCGGCTTGGCCTCGGGTTCGGGTTCGGCCTGATCGTCCGTTCCGGCCGCCACCGGGCTGTCCGGAGCGGCAAGGCGGGCGGCGGCTTCGGCCTCGGCGGCGGCTTCCGCCCGTTCGAAGACGTCGGCAACGGCGTCCGGGTTCGACATCAGGGCGATGTCGGGCACTCCCGGAGCGGCGGCGGGCGGGGCGTCCTGCTCGACACCGTTTTCGTCGCGGCCCCGGCGGCGGCGGCGGCCTCCGCGGCGGCCGCGGCGGCGCTTGCGGCGCTCGCTTTCGCTTTCACCGTCGCTGTCGCCGTCCCCATCGCCATCGGCGGCGGCTTCGTCGCCCGAACCATCGCCTTCGGCGTCGTCGCCCTCGGCTTCCTCGCCGTCCTGGTCGGCGGCGGCGTCATTGCCCTGGTCCGGCCCACCCTGGCGGCGCTTGCGGCGGCGGCGGCGGCGGCGCTTGCGGTTGCTCTCGCTCTCGCTCTCGCCCTCGCCCTCGCTTTCGCCGTCCTCGCCGCTGCGGGCTTCGTTCTCCTCGCCCTCGCTGTCCTCCCCTGCGTCCTCCTCCTCCTCGGCCTCTTCCGGTTCGGCGGCGGCGTCGATGGTGATGGCGGCGGCGGGGCGGATTTCCTCGGGCCGGTTTTCCGACTTGACCCTTTCCATGCGCAGGTTGGGGGCGATCAGTTCGTCGTCGCCCAGCAGGTAGACGCGGAACTGATAGCGTTCCTCGATGGCGGCCAGGGCGTCGCGCTTCTGGTTCAGGATGTAAAGCGCGATCTGCGACGGCACGAAGACCGTCACTTCCGACGAGCGACGGCGGATGCCTTCCTCTTCGATGGCGCGCAGGACATGCACGGCGGCCGATTCCACCGAACGGATCAGGCCGGTGCCGGCGCAATGCGGGCAGGGGGTGAAGGCGGTTTCCTGCAAGGACGGCCGCAGGCGCTGGCGTGACAGTTCCAGCAGGCCGAAGGCGCTGATCTTGCCCACCTGGATGCGGGCCCGGTCATATTTCAGGGCGTCCTTCAGCTTGCGCTCGACCGCATAATTGTTGCGGTTCTCTTCCATGTCGATGAAATCGATGACGATCAGGCCGGCCAGGTCGCGCAGGCGCAGCTGCCGGGCGATTTCCTCGGCGGCTTCCAGGTTGGTCTTGACCGCTGTCTCTTCGATGTGGCGTTCGCGGGTGGCGCGGCCGGAATTGACGTCGATGGCGACCAGAGCCTCGGTCTGGTTGATGACGACGTAGCCGCCCGACCGCAGCTGCACCACCGGGGAATGCATGGCGTCAAGCTGGCTGTCCACCTGATAGCGGTGGAACAGCGGCATGGTCGGGTCCTTGTAGGGCTGGACCTTCTTGGCATGGCTGGGGGTCAGCATGCGCATGTAGTCCTTGGCCAGACGATAGCCGTCGTCGCCTTCGACCAGCACCTCGTCGATATCGCGGGCGTAAAGGTCGCGGATCGACCGCTTGATCAGGCTGGCTTCCTCATAGACGGCGGCCGGCGCGCTGGATTGCAGCGTCAGCTCGCGCACCTGATCCCAGGCCCGCAGCAGATATTCGTAATCGCGCTTGATTTCCGCCTTGGACCGTTCGGATCCGGCGGTGCGCACGATGACCGCCATGCCTTCCGGGCAGTCCAGTTCGCTGGCGATGGCCTTCAGGCGCCTGCGGTCGTTGGTGTTGATGATCTTGCGCGACACCCCGCCGCCACGGGCGGTGTTGGGCATCAGCACGCAATAGCGGCCGGCCAGGGACAGATAGGTGGTGAGCGCGGCACCCTTGTTGCCGCGTTCTTCCTTGACCACCTGGACCAGCATGATCTGGCGGCGCTTGATGACTTCCTGGATCTTGTAGTTGCGCAGCAGGCGGGCGCGGCGGCGTTCCAGTTCCTGCTCGGCGGCGTCGTCGCCACCGACGGTTTCCACCGGAGCCGGCTTGGCGGATTCGTCGCCATGGCCGTCCTCGCCCGGATTTTCCCCGCCCGGATTTTCCCCGCCCGGATTTTCCTCGTCCTGACCGTCTTCGGT
>CAJANN010000159.1 GCA_903941095.1 uncultured Rhodospirillaceae bacterium | reverse complement strand
GACCCGCAACACCTGCCCCTATTGCTCGGTCAGCTGTGGCGTCATCATCCACAGCACCGGCGACGGCTCGAAGAACACCAAGGCCGAGATCGTCCATGTCGAGGGCGACCCCGACCATCCGGTGAACCGTGGCTCGCTGTGTCCCAAGGGCGCCGGCCTGCTGGATTTCATCCGCTCGGAAACCCGGGTCAAGCAGCCGATGCACCGCGCCGCCGGCGAGGCCGCGTTCAAGCCGGTCACCTGGGACTTCGTCATGGACCGGATCACCCGCCTGATGAAGGATGACCGCGACGCCAATTTCAAGGCGGCCGCCGACGACGGCAAGGTCCTGAATTCCTGGGCGACCACCGGCTTTCTGGCCGGCTGCGCCACGACCAACGAAACCGGCTGGCTGACCTACAAGGCGGTCCGCTCGCTGGGCATGGTGGCAATCGACAACCAAGCGCGCATCTGACACGCCCCCACGGTGGCCAGTCTGGCTCCAAGTTTCGGGCGTGGTTCGATGACCAATGGTTGGACCGACATCAAGAATGCCGATGTCGTCCTGGTGATGGGCGGCAACGCCGCGGAAGCGCATACCTGCGGCTTCAAGTGGGTGACGGAAGCCAAGGCCAACAACGGCGCCAAGCTGATCGTGGTGGACCCCCGATTCACGCGCACGGCGGCCGTTTCCGACCTTTACATGCCGTTGCGCCCGGGCAGCGACATCGCCTTCCTGGGCGGCGTCATCAATTACCTGCTGACCAACGGCAAGATCTTCCACGACTACGTCAAGGCCTATACCAACGCCGCCTTCGTGGTGAAGGAAGGATTCGGCTTCGAGGACGGCCTGTTTTCCGGCTACAACGCCGAGAAGCGGGATTACGACCGCTCGACCTGGGATTACGAATACGAGGCCGACGGCACCGCCAAGGTCGATCCGACCCTGGAAAACCCGCGTTGCGTCATCAATCTTCTGAAGGCCCACTATTCCCGCTATACGCCGGAGATGGTGGAACGCACCTGCGGCACGCCCAGGGATTCCTTCCTGCAGGCCTGCGAGCTGATGGCCAGCACCGCCAGCGGCGGCAAGACCATGACTTCGCTGTACGCCCTGGGCTGGACCCAGCATTCCAAGGGCTCGCAGAACATCCGCAACATCGCCATCATCCAGCTGCTGCTGGGCAATATCGGCGTGCCGGGTGGCGGCATCAACGCGTTGCGCGGCCATTCCAACGTGCAGGGCATCACCGATTTCGGGCTGTTCTCGAATTCGGTTCCCGGCTACATGGCGATGCCCAAATCGTCGGAAACGACGCTGGACGATTACCTGAAGACCCGGGCCTTCAAGCCGATCCGCCCGGATCAGATGTCGTTCTGGCAGAATTACCGCAAGTTCTTCGTCAGTTTCCTGAAGGCGATGTACGGCAAGAACGCCACGGCGGAAAACCAGTTCGGCTATGACTGGCTGCCGAAGGTGGACGTCAACCTCGACACGCTGCGGCAGTTCGAGATGATGTTCCAGGGCAAGATGAACGGCTTCGTCTGCCAGGGCTTCAACCCGCTGATGAGCGTGCCCAACCGCAAGAAGCTGATCGCCGGCCTGTCGAAGCTGAAATATCTGGTGGTGATGGACCCGCTCCACACCGAGACGGCGCACTTCTTCGAAAATCACGGCGAGATGAACGATGCCGATCCCGCCAAGATCAACACCGAAGTGTTCCTGCTGCCGACCAACTGCTTCGCCGAGGAAGAGGGCTCGTTCACCAATTCCGGCCGCGTCATCCAGTGGCACTGGAAGGCGGCGGAACCGCCGGGACAGGCCAGGACCGACATCCAGATCATGGCCGATCTGTTCCTGCGGCTGAAGGCGCTGTACGTCAAGGAGGGCGGGGCCAATCCCGATCCCATCCTGAACGTGGCATGGGCCTATCGCAATCCGGCCCGTCCCACCGCGGACGAACTGGCCCGCGAGATCAACGGCACGGCCCTGGCCGATCTGCCCGATCCCGCCGATGCGACCAAGCCTCCGATCAGGAAGGCCGGCGAGCTGGTGGACATCTTCGCCCAGTTGAAGGACGACGGCACCACCTCGTGCGCCAACTGGATCTATTCGGGCATGTTCACCGAGAAAGGCAACATGACGGCCCGGCGCGACCCGTCGGACCCCAGCGGCAAGGGTATCCACGCCAATTGGGGCTATGCCTGGCCGGCCAACCGCCGCATTCTCTACAACCGCGCTTCGGCCGATCCGTCGGGCAAGGCGTGGAATGCCAAGAAGAAGGTCATCGAGTGGAACGGCACCCGCTGGGCCGGCATCGACGTCCCCGATTTCGGGCCGCTGATCGACCCGACGGTCAAGGCGACCGGACCGTTCATCATGAACCCGGAAGGTGTCGGCCGGCTGTTCACCCGGGCGATGATGCGCGAGGGACCGTTCCCCGAGCATTACGAGCCCTTCGAATCGCCGGTGGCCAATCCGTTCCACCCCAAGGCGCAGTCCAACCCGGTCGCCCGCGTATTCAAGGGGGACCTGGAAGTGTTCGGAAAGCCCGAAGACTTCCCCTATGTCGCCACCACCTACCGCCTGGTCGAGCATTTCCACTACTGGACCAAGCACGCCAAGATCAATGCCATCCTCCAGCCGGAACTGTTCGTCGAAATTTCGGAACAGCTGGCCAAGGAGAAGGGCATCGTCGCCGGGGATTGGGTCGAGGTCTCCTCGAACCGGGCCCGCATCAAGGCCAAGGCGGTCGTCACCAAGCGCATCCGGCCGCTGATCTGCGACGGCAAGCCGGTGCACGTGGTCGGCATCCCCATCCACTGGGGATTCGTCGGAGCGGCGAAGAAGGGGTACGGCGCCAACCAGCTTACCCCCTATGTCGGCGATGCGAACACCGAGACGCCCGAATACAAGGCGTTCCTGGTGAACATCAAGCGCATCGGCCCGGCGGCCTAGGGAGGAGCGGATCATGGCAACATTGCAATCCCTGGACATCCGCAACCGTTCGGCCAGCACGGCGACCCCTCCGGGAGTCCGTCAGGACCTAGAAGTCGCCAAGCTGATCGACGTCTCCAAATGCATCGGCTGCAAGGCGTGCCAGTCGGCCTGCATGGCCTGGAACGACCTGCGGCCCGATGTGGGCATCAATGCGGGTACCTATGACAACCCCGACAATCTCGGCCCGGCGGCATGGACGGTCATGCGTTTCGCCGAGCACGAGGAGAACAACCGGCTGGAGTGGCTGATCCGCAAGGACGGCTGCATGCATTGCTCGGATCCGGGCTGCCTGAAGGCATGCCCGGCCCCTGGCGCCATCGTCCAGTACGCCAACGGCATCGTCGACTTCGTGCAGGAAAACTGCATCGGCTGCGGCTATTGCGTGAAGGGCTGCCCCTTCAACGTGCCCCGCATCTCGAAGACCGACAACCGTGCCTACAAGTGCACCTTGTGCTCGGACCGGGTGGCCGTCGGCCAAAGCCCGGCCTGCGCCAAGTCCTGCCCCACCGGGGCCATCGTGTTCGGCTCGAAGGAAAGCATGGCCGACCACGCCCAGGGGCGCATCAAGGATCTGAAATCGCGCGGCTATCAAAACGCCGGGCTTTACGATCCGCAAGGCGTCGGCGGCACTCATGTCATGTATGTCCTTCACCATGCCGACCGGCCCGGGCTGTATTCCGGCCTGCCCAACGACCCGAGCATCAGTCCGGCGGTCGCCCTGTGGAAGGGGGCGTTGAAGCCCTTGTCGATGATCGGCATGGGCATGGCGCTGCTGGCGGGACTGTTCCACTTCGTCACCCGCGGTCCGAACGAGGTCACCGAGGAAGATGAAGAGAATGCCCGCAAGCTGAAAGGGAGGGACGCGGCATGACCAGCTTCGAAAAAGTCGCGGTCGTCCGCGACACCTACACCCGCTACAACGCCAGCGAGCGGGCCAATCATTGGCTGGTGGTGGTCTGTGCCATCCTGCTGATGCTGTCGGGGCTGGCTTTCTTCCATCCGGCCTTTTTCTGGCTGACCGCCCTGTTCGGCGGCGGCCAGGCGGCCCGGGCCATCCATCCGTGGATCGGCGTGGTTCTGGCGGGGTCCTTCACCGTCATGGGGGTGCGGTTCTTCCGCCAGAACGTCTGGACCCGCGATGATGGCGAATGGCTGGGCCATATCGGCGACGTCATCAACCATCGCGAGGACAAGGTGCCGGAAGCCGGCCGATTCAACGCGGCGCAGAAGCTGGTCTTCTACGTCATGTTCTGGTCGGTGATCACCCTGTTCCTGTCCGGCCTGGTGCTGTGGCAGCATTATTTCGGCGATGCGTTCCCGATCGGGCTGCAGCGGTTCGCCGGATTGCTGCATGCCGGCATGGCGGCGGCGATGATCATCACCATGATCGTCCACATCTATGCCGCCATCTGGAACGTCGGTTCGGTCCGGGCCATGACCCGCGGGCCGGTCACCGGCGGCTGGCTGTGGAAGCATCACCGCAAATACCTGCGCGAGGAGGTCGCCGGCCGTAAATGACGGACCAGTCCTTACCGTTGTCGGCCGGGGGCGGGGCGCCAG
>CAJANN010000158.1 GCA_903941095.1 uncultured Rhodospirillaceae bacterium | reverse complement strand
TTCGGGCATGGACACCGAGCCCGCCGATCTTCCCGATGACATTGCCGCGCTGAAGGCGCTGGTTCTGGCCGGGCGCTCCGAGCTTCGCACCGCCCGTGCTTTGAACTCGGGCATGGAGGCGATGATTGCCCATCTCAAGCTCGAGATCGCCAAGCTGAAGCGTGAGAAATACGGCCAATCGGCGGAGCGGGCCAAGCTGCTTGACCAGCTTGAGCTTCAGCTGGAAGAACTGGAGGCAACCGCCACCGAGGACGAATGCGCCGCCGAGGCCGCCGCGGCAGCGGCCGGCCAAGACACCAGCGTGGTGCGAAGCTTCAGCCGTAAAAAGCCTTTCCGAGCGCCGCTTCCCGCTCATCTGCCGCGCGAGCGGGTGGTGTTGCCGGGGCCAAGCGAATGCCCATGCTGCCGGGGCAAGCTGGTCAAGATCGGCGAGGACGTCACCGAGACACTGGAGGTGGTGCCGCGCCAATGGAAGGTGATCCAGACGGTGCGGGAGAAGTTCAGCTGCCGCTCCTGCGAGACGATCACCCAGCCGCCGGCACCGTTCCATCCCATCGCGCGAGGCCGGGCCGGCGCCAGCCTGCTGGCGATGATCCTCTACGGCAAGTTCGGCAACCACTTGCCGCTCAACCGCCAGAGCGGCGATTTCGCCCGCGAGGGCATCGCACTGGACACCTCCACCTTGGCCGATTGGATCGGTGCCGCCACCGCCTCCCTGAGCCCGCTGGTCGAACTGATCCGCCACCACATCTTTGCCGGTGATCGCGTCCATGGCGACGACACCACGGTGCCGGTGCTGGCCAAGATGAAGACCGTCACCGGCCGGATCTGGACCTATGTCCGGGATGACCGCCCCTTTGGCGGGCCAGCGCCGCCGGCCGCATTGTTCTACTACTCAGCCAATCGGGAGGGCGAGCATCCGACCCGGCATCTTGCCGGCTATGCCGGAATCCTGCAGGCCGACGCCTATGCCGGCTACAACGACCTGTACGATCCGAATCGACGACCCGGCCCGATTGCCGAGGCAATGTGTTGGGCTCATTCCAGGCGCAAGTTCTTCGTCCTGGCCGACGTGGCAAAACACGTCGCCTCGGCCAAGCCTATCGCGCCGCTGGCGCTGGAGGCGGTGCGGCGGATCGACGCGATCTTCGACATCGAACGGGCGATCAGCGGCTTGACCGCCGCGGAGCGGCTGGCACACCGCCAACGGGACGCCCAGCCGCTGGTTGATGACCTCGAAGCCTGGATGCGCCGGGAGCGCGCCCGATTGTCCCGTCACAACGACGTAGCCAAGGCCATGGATTACATGCTGAAGCGATGGGACGCCTTCGCCCGATTCCTCAAAGACGGCAGGATCTGCCTCACCAACAACGCGGCCGAGCGAGCGCTGAGAGGAATTGCGGTCGGCAGGAAGGCTTGGCTATTCGCAGGATCGGACCGTGGCGGCGAACGCGCCGCCGCCGTCTATACCCTCATCGCTACATGCAAGCTCAATGACGTCGATCCCGAAGCGTGGCTCGCTGATGTGCTGCGCCGCATCGCGGATCACCCGGCCAGCCGCCTCGGCGAGCTATTACCCTGGAACTGGCGGAAGGCCACCGTCCCAGCCGTCGCGGCATAAGGATCAGCCCCCCCTGTGGCCTTCACCGGATGGGTACGAAACGTGTGCCCGCTTGAGGGCAAAACCAGGGGAATATACCTAAAACCACAATGTCCTGCGGAAATCGGCGCGGATATGCGGATCCGGGAGCTATTGGTCAGGCAGCGAACCCAATTAGTTAATGCCCCTGCGCTGTCAT
>CAJANN010000157.1 GCA_903941095.1 uncultured Rhodospirillaceae bacterium | reverse complement strand
CTCATGCGCCGGGCGCTGCCTCCGGCAGCTTGGCTGCGCTCCGCCATGCGCCTTCAGCTACGCTTCAGGCCCGCTTCGCGGGGCCTCAACGGCCCAGTCGCCCGCTGACGCGGGCTTCACCCGATTGCCCTGACGGACACCACCTGCCCGTCGAACCCCGGTTCGACCCCATCGGGCAGACGGGCCTTCAGGGCCTCGTAATCCAGCGAGGCGGTCATATGGGTCAGGATGGTGCGGCGCGGCCGGATACGGGCAACCCAGTCCAGAACCTTGTCGAGATGGGCGTGGGTCGGATGCGGCGCCAGGGTCAGACAGCCGACGATCCAGGTGTCGATTCCGGCCAGGACGGCAAAGGCGGCCTCGGGCAGTTCGACGGCGTCGGTGGAATAGGCCAGATCACCGAAACGGTAGCCGGTGGTCCGGCAATAGCCGTGATTCTGGTCGAAGGGAACGATGGGAATGCCCCCGACCGCGAAGGGGCCGGCCAGATCATGGAAATGCAGCATCGGCTTATAGATGGATTGCCCTTCGCCGACAGAGCCGGCCACATAGGGAAAGCGTGCCCGGATCGCCGCCACGACCCCGGCTTCGGCATAAATGTCCAGCGGCGCTTCCATCGCCCGGTTCACTTCACGCAGATCGTCGATCCCATGCAGATGGTCGGCGTGATCATGGGTATAGAGTACCGCGTCCAGACGGCGGACCCCGGCGGCCAGCAGCTGCTCGCGGCAATCGGGGGAAGTGTCGACCAGAATGCGGGTCGCGGCGCTTTCCACCATGATCGACGGACGGCGGCGGCGATTGCGCGGGTTGTCCGGATCGCACTGCCCCCATCCCCGGGAAATGGACGGCACTCCGCCGGCCGCCCCACATCCCAGGATGACGGCTTTCATGGCGGAACCTTGGTGAACAGGCGCCGGAAGTTGGCGGTGGTGGCCGCGACCAGATCCGCTGCCGCCATCCCCTTCAACTCAGCCAGCTTGTCGGCGGTATGAGCGACATAGGACGGTTCGTTGCGCTTGCCGCGAAACGGGATCGGCGCCAGGAACGGGCAGTCGGTCTCCACCAGCAGGCGGTCCAGGGGGATGCCGGCGACCGTAGCCTGCAAAGCGTCGGCCTTCTTGAAGGTGACGATCCCGGATATGGCCAGATAAAGACCAAGATCGACAGCTATTTCAGCAAGTTGCGCCCCTGAGCTGAAGCAATGTATAAGACCTGTGAAACCGCCCTTCCCCATTTCGTCAACCAGGATGTCGGCCATGTCCTGGTCGGCGTCGCGGGTGTGGATGACCACCGGCAACCCCGTCTGCCGGGCGGCGGCGATATGGGCCCGAAACGAATCGCGCTGCCGGTCGCGGGGGCTTTTGTCATAGAAATAATCCAGTCCGGTTTCGCCGAAGCCGACCACCTTGGGATGCTGCGCCAGACGGACCAGGGTTGCCGGATCGATGGCCGGTTCGGTTCCCGCCTCGTGGGGGTGGATGCCGACGGTGCAATAAACCTCGGGAAAACGCTCGGCCACCGCCAGAACCCGGTCGAACCGGGTGACATGGGTATTGATGGTCAGCATCAGGCCGACGCCCCGGCTGCGCGCCCGCTCCACCACATCGTCCAGATCGTCGGCGAAATCGGGAAAGTCCAGATGACAGTGGCTGTCCACCCGCATCAGCCGGCTCCTTCCTCGTCGACGAAGCGGGGAAAGACCCCCTGGGGCGGCGGCAGCGGCGTGCCGCCGGCCAGGGCCGATTGCGCCCCGCAGCAGGCCAGGGTACGGGCCGTTTCCGGCACCCCCAGCTGATCAAGCAGCCGACCGGATGCATCGGGCATGAAGGCCTGGGTCAGCAATGCCAGATTGCGGACGGTTTCGGCCAGCACCCACAACACCGTGCCCATGCGGGCCGGATCGGTCTTCTTCAACGCCCAGGGCGCCTGCCGGTCGACATAGCCGTTGGCGGCGCGGATGACCACCCAGGCCGCTTCCAGGGCTTCGTGGAACATCTGGCGGTTCATGGAATCGCGCATCCGCCCGGCCAGGGCATAGGCGGCCCCCAGCATGTCGCGGTCTTCATCGGTCTGCTCGCCGTGGGCCGGGACCGCGGCACCGCAATTCTTTGCGATCATCGACAGCACGCGCTGGGCCAGATTGCCGTAATCGTTGGCCAGTTCCGAGTTCATGCGGGTGACCATCGCACGATGGCTGAAATCGCCGTCATTGCCGAAGGGAACCTCGCGCAGCAGGAAATAGCGCACCTGATCCAGGCCGTAACGATCGATCAGCGCCACCGGGTCGATGACGTTGCCCACCGACTTCGAGATCTTCTGCCCTTCGTTGGTCCACCAGCCGTGAGCGAAAACCCGCTTCGGCGGCTGCAGGCCGGCGGCCATCAGGAAAGCCGGCCAATAGACGGCGTGGAAACGCACGATATCCTTGCCCACCATGTGCAGGTCGGCCGGCCACCAGCGGGCGTAATCCCCGCTCTGATCGGGATAACCGACGGCGGTGATGTAGTTGGTCAGGGCATCCAGCCACACATACATGACATGGGCCTCGTCGCCCGGAACCGGGATGCCCCAGGTGAAGCTGGTCCGCGACACCGACAGATCCTGCAGGCCGCCCTTGACGAAGCTGATCACTTCGTTGCGGCGCGATTGCGGGCCGATGCAGTCCGGGTTGGCCTCGTAATATGCCAGCAGGCGGTCCTGCCACGCCGACAGGCGGAAGAAATAGCTGGGCTCCTTGACCCATTCCACCGGGGCGCCGGTGGGGGCCAGCTTGCCGCCATTGGGGCCGGCAACCAGTTCATCCTCGCCGTAGAAGGCCTCGTCCCGGACCGAGTACCAGCCTTCGTAATGGCCGGGATAGATATCCCCGGCCTCGACCAGCCTGCTCCACAGCGCCTGAACCGAACGGATATGGCGGGGCTCGGTGGTGCGGATGAAATCGTCGTTGGAACATCCCAGACGGGCAGCCAGATCGCGGAAATTGGCCGAATTCTGGTCGGCCAGAGCCTGCGGCATCATCCCGGCGGCCTCGGCCGATTTCTCGACCTTCTGCCCATGCTCGTCGGTTCCGGTCAGGAAACGGACGTCGAACCCGTCCAGCCGCTTGAAGCGGGCCAGGACGTCGCAGGCCAAGGTGGTGTAGGCATGGCCGATATGGGGCTTGTCGTTGACGTAATAGATCGGCGTCGTGACGTAATAGGTCTCGGCCCCACTCATGGTCGTCTCCATTGGCATAAGCTAGATCTGTGCCCGCGCCGGCCGGGGATCAACCCCGGGCCAGACGCTCGACGGACAGGAACGCGGTCAGGATCGCCTGCTTGCGGTCAAGATTGACCGCATCGGTGCGGGCGAAAAGAGCCCGGACCTTTTCCCACAGCTCAAGCCAGCGTTCAAGGCCGGCGGCGGACAACAGGCGATTCATCAGTGCGGCCTCGCCGGGGACCAATTCGACCATGCCCCGGCCCTGGCGCCCGCCCGCCTGGACCAGCCGGGCCAACCCCCATGTCAGCAGTTCGGTCACCGTTCGCCAAGCGGCCTCGGCTTCGGGCCGGGACACCCGG
>CAJANN010000156.1 GCA_903941095.1 uncultured Rhodospirillaceae bacterium | reverse complement strand
TTTATATTGGAGATGGTCAGTATGTTGACGTCTCTATTGAACACCGCCCCCTTATTGCCAATAGCTAGAAATCAGTAGTCTTGTCAGACTGACATCCTGTAGCCCCTGCCAGCATCCCACTGGCGGGGTTTTTGTTGTTCACCACCAGCAAAGGAGTGCATATAGCCTCAATGACCGAGGTGTTAAGCCGGGTGGAAGCTGCGGATTATCTCCGCGTCTCCGTCCGCCAACTCGACCGGCTCGATCTACCCAAGAGCTACATCGGCAGAAGCCCCAGGTTCTTCAAATCCGATCTCGTCGCCTTCCTCGAAGGCAGCAAGGTCATCCCCAGCCAGATCGCCAGCCCCACCTGCAATCTGGTCGCCCGTCCCGTCCTCAAACGGCGCAAGGGCAGCAGCGGCGGGGACTGGCTCCGCTCGCGGTTGGCCGCCCTCCAATAGGTCTATGGCCGCGTCAAAGGCGTCCGGGGCAAGGTGGGCATAGCGCATCGTCATTTGGATGCTGTGGTGCCCCAGCAGCTTGGAAACCGTCAGCAGCGGCACGCCCCGCATGACAAGGCGGCTGGCGAAGGTATGGCGCAGGTCGTGAAGGTTCACGTCCTCCAGCCCCACCCGCTTCCGGGCCGTATCCCAGGTGCCGAAGGGGTTGTTGAACGGGATTGCCTTGCCGCGCTTGGTTCCGTCGTCCCCTACGCCCCCACGGCCTACGGGGCGATACAGGAACACCCGGCTTTCCCCGTCCGGGCATTCGGCCCTAAGCCGCCTCAGCATCTCCTCCACCCGCGTTGACAGCGGGACGCCCCGTGGCTTGCCGGATTTGGTTTCCATGAACCGAACGGCGGCACGGGGCTTCCGATCAAGGTCAACGTCCGTCCAGGTCAGCAAGGTGGCTTCCCGCAGCCGCGCCCCGGTATCCATCAGGAAGACCACCAGATCGCGCAAATGCGGGGCACAGGCGGGGAGAAGCGCCCTTTCCTCATCCTCGGTCAGCCAGCGGTAACGGGCGTTGTCGAGGCTCAGGAGCTTGATTGTGGGCACTACGGCCAGGGTGCCCCATTCGTCCTTGGCCTTGTTCAGGATGGCCTTGATTGTGGCGAGGTAGCGGTTGACGGTGGCCGGTGCCTTCTTCTCGGCAAGCAGGCTGTCCTTGTAATCGGCCAGGACGCGGGCCGACAGCTTGGCTATGGGCGTATCCGCCCCCAAGCCCTCCCGAAGCTGGTTCAGGGCGTAAAGCTCGCGCTTGGCAACGCCGACGTTCCCCTTGGGAACGATCACCCCGTCGTAATAGCGGTCTATGGCCTCGCCCAGGCTCATTTCCGCCACCTTGCCCAGGAGAAGCTGTTCCTTGATTTCCTGGCGCAGGATGCGTTCCCGCTCCTCGGCTTCCCGCTTCTTGGTGGTGCCGCTGGACTGGCGGACCTTCTGGCCCTTGAAGGTGAATTCAATGAACCAATAGGGCGATCCCTCGCGTTTGAAAACCGCCATCCCTACCCCCTTCGTGCGAACAACCACTCACAAAATCACACACAGGGGAGGATGGCATGGGGCGAGGCGGACAGCAAGAAGGCTCCCGAAGGAGCCCTCTGAAATCAGCTAACCTATTGAAAAATCACTCCCACTCGATCGTGCCCGGCGGCTTGCTGGTCACGTCGTAGGTCACCCGGTTGATGCCCTTGACCTCGTTGATGATGCGGTTGGCGACGCGGCCCAGGAACGCCATGTCGAAGGGGTAAAAGTCGGCGGTCATGCCGTCGGTTGACGTGACGGCGCGCAGGGCGCAGGCATAATCGTAGGAACGGGAATCGCCCATGACCCCGACGGTGCGCACCGGCAACAGGACGGTGAAGGCCTGCCAGATGGCGTCGTACAGGCCGGCTGCGCGGATTTCCTCCAGATAGATGGCGTCGGCCTTCTTCAGGATCTCCAGCTTGTCGCGGGTGATTTCCTGGCCGGGAATGCGGATGGCCAGACCCGGCCCGGGGAACGGATGGCGGCCGACCATGTCTTCCGGCAGTCCCAGTTCACGGCCCAGCGCCCGCACCTCGTCCTTGAACAGCTCGCGCAGGGGCTCGACCAGCTTCATGTTCATGCGTTCCGGCAGGCCGCCGACATTGTGGTGGCTTTTGATCGTCACCGACGGACCGCCGATGAAGCTGACGCTTTCGATGACGTCGGGATACAGCGTGCCCTGGGCCAGGAAATCGGCACCGCCGATCTTCTTGGCCTCGGCCTCGAACACGTCGATGAACAGCGCGCCGATGGTCTTGCGCTTGGCTTCGGGGTCGGTCATGCCGGCCAGACGGCCCAGGAACAGCTCGGACGCGTCGCAATGCACCAGATTGATGTTGAAGCGGTCGCGGAAAACGCTGACCACCTGCTCGGACTCGCCCAGCCGCATCAGCCCGTGATCGACGAAAACGCAGGTCAGCTGATCGCCGATCGCTTCATGCAGCAGCGCCGCCACCACCGAGGAATCGACGCCGCCCGACAGGCCGCAGATCACCCGGCCCGACCCCACCTGCTCGCGGACCTTGCGGACTTCCTGCTGGCGGAAGGCGGCCATCGTCCAGTCGCCGCGGCAACCGGCCACCGCATGGGTGAAATTCTTCAGCAGCTGGGCGCCGTGCGGGGTATGGACGACCTCGGGGTGGAACTGCACGCCATAGATCCGCCGTTCGTCGTTGGCGATGGCGGCGAACGGAGCCCCTTCCGAGGTGGCGACGACGCGGAACCCCGCCGGCAGCGAGGTGACGCGGTCGCCGTGGCTCATCCACACCTGCTCGCGGCCGCCCTTGGCCCAGACCCCGGAAAACAGCGCGCAATCATCGACGATGTCGACATAGGCGCGTCCGAACTCGCGATGATCGCCCGGCTCGACCTTGCCGCCCAACTGCTCGCACAGCGTCTGCTGGCCGTAACAGATGCCCAGTACCGGCAGGCCGCAGGCAAACACCGCGTCGGCGGCCCGCGGGCTGCCGATGTCCGCCACCGAGCTGGGACCGCCCGACAGGATGATCCCCTGGGGGTCAAAGGCCTTCAGACTGGCCTCGGTAACCTTGTTGAAGGGGTGGATCTCGCAATAGACGCCGCTTTCGCGCACCCGGCGGGCAATCAGCTGGGTGACCTGGGAACCGAAATCGATGATAAGGATGCGGTCGGACATGGTGCGCCTTCGGCGGAATGAGGAATGGCCGGGACTTTACCCAGCGCCGACAGGCGGGGCAAGCACTTGCCGGAGATCAAATCGGGACGGCCACGAAAACCCTAATATGCCCGGGCCGAAATACCGGCGAAGGGGAGAGAACGGAATGCGCGTGGCGGTTCTGCTGGGACTGGCCGTCATCACGACGGCGTTGTCGGCCTGTTACGAGGTCCAGGAGCCGGTGGTCGCCCGGGGCGTCCGCGCGCCCGGCATCGCCGACGGCGTCTGGCAGCGCGCCGATGGGTCGGAGGTCGGCATCCAGTGGGATGAAAGCAGCGGCGCATACCGCATCAGTGCCGGCGGATCGGTCCGGCTGGCGGCGGTCGGCCCGTCGCTGTACCTGGCCGACTATCAGGCCGAACGGCGCATCGTCATGCTGGTGCGGACCTCGGAGAACGAACTGTCGTTCACCCTGCCCCCGCCCGAGCTTGAGAAAAACCTGGCGGCGGCCAGCGGCGCCACCGTCCGGCCCGGCCCCATCAAGCTGCTGGGCGGTCCTTCGCAGGCGATCCGGGCCTATCTGGCGGCGATGGCGGCCCGCCCCGATCTGGTCGAGGCGGAACGGCTGCACCGCCGCTGACGCATTGCGCTCAATTCTCGCGGCTGACCCACGGCACCCGCTGGAAGGTGACGCCCTCCTCCTCCAGCGCCTTGGCCTGTTCGCCGCTGGCCTCGCCATAGATGGGGCGGGCGCCGGTCTCGCCGTAATGGATCTTGCGGGCCTCGTCGGCGAAACGCTCGCCGACATAATCGCAACTGGACTCGATGGTGCTGCGCAGTTCGCCCAGCAGACGGCGCATCTCGCGGGCGCCATCCTGGTCGTCCAGGGCCTGCCCGGTGGCGCGGTTCAGCCGCGGCGCCATGATCGCCTTGCCGACCCGGGTGTCACCGCACGACGGACAGGCGATTTCCGCCGCCGCGACCTGGGCGTCATAGGCGGCATTGTCGCGGAACCAGCCTTCGAAATGGTGGTCGTTGCCGCAGCGGAGTTCGAATAGGATCATGCATCCATTCTATAGCCAATCCGGGGAAGCACCGTCTATGGGAACCGATCCGCACCGTCAAGCCGTCTCCGCCTGGGTCGGACGCTTCGCCCCGCTGGTCGCCGCCGGCCAGCCGGTCCTGGACGTCGCCTGCGGCGGCGGCCGCCATTGCCGGCTGTTCCTGGACCGCGGCCATCCCGTCACCGGCATCGACCGCGATGTCGGCCAAAGCACGCTGGCGGCGGGAGCGGAGCTGATCGCCGCCGACCTTGAGGACGGCTCGCCCTGGCCCCTGCCCGACCGCCGGTTCGCCGGCGTCGTCATGACGAATTATCTGTGGCGGCCGTTGTTTCCGGCCCTGGTCCGGTCCCTGGCCCCCGGCGGCGTGCTGATCTGCGAGACCTTCGCCCGCGGCAACGAAGCCTTCGGCCGGCCGCGCAACCCGGCGCATCTGCTGGACCGCGGCGAGTGGCTGCGTCTGGCCGCGGGCCTGACCGTGGTCGCCTATGAAGACGGCGTCGTCGAAAACCGGGCCGTCGTCCAGCGGCTGTGCGCCGTCAACGGCCCGGAACCGGCGGCCCTGCCTTAACCGTCCACCATGAAGAAAGCCGACCAGATATAGGGCGAACTCCACTGGCCGATGCGCAGCATTTCCATCTGCGCCTCGCGCAGCGCCCTGTGCGGCGACTGTCCGGCCAGCAGGCGGCCGTACAGGGCGTTCATCAGGGTCTGGGTGCCGGCGTCGCTGACTTCCCACAGCGACGACACCACCGATCCCGCCCCGGCCTCCTGGAAGGCGCGGCGCAGGCCATAGACGCCCTCGCCCTCGTGGATTTCGCCCAGGCCGGTCTCGCAGGCCGACAGGATGGCCAGCCGGGTTCCGGTCAGGTCCAGCCCCAGCACCTCCAGCGCGGTCAGGACGCCGTCATTGTCGGTGTCGATTTCCCCCAGCAGCTGGGCGTTGGCGTTGATGCCGGCAAAGGCCAGCCCCGACCGCAGCAGCGGATTGTCGCCGGGCGGCGGCAACTGGATGTCGCCGCCGCGCTGCAGCTTCAGCAGGCGCTTCCTCAGGGTGTCGTCCGGCTTCAGGAAGAAGCCGTGGGTGGCGATGTGCAGGATTTCCGGCGGCTGGCGCAAATCGCGCAGCACCTGTTCCTGCGCCGCGGCCTTGCTGAAGATGACATTGGGCTTGCCGACGCCTTCGACCTTCTGGCGGATCAGCTGGCCTTCCTTCTCGGCGCCGGGCAGCGGGTCGAACTTCAGGCCGCGCATGCCCGACGACATGCCGCGCAGGCCTTCGTGGACGGCCCCGCCGCGGGACCGCGCCTTCTCCAGCGTGTCCTTGCCGGCCACCGCGTCGGTATTGTAGTCGGGACCGGCATTGATCATATAGCCGCCCTGGGCCGCCGGCAGCTTCGACGGCAGCAGGTTGCGGGCGGTGGTATAGATGTGCAGGTCCAGGCGTTCGATCAGATATTTGCCGTTCTTTTCCACCAGGGCGGTGAAGGGCAGGATGTTCAGCATGCCGTCGGGGATGACGTAGACGCGGCTTTTGCTGCCGACCGCCTCGGCCAGCGGCTTCCAGATCAGGTCATAGGTCTTCTGGCCGGTCTCCAGCATCTCGTCCAGCTCGATTTCCTCGCTCTGGATATCGGTGCGGTACTTCTGGATGGCGGCGTCGACGGCTGCCGCATCCTTGTACTGGACCATGCCGAAAACCGGCTTGCCGTCTTCCTTGCGCAAGGTGGCGGCGACCAGACGCTGCCGGCCCTCGACGGAAAAGACCTGGAAATCGACCAGGACGGCCTCGTCCGGCAGGAACGAGACCAGTTCCTCCAGCTTGATGCGTTCCGTGGTTTTCTGGAAGCGGACACTGGCCCGGCCCAGGTCGCCCTGCAGGCGGTTGATGCTTTCTTCCAGCCCGCTGACGATCTCGACGTGGTTGTCCCGGGTTTCCTCGGTCGGACCGGACAGGGTCAGGGCCGCCAGCTTCTTGCGGGTTTCGGTCAGTTCGCGGCTCAGACGCTCCAGTTCGGGGTCGCGGGACAGGCGCCCCATCTGCTGCAGCTCGGACGCCACCTTGAACAGGATGCCCTTGCGGTTCAGGCTGATATCCAGAAAACCCCGGCCGGCAGCGACCGGGTCCAGCCGGGTCAGCAGATCCATATAGGCCGCCAGTTCCGGCTGATGCAGACGGACATAGCCTTCGCGGGCATTGTCGCCGGTGACGTACAGCATGCGGTTCAGGAAGTCGGTGCGCCGGGCGAACAGGGTCTGGCGAACGTCGAAGCCGCCCTTCAGGTCGCCTTTGCCCTCTTTCACCGCGGCCAGGGCGTTCAGCGCCTCGAAGGTATAGGGGTGCAGCGGCCCCAGCACCGATTCGGCGACGGCACGGGCCGACGTCAGCAGGCTGTCGGCCTCGTCCAGCCGCTTGGCGGTGCGCAGCAGGTTGCCGTAATCGATCTCGGACCGCAGCACGTCGAGATGACGCTCGCCCAGAACCTGACGGCGGGTTCCCAGCACGTCGCGGAACAGGGTCTCGGCATCGGCCAGCTTGCCGGTGCGGTGCAGGGTGCGGGCCAGCGAGTTGCGGGCCTTCAGGGTGTTCTGGTGGCGGGCGCCGTAGGTCTTGGTCCAGGCTGCGGCGACCTGGCGGAACAGCGGCTCGGCCTTGTCGAACTCTTCCTTCAGCAGGTGCAGATAGGCCAGGTTGTTGACGAAGGCGATGGTGTCGGGATGGTTGGCCCCGGCCTTCCGGGTGAACACGGCGATGGCGCTTTTGTAGAAGGCTTCCGCCTTGTCGAAATTGCCCTGGCTTTCGTTCAGCAGGGCCAGATTGTTCATCGCCACCAGGGTGGACGGATGGCTGTCGCCCAGAACCTTGCGGCTGCCCTCGACGGCGGTGCGCAGATAGGGTTCGGCCTGATCGTACAGGCCTTCCTTTTCCAGGATCTCGCCCAGATTGTTGGCGGCGACGATGGTCGAACGGTGCCCCAGGCCCAGCACCTTGTCGAAGCGGCCATAGGCGTCCTTGAACACCGCCTCGGCCTCGGCCAGCCGGCCCTGCTTGCGGTAGATCGCCCCCAGCGAGGACAGGGTGGCCACCGTATTGGGGTGGGCGTCGCCCAGAATCCCGGTCTGGTGGGCCAGAACTTCCTTGGCCAGCGTCTCGGCACGGGCGTGGTCGCCGCGCTCGTCGACCACTTCGGCCAGATCGCCCTTGGCGGCAATCGCGGTCTCGACGTCGCCGGCGGCCTCGGCATCGGCCAGCAGGGATTCCAGCATGTCCTGGGCTTCCGGCAGCCGCGCCTGCCGCAGGGCGATGGCGGCGGCCTCGGACCGGGTGGAGAAGCCGGCGGGGTCGCCCGCGGCCATCGCGCCGTCCTGGATGGACAGCGCCTTGCCGATCAGATCGGCCGCCTTGTCGAATTCGCCGCTCTGCCGGGCCAGTTCCGCCTGCTGGGCCAGGCAGCGCCCGGTCTTGGGGTGCAGGTCGCCGTAGCTCTTGCGCCGGGCGTCGCAGGCCGCCGCCAGGGCGGTGTCGGCCTCGGCATAGCGCCCGGCGTTCTGCAGGGCACGGGCCTGGGCCGCCTGGGCGTCCAGGGTCAGGCCGTGACGCACGCCCAGCGCCTGCGCGGCGGCCTTGGCCATCTCGCCGTGAATCCGTGCCGCCTGGGCATAGCGGGCCTGCCCGGTCTCCAGCGCCGCCAGATGGCCCTGGATCTTCAGAACCTCGGGATGCCCCGCCCCCAGCCCCTTCTCGCCGACGGCGATGGCGGCGCGATAGGCGCTTTCGGCCTCGGCGTTGCGGCCGGCCAGGGCCAGGATCTGCCCCAGGTCCGAACCGCTGAAGATGGCGGCGACGTGTTCGGCGCCGAAATTGTCGGTGGCGACGGCCAAAGCCTGCGCCGCCACGTCCTGCGCCCGGGCGACGTCGCCGGCACCGGCGGCAGCGGTGGCGGCCTGGCGCATGCGGCTCCAGATTCCGACCGCCGATTCGCGGCCGGCCGGTACCGCCGACGCCTTGGCCTGACGCTCGGCGACCCAGGCGGGCAGCGCCTCGCGCAGCTTGGCGACCTCGCCGGCATAGGCGGTGGCGTCGTCGCGCCGGCCGGCGGCCAGGGCCAGCCGATGCGCGGTCTGCAACATGGTCGCCGCGGCGTCGGAATCCCCCAGCTGCATCGCCAGGGCGGCGGCATTGTGGGCATAATCCAGATTGTCCGGCGCCGCCTGATGCGCCCGCATGAACAGGGCCAGGGCGCCGGCGGCGTCGCCCTTCTGCAGGGACTGCCTGGCCCGTTCGGCGAAACCCGGGGCGGCCCCTTGCGCCAGGGCCGGAACCGCGGGCAGGACCGCCAGACCCAGGGACAGGGCGGTCACGCAGGAAAAAGCTATCAGGGATCGACGCGCGGCCATGCGGAAGGCTCCTGTTGAACCGGCTTACTTTTCCTTGTGGGTATAGACGCCATCCCATGCCTCGCCCGGGGGCTCGGCGACGAAATGGGCGATCCGCTCAAGGTAGATGCCATAGATTTTCCGGTCGGGCTCTTCGGCGGCCAGGGATTCGAAGGCGGCGCGGGCGGCATCCCATTTCTGCCCGACATAAAGCGTCAACGCCTCCTGGTACCGGGCCAGCCGGTCCAGGGTGGTCTGGTCCACTTCGCCGGCAAAGCCGATCGGTTCGAAGATGCGGACCGGCTGATCCTTGCCCTTCACCCGCACCCGGTCCAGTTCGCGGGCCACCAGATCGGGAACCGCGGCCAGCGTGTACTCGCTGACCATGATGTTGATGCCGTACTGCTTGGTCAGGCTTTCCAGGCGCGAGCCCAGGTTGACGGCGTCGCCCAGCACGGTATAGGCCAGCCGGAAGTCCGATCCCATGTTGCCGACATTCATCACCCCGGTATTCAGGCCGATGCCGATCTTCAGCGGCTTCCAGCCGCGGGCGACGAAGCTTTCCGCCAGTTCCTCCATGCCGGTATGCATGCGCAGCGCCGCCTGGACCGCGTGGCGGGCATGGTCGGCATCGTGCAGCGGCGCCCCCCAGAAGGCCATGATGGCGTCGCCCATGTATTTGTCGATGGTGCCGCGATGTTCGTGGATGATGCGGGTCATCGGGCTGAGGAAGGCGTTCATCAGGGTGGTCAGTTCCTGCGGCGCCAGACCTTCCGAGATGGTGGTGAAACCGCGCACGTCGGAAAACAGCACCGTCATCTCGCGGCTTTCGCCGCCGACCGACACCTGCTGGCCGCTGCGGTTCATCTCTTCCACCAGTTCGGTGGGGATGTACTGGCCGAAGGTCTTGGAAATCTGCTGTTTCTGGTCGCGTTCCAGCATGTAGTTGCGGTACTCGATCAGCAGATAGCCCAGCACCGCCGCCAGCAGGACATAGGACATCGGCAGCACCAGTCCGGCCCGGACATAGGCCAGGCTGGCCAGGGCGGCGAAGCCGGCCAGGATGCCCAGCGCCGACAGGCCGCGCAGCAGCGGATTGCTCAGGCTGGCCGGAATCAGCATGGCCAGCAGGGCCAGCAGGACCACCGCCGCCTCGATCTCCAGCGACGGCGACCGCAGCGGCCCGCCGCGCAGCAGCGTGTGGATGGTGTCGGCGATGATTTCCACCCCATAGACCATGCCGACCGGCGTGTCGAACCAGTCGTGCGACACTTCCGAGGTGTCGCCGATGACGACGATCTTGTCGCGCACCCAATAGGACAGCTCTTCCCGCTCGTTTTCATCGAGGCCGGAAATGTCCAGGAACTCCAGGGCGCTGATCCCCGCGGTCTGGCTCAGGAAGCGGCTGCCGGTGGGCAGCGGCGGAAAATCGATATACAGGCGATGATCGTGGTCCAGCGGCACGGCGATGTCGCCCAGCCGCAGGACGCTGCCGTCCAGCTTCGGCTCGATTCCCAGATACATCGCCGCCGCCTGCACCGCGAACGGCCAGCCGTCGGTCTGGGCCGCGACCTCGGGATAGACCTTCAGGCGCGACAGCATGGTCAGCAGCGAGCTGTTCGAGCTGATGTTGGTATAGGCGCTGCGCGAGGCGGCGTCCAAAATCTCGGCCGGGCGGTTGAGCTTGACGAACTGCCGCCGGTTGAACTCGGCCTGGGCCACCAGCAAGGTGTTGCCGGCCCCGTTCAGCACCTCGGCCAGGGCCGGATCCTCGCCGTACGAACTGGGGAAGTCCATCAGCATGTCGACGGCGATGGTCTTGGCACCCAGTTCCTTCAGGTTGCGCACGATGGCGGCAATGTCGGTCCGGCGCAGCGGGAAGCTTTTGTAGGCCTTGAAAAAGGCCTCGTCGGTATTGACCAGGACGATGTCGTCCTTGGAGAAAGCCAGGTCCTTGGAAGATCCATAGGCCAGACGCAACTGGTGCCGGAAGGACAGGGTCTGATCCTCCAGCAGGGCGAACCACTCGAAATGCTGGGCCGGAATGGCCAGCAGAAACAACACGGCCGTCAGCAGCACGTCATAGCGTTTGAACAGCTTCCCCATCCCCGGCCCCCGTCACTGGAAAAAACCCCGCCGGAAACCGGCGGGGCATCTGGCCTCGGCCTCAGTTGGCCTGCAGCTGCTCGTTGTAGACCAGGGCTTCCTTCTGCCGCAGGTCCTTGAGCTTGAGATCGTTGTAAGCCTTGATCAGCAACGGCCGCATGTCGTTGTCGGTCCTGTTGGCGTCGAAATACTTGCGGTACAGGTCCATCGCCGCCACGGTCACGCCCTTGGAATCCAACAGGCTGGCCGCGGTGAAGTCATCCGACCCGGTGGCCGCCCGAACCTTGGCCAGTTCGTCGGACAAGGCCTTGTCTTCGGCCGGCGACAGCCAGACGATCGAGCCTTCCTTTTCGGCGTCGGCCACCTTCTTGCCGCCTTCCGTCACCGCCACGGTGAAGGAATGCTTGCCGGCAGCCAGTTCCGGCAGCCTGAAGCGGATCATGTCGCCTTCGGCGCCGGGAACGGCGATTTCCTTGCCGTCGACGCTGAGCAGATAGGAATATTGCTTGCCGTAGCCTTCCCACACCAGATCGGGATAGGTGGCGCTGAGGGTGACCTGGGAAATCAGGCGCAGCTTGATTTCCTGGCCGTCCTTGTTGACGGCACGGCGCACGGTGGTATAGCGCTGGGCCTCGGCGAAGCGGTTGCCCAGCCCGGCGACCAGATCGCCGCTGGCCGGCTCGGGCTTGGACAGGGTCCCGGCCACGGCCTTGACGCCGGCCGCCTCGACCTTCACCTCGGAGCTGGCCCCCAGGGTCTGGGCCATGTTGCTGGCCTGATCGATCAGCTTGCCGCCGCCATCGGCGCCGGTGCGGACCATATCGCCGGCAAACAGGAACTTGTTGCGGGTCACCGGGGTCCACTTCGCCCCGTCCTTGCTGACCTCCACCGTACCGACCGCCTGGATCAGCATCGAGACCGGCGGATCGGCCGCAAGCCCCCCGGCTCCCCAGCCGGCCGTCAGCGCACCGATAGCGAGCGCGACAAAGGCCTTCAATAGCTTGCTCATGGTGGGTTCTCCCTTTCGCCATTCTGTTGATGGAAGATGCCGACACCCAGGACACGTCGCCCCGTTCCGGCGGTTGATATCTAGGGCACGCAACACAATAGCAAATTTTCCCGCCGCAGTCACACGGATGCGCACGGACGGGGCATGTTTCGGGAAAAAAGCCTGGCGCCCGTCAACACTCGCGGCCGTTCGAGCGCCGCCATTGGGCCACCGGCGGACGTTCGGGATGACCAAGGTATGGGACGTATTTGCGGTCCTCGCCCAGGATGTGCGTCACCAGCCAGTCGTTGATCATGTTGAACAGCTGGCGGGCATCCAGTTCGTTGCCGCGCTCGATGTCGGACTTCAGGCTGAAGACCACGTCGTACATGCGGTCGTGCAGGTCCCGGTGGGTCCGCCAGTCGGGATAGCCGGCCCGCTTCATTTCCTGTTCCTCCTGGGCGAAATGCACCAGGACGAAATCCTCGAGCTTGGCCATGACCGCCCGCACCTGGGCCGGCGGGCCGCCGGCTTCCAGCAGGGGATGCAACTGGTTCAGGCAGTCGATGATCATCCGGTGGTGGTCGTCCAGTTCGGCCGACGACACCGACATGTCCTGGGTCCATTGAATGAAGCTCATGGGTCTACCCTTCCATCAGCCCGCGGATATGGGCGGCGACCGAGGCCGCCAGGGCGCGGGTATCATAGCCGCCTTCCAGCAACGACACGATCCGCCGGCCGCACTGGGCGCGGGCGACGTCGACCAGTTGCCGGGTCAGCCAGGAGAAATCGCCGACCTGCAGGCGCAGATGGGCCATCGGGTCGGCGGCATGGGCATCGAAGCCGGCCGAGATGATCAGGAAATCCGGAGCGAAGTCCCTCAGTCCGGGCAGGATGACGTCGGTATAGGCGGCCCGGAAAGCCTCGGACCCGGTTCCGGCCGGCAGGGGCACGTTGACCACCACCGCCCCGCCGGGAGCCCCGGTTTCCTCGGGCAGGCCGGTATAGGGGAAGGCGTCGGCCTGATGGCTGGAGGCATAGAAGGTGCCGGGCTCGTCCCACAGGACCTGCTGGGTGCCGTTGCCGTGGTGGACGTCGAAATCGACCACGGCCACCCGCTTGAAGCCGTGGGCGTCGCGGGCGTGCAGCGCGGCGATGGCGGCGTTGGAAAAGAAGCAGAAGCCCATCGCCCGCTCGCGCTCGGCATGGTGGCCGGGCGGCCGGGTGACGACGAAGACGTTGCGGGCCCGCCCCGTCGCCACCTCGTCGACGGCGGCGCAGGCCGCCCCGACCGAACGCAACGCGGCTTCGCCGGATTTCGGCGACAGCATGGTGTCGCCGTCCAGCTCGACACAACCCTCGTCCGGGACAGCCGCCATGACCCGGTCGTAATGGCTTTGCGGGTGAGCCCGCAGGATCTGCTCCAACGTCGCCGCCGGGGCCGTTTCCCGCGGCAGATACATGAATTCCTCATGATCCAGGATATGGTTGATGGCACGAATGCGGTCGGCGCACTCGGGATGGTATTCGCCGGTGTCGTGTTCCAGGCACACGGGATGCGTATAGATTACCGTCGAGGACAAAAGCAGCTCTCCCCCCTTGGCCGTATCCCGACAGGATACCTAAGGCAGAGTGGCGCGTTTGACGGAAAACGGCAAGCCGGGATGCGGCCCGTCAGACCTGCCGCCAACGCATGACGGCGGTCCGGGAGTTCATCCCCGGCGGAAGCGGAAGCGTTTGACGCGCGGACGGCAGAAAAACAGCAGGACGGTGCCGAAGGTTCCCATGACCACCCAGGCCGGCAGATCCAGCAGGGCCGCCCCGGCCGTGGCCAGCAGCGAGCGGCTGGGCGCGGCCGCCTCGGGGGCGCCGCCGGTCAGCAGCGTCAGCACGTCCGACGTCAGGATAGCGGAATAGTCCGCAGGACCAAGGGCCATCACGGCATCGGCCGAGGCCATGACTACGGCCAGGACCAACAGAACCCACCCCAGAATCCGACCTAGAATCATCCAGCACCCGGCACTGTTAAGGTTTCGTTCACGCAGGCGGTCACCATCGCACTCCACCCGCATCAATTTCAACGATTTTCATCGAAATAGGCACAATTTTCCGCCCCGGCCGCCGCCAGATCGTCGACATTCACTCCGCCTTGTCGCCTTTCCGGCGGACGTTGTCCCATTCCCGCGGCAGGACGATGTCCGCCTGCCACAACCCCTTGTGCTGGGCCAGGGCGGCGGTCTGATCCGGCTCGTAGGGGCCGTCCTTGTGGGCCCGGGCGACGCCGGCGGCCACCAGCAGGCGGGCGAGATCGCCGTCGGCCACCCGGCAGCGGCCGTGCAGACGGTCGCCGGCGACATCCAGCACGTCGCAGGCCACGCCCTTGGCCAACAGCTCGCCCATGCGCTTGCGGGCCGGGCGGGCGCAATCGAACTCGTCCCGGGTGGTGCGGTTGGCGCACAGATCGCGGCGGGCGGGGGCGACGATACCCACCAGATGGATCTTCAGGCCGCGAATCTGGACGGTGCCGCCATCGAACCCCTCGGCACGGCCCCAGACGCAGGCCCCGCCCTCGCCGTCCTCCGAGCAGCGGACCGGGGCCGCCCAGGACGGCAGGCTGAACAGCAGCAGAAAGATCGCGACGATCACGGGCATGGACGCCAACTCCCTTTTGGACCCGATCCCGGCGGATTCCATGAAAAAGGGCCGGAACTCGACGGTCCGGCCCTTTCCACGCATCCCGACCGGAACGGTCAGTCGACCAGATCGATGCTGTAATTCTCGATCACGGTGTTGGCCAGCAACTGCCGGCACATCTGCTCGGCGGCGTCGCGGGCCTTGGCCGGATCGGTCTCGGCCAGATCCAGTTCGATGAACTTGCCCTGGCGGACATCCTTGACGCCTGCAAAGCCCAGCGAGGCCAGCGCATGCTGCACCGCCTTGCCCTGGGGATCGAGGACGCCGTTCTTGAGGGTGATGTGAACCTTGGCCTTCACGGGAAATTCCTTTGCCGGAGTTACTGCATGGTGCTGGGGCCCTTCAGGTCGCGGGGACCGCCCTCGGGCAGAATGCCCAGGCGGCGTGCCACTTCCTGATAGGCCTCTTCGACATTGCCGAGATCGCGGCGGAAGCGGTCCTTGTCCATCTTCTCGCCGGTCTTGATGTCCCACAGGCGGCAATTGTCGGGGCTGATCTCGTCGGCCAGGACGATCTGCATGTCGTCGCCGTTGTACAGGCGGCCGAATTCCAGCTTGAAGTCGACCACCCGGATGCCGATGCCCAGGAACAGGCCGGTCAGGAAGTCGTTGACCCGCAGCGACAGGCTCATGATCTCGTCGAGATCCTGGGGATTGGCCCAGCCGAAGGCGGTGATGTGCTCTTCCGAGACCATCGGGTCGCCCAGGGCGTCGGACTTGAAATAATACTCGACGATCGAGCGCGGCAGCGGCGTGCCTTCCGACAGCCCGAACCGCTGGGCCAGGGAGCCCGCCGAGATGTTGCGGACCACCACTTCCAGCGGAATGATCTCGACCTCGCGCACCAGCTGCTCGCGCATGTTGAGGCGGCGGACGAAATGGGTGGGGATGCCGATCTCGGCCAGACGCAGCATCAGATACTCGCTGATCCGGTTGTTCAGCACGCCCTTGCCGGTGATGGTGCCCTTCTTCTTGTTGTTGAAGGCGGTGGCATCATCCTTGAAGTACTGAACCAGGGTGCCGGGCTCTGGCCCTTCGAAAAGGACCTTGGCCTTGCCTTCGTAGATCTGTCTGCGTCGGGCCATGAGAAACATCCGGAAATGAGAGTAAGGCGCGCGGCAACCGCGGGCCGGGAGACGGCGGGCCGTTCGACCCCTGAGCCTGATATAGCAGGTGTGGCAGGGCGAAACAACGCACTCACACCTGCAGGGTGATCGCATTTGGCGATCACCCTGCCTTATTTCATGTCTGCCTCAATCGCCGGCGGGGGGCATCCGCCCCCTTAGGCTTCCTCGCTGCGCTCGTCCAAGGGCGATCACCCTGCTCACACCTGCCAGGCGCCGCGCCACAGGGAATAAGGCTCGATGACCGGGTCCTCGCCGTTGGCGCCGGGCCAGGAATCCACCACCCAGCTGTCGTTCGAAACGACGTCGACGATCTCGACGGCGATGTGCTGCAAGATCAGGGTGAAACGGATCACTTCGCGTCCGACGTCATGGTGGCGCAGCAGGCCGGCCAGGGCCAGACGGTCCAGGTAGGACATGGTATTGATGGTCTCGGCGATGCAGTCCAGCTGGCCGGCCATGTCCCAATAACGATGGTCGTTGGCCGGCAGGTCGCCGGCGGTGCCCAGCCGCGGCCCGG
>CAJANN010000155.1 GCA_903941095.1 uncultured Rhodospirillaceae bacterium | reverse complement strand
CCTTGACGCGGGTCGCGGCAACGCCATTGGCAGCCAGGAAGTCCTTCACGGCATTGGCGCGCTTCTCGCCGAGGGCGAGGTTGTACTCGCGGGTGCCGCGCTCGTCGGCATGACCGTCGATGGTCATCGTGTAGGTCGGGTACTTCTTCAGCCAGGCAGCCTGCTTGTCCAGGGTGCCCTTGGCATCGGCGCGCAGGGCGAACTTGTCGTAGTCGAAGAAGACGCGGTCGCCGACATTGGCGATGAAGTCCTGCTCCGAGCCCGGAACGATGCTGGGCTTGGCAACCGGCGGATTGGCAGTGGCCGAACCGGCCTGGGTGGCGCCCGACTCAGGGGCCGATTCGCAGGCGGCCAGCAGGGCGGCGGCGGCGAAGATGCTCATAAAACGCAGTTTCATATTTGAGGACCCCCTCAATGGAACGCTGAAAAAGGATGGCAGATCGGACCTATTTTTACAGACGCCACGCTGGCCCGAAAAGAGCCAACGCAACCCTTCCTTCGACACCGAAACAGGACCGATGCCGTCGGAACAAATCCTAATCGCCGCGGACTATACTTATCTTCCCCTAGGGAATCAAGGGGGACCACGCAGGATCCGAACCGTCCATCGGCGTAACCACCTGACGTTCGTTGAATCCGGTCAGATCGATCGTATAAAGGCGGGACGAGATGCCGCGCCCGCGTTCATCCGACGGCCCCTCCTTCCAGAAGGCCAGAACACGGCCGTTGGGGGCCCAGGTCGGGCCTTCCACAAGGAATCCCTGGGCCAGAAGACGCTCGCCCGAACCATCGGGATGCATGACGCCGATGAAGAATTCCCCCCCCTTCATCTTGGTGAAGGCTATGAGGTCTCCGCGTGGCGACCATACCGGAGTCGCATAGCGGCCATCGCCGAAACTGATGCGCTGGACGTTGCCGCCATCGGCATCCATGACGTAAAGCTGCTGGGCGCCGCCGCGATCCGAGTTGAACACCACCCGGCTGCCGTCGGGCGAGAAGCTGGGTGAGGTGTCGATGGCCGGATGGTTGGTCAGACGCCGCTTCTGCCGCGTCATCAGGTTCATCTCGTAGATTTCGGTGTTGCCGTCCTGGGCCAGGCTGAGCGCCACCTTGTTGCCGTCCGGCGAAAAGCGCGGCGCGAACGTCATGCCCGGGAAATCGCCCAGCAGCTCGCGGCGGCCGGTATCGATCTGCAGAACGTAGACCCGCGGCACCCCCTTGTAATAGGACATGTAGGTGATTTCGCGGGCCGTCGGCGAGAAACGCGGCGTCAGCACCAGATCGTCGCCCGAGGTCAGGAAGCGGTGGTTCTCGCCATCCTGGTCCATGATGGCCAGACGCTTCTTGCGGTCGTTCTTGGGACCCGATTCCGAGATATAGACGATCTGGGTGTCGAAATAGCCGTCTTCGCCGGTGATGCGCTTGTAGATGGCGTCGGCGATCAGGTGGGCGATGCGGCGCCAGCCCGCCGGCGAGGCGGTATAGGCCTGACCGGCCATCTGCTGTTCGTTGAACACGTCCCACAGGCGGAACTCGACCCGCATGCGGCCGTCGGCACCGATATCGATCTTGCCCTGCACCAGGGCCTCGGCATTGATCTGCTTCCAGTCGGCGAATCGCGCCCCGGCCTGCAACGAGGCCGCCGTCTGGATGAAGGCGCGGTTGTCGATGGGCTTGAACAGGCCCGACCGCTCCAGGTCGGCGGCGACCACCCGGGCGATGTCCTTGCCGACCTGGGTTTCCTGCGGCTGACCGCCGAACAGGTCGGGAATGGCAATGGGCAGCGGCCGCATGTGGCCGCGGGTGATGTCGATACGCACCTCCGCCCCGGCCGGCAGGGCGGCCACAAGGCTCAGAAGGGCAAAGGCCGCCAGCAGGGCGGCGTGGCGAAATCGGCTCAGCATGGTCATCGTCCATCCGGAGGAGAGAAAACAGGGCATCGTCATGGTCAGCGCCGTCCCATCGCTTTGGCGACGTCGAAGGTCAGGACCAGATCACCGTTCTTCATGGTATCGAACTTGTCCTTGGGGATCGGCAACGGGCTGCAGGTGCGCACGGCGCGGCGGGCGCTGTCGGCGGCAGCCTGCCAGAAGCTGTCGGCGAAGACCGGCCGGTCGACGATCTGGGCGTCGCTGACCGAGCCGTCGGGCTGGACGAAAACGCGGATCGCCACGACCAGCTTGTCGGCTTCCTTGGCGCCGGCCGGCGGCACCCAGCACTTTTCGACATGGGCGCGGATCCGGTCCATCTCGGTCTGCGACACCGGCTCCAGCGGATTGTGCTGGTCCGATCCCTTCACTCCCTGCGGCCTGGTCTGGGCGCCCTGGGTCGGGGTGGGCGGCGCCGGCTTGGCGTCCTTGGTCGATTTCAGCAGATCGTCGATGGCGTTCTTCGGCTTCGGCTTCTCCAGCGTCTTCAGCAGCGAATCGACGTCGGTCTGCGGCTGCGGCTTGGGCGGCGGCTTCATGTCCGACAGCTTCTGTTCCGGCGGCTTCGGCGTGGGCTTCGGCTCCGGCTTGGCCTCGGGCTTGGGCAGCGGCAACGGTTCCGGCTTGGGTTCCGGCTTCGGCGGCGGCGGCGGTTCGGGCTCGGGCGGCTTCGGCGGCGGCGGCGGGGCCGGCTTGGGCGGCTCGGGTTTCGGCGGTTCCGGCTTGGGCGGCTCGGGCTTGGGCGGCTCGGACTTGGCCGGTTCGGGCTGGGGTTCGTCGGCCTGCTTCGGCGGCGGGTTGGTCTTGGCGCCGATGGGCACCAGATCGACCACCATCGGGGTTTCCTGGGGCGGCGGATCGCGGAAGAAATGCGGCAGGCCGAACACCGCCAGCAGCGCCGCCACGACGTGCAGCACCCCGGAATAGATATAGCTGTCGCGGCGCAGCATGGCGGACAAGGCTTACTTCACCCCCTTCTTGGCCGGCTTGGCCGCGTCGCCCTGCTTCATCTCGGTGACCAGGGCCACCTTGGTGAAACCGGCTCCGCCCAGCGTTCCCATGACTTCCATCACCCGGCCGTAATTGATGCCCTTGTCGCCGCGGATGAAGATGCGGGTATCGGGCTTGGCGGCGGTGATGGCCTGCAGCTTGGGAACCAGCTCTTCCATCGTCACCTTGGTTTCCTGGATCCACACGTCGCCGGCGGCGTCGACGGTCACCGACAGCGGCTGGTCGTCGCCCTTGATGGGGGCGGCTTCGGACTTGGGCAGGTCGACCTGGACGCCGGCGGTCAGCAACGGCGCGGTCACCATGAAGATGACCAGCAGCACCAGCATCACGTCGACCATCGGAGTGACGTTGATGTCGGCCATCGGGCGATGGCGCTGGCGGCCGCCCCTTTTGCCTCCGATGGCGGCGCCCATCAGGCCTTCTCCTCAAGCTGGCGCGACAAGATGGCGCCGAACTCGCCCGAGAAATTTTCCAGCCGCTTGGAATAGCGGTCCAGGTCGTTGGAGATCTTGTTGTAGGCGATCACCGCCGGAATGGCGGCGACCAGCCCCAGGGCGGTGGCGAACAATGCTTCGGCGATGCCGGGCGCCACCACCGCCAGCGAGGTGTTCTTGGTGGCGGCGATGGACTGGAACGAGTTCATGATGCCCCAGACGGTGCCGAACAGGCCGATGAACGGCGCCGTCGACCCCACCGAGGCCAGCACGCCCAGATTCCGTTCCAGGATGTCCATCTCGCGGCCCAGGGTGACGTGCATCACCCGGTCGATGCGCTGCGGCAGGCTGACGCGGGTGGCCTCGCGGTCGGCCAGCCCCTTGGCCGCCGAACGTCGCCATTCGCGCATGGCCGAGACGAAGATGGCGCTCATGGGGTCCATCGGCCGCGAGCCGATGCGGTCGTACAGTTCTTCCAGCGAGCCGCCCGACCAGAAGGATTCCTCGAACTGTTCCGCCCGCTGCCACAGCGACCGCAGCCGCATCAGCTTGTCGAAGATGATCGCCCAGCACCAGAACGAGGCGGCCAGCAGCGCCACCATCACCACCTTGACGATGATGTCCGCCCGCAGAAACAGAGCCCACATGGAGAGATCATGCTCCACGACCGAGCCCGCCAGCTGCACCGACTGAACAGGATCCATGATTATCGCCTTTCGCTTACCAAAGCCCGCAAGGTGGCCCGAATCGTCTCCGGCAGGCGCGCCGGGCGCCCCTGGGCCAGATCGATGAAGGCCAATTCAATGTGCAGACGCACCAAATCGGCGCCGTCGTCAAGTCGTCTGATGTCCTGGCACAGGGAAAGCGACGCACCGCCGGCCGCGGTGACACGGGTTTCCACCTCCAGCCTGTCCTCCAGCCGCGCCGGCTTGCGAAAGTCCATCTCGGCCCGGCGCACGGCGAAGGCGAACCCCTTGCCGCCATCGGCCAAGCCCCGCTGATCGATGCCCAGGCCGCGCACCATCTCGGTCCTGGCCCGTTCCGCGAAGTTCAGATAGTTGGAGTGATAGACGATGCCGCCGGCATCGGTATCTTCCCAATAGACGCGGATCGGATGGGTGAAGATCATTCCCCGTCCTCCATCCGTGCCAGCAGGTCCAGTTGCACCAGCACGTCCTGCGGCGGGTTCAGGCCGATATGCCTGAAGCCGGACGCCGACAGCATGCGCCCCCGCGGCGTACGCTGGATCAGTCCCTGCTGCA
This sequence comes from uncultured Rhodospirillaceae bacterium, assembly GCA_903941095.1. Classification (GTDB taxonomy): domain Bacteria; phylum Pseudomonadota; class Alphaproteobacteria; order Rhodospirillales; family Magnetospirillaceae; genus Magnetospirillum. The sequence goes on along the minus strand of CAJANN010000155.1, from coordinate 4,914 downwards.
GCAGGAACGGCTCGACCACTTCTTCCAGGGTGTCGCGGCTTTCCGACAGGGCGGCGGCCAGGGTGTCGACCCCCACCGGACCGCCGCCGTAATGCTGGGCGATGCAGGTCAGGTAGCGCCGGTCCATCGCGTCCAGGCCGATCCGGTCCACCTCCAGCCGGGTCAGGGCGGCGTCGGCGATGGCGGCATCGACCGGACTTTTACCGGCGACCAGGGCGAAGTCGCGGACCCGGCGCAGCAGACGCCCGGCGACGCGGGGGGTCCCGCGCGAACGCCGGGCCACCTCGGCGGCGCCGTCGCCGGTCAGGGCGAAGCCCAGCACGCGGGCGCCGCGGGCGACGATCAGCTCCAGTTCCTCGGGGGTATAGAAATTCATCCGGCAGGGAATGCCGAAACGCTCGCGCAGCGGCGTGGTCAACAGGCCCGAACGCGTGGTCGCCCCCACCAGGGTGAAGGGCGGCAGATCGATGCGGACCGAGCGCGCCGCCGGTCCCTCGCCGATGATGAGATCGAGCTGAAAATCCTCCATCGCCGGATAAAGCACTTCCTCTATGGCAGGATTAAGGCGATGGATCTCGTCGATGAACAAGACGTCGCGCGGCTCCAGGTTGGTGAGCAGGGCCGCCAGGTCGCCGGCCCGCTGGATCACCGGCCCCGAGGTGGCGCGAAACCCCACGCCCAGCTCGCGGGCGACGATCTGGGCCAGGGTGGTCTTGCCCAGGCCCGGCGGACCGAAGAACAAGGTGTGGTCCAGCGCCTCGGCCCGGGCGCGGGCGGCTTCGATGAAGATCTTCAGGTTCTCGCGCACCTGCCTCTGGCCGATGAAATCGTCCAGCACCTGCGGCCGCAGGTGGGTCTCGGCATCGCCGGGAGCGGTTTCGGGCGAGACGACGCGGCTCATCGGGACAGATCCTTGCCCAGCCGCTTCAGGGACAGCCGGATCAGGGTCGAGGCATCGGCGCCCTCGCCCTGCTCGCGGGCCACCGCGCCGACCGCCTCGAAAGCCTCAAGCCGGCGATAGCCCAGATTGGCCAGGGCCGATATGGCGTCTTCCATCACTCCGCCGCCGGCCGCCGGCATCGGCGCCGCATTGGCCGTCGCCGCGGGGGCGAAACCGCCCAGCGCCATGCGTCCGGCCTTGTCCTTCAGCTCGGTCAGGATGCGCACCGCCAGCTTCGGCCCCACCCCCGACGCCCGCGTCAGCAGGGTCTTGTCCTGGGCGGCGATGGTCTGCAGCAATTGCTCGGGTCCGGCCACCGACAAGATCGCCAGCGCCACCTTGGCCCCCACCCCCTGCACCGTGGTCAGCAGGGTGAACCAGTCGCGCTCGCCGGCTTCGGCGAAGCCGTACAGATGGATGTGATCCTCGCGGACATGGGTCTCGATGTGCAGCGATGCCGCCTGCCCGGCCTGCAGCCGGGCCAGGGTCCGCCCCGAGCAGAAGACCAGATAGCCGACCCCGCCGACATCGATGACGGCGAAATCGTCGCCCAGGCAATCCACCAGCCCCTTCAGCCGGGCGATCATCGTCCGATCCTTCGCGCCGTGGCCCGCAAATGGGCATGACAGATGGCGACGCCCAAGGCGTCGGCGGCATCGGCCTGAACGGTCAGGCAACCGGGCAGCAGCGTGCGCACCATCATTCCCACCTGCTCCTTGGCGGCCCGGCCGGTGCCGACCACCGCCTGCTTGACCTGGGCCGGGGTATATTCCCCCACCTCCAGCCCGGCCAGGGCCGGAGCCAGAAGCACCACCCCCCGGGCCTGCCCCAGCTTCAGGGTGCTTTCCGGGTTCTTGTTGACGAAGGTCTGCTCCACCGCCGCCTCGTCCGGACACCACTGGGCGATCACCGCCTGGACTCCCCGGTGCAACTGGGCCAGCCGCTGGGCCAGGGACAGCCTGTCGTCGGAACGGACCACGCCGTCGCCCAGATAGCGCAGGCGGTTGTCCGCCAGTTCGATCATCCCCCAGCCGGTGGTCCGCAGGCCGGGGTCCAGCCCCAGGACCCGCATGATCACACGCCCTTCCGCCGCCGGCCGGGATCAGCCCAGCCTGGCCATGATTTCGTCGGAAATATCGAAATTGGCCTGGACGCGCTGGACGTCGTCATTGTCCTCAAGCGCGTCCAGCAGCTTCATCAGGGTCCTGGCCGCATCTTCGTCGGCCACCGGGACGCTGGTCTGCGGACGCCAGTCCAGGCGGGCGTATTCCGGGGTGCCGAAGACGGCTTCCAGGGCGTCGCGCACGGCGGCCAGATCGTCGGGAGCGCAGGTGATCTCGTGGCCGTCATCGTCGGACTCGACATTGTCGGCCCCGGCTTCCAGCGCCGCCTCGAACACCGCCTCGGCCCCGGCCGCCGAGGCCGGGTAGCGGATGGCGCCGATGCGGTCGAACATGAACGACACCGAATTGCTTTCGCCCATCGCCCCGCCGTTCTTGTTGAAGGCGGCGCGGATTTCCGACGCGGTGCGGTTGCGGTTGTCGGTCAGCGCCTCGACGATGATGGCCACCGATCCTGGACCGTACCCTTCATAGCGCACTTCGTCGTAATTGGCGCCATCGTCGCCGCCGGCACCGCGCTTGATGGCGCGGTCCACCGTGTCCTTGGGCATGTTGGCGGCCCGGGCCGCCTGGATGGCGGCGCGCAGCCGCGGGTTCGAGGCGGGATCGGCCTGTCCGGTCTTCGCCGCCACCGTCAGTTCGCGAATCAGCTTGGTGAACACCTTGGCGCGCTTGGCATCCTGGGCGCCCTTGCGGTGCATGATGTTCTTGAATTGGGAATGACCGGCCATGTTCGCAGCGACCCTATCGAAAGCGAATGAAACGTCCGGGGCGGACATACCACATCTGGTGGGGCCGGGCCAACCTCTTGCGCACCGCCCGGCACCCGGCCGCCTATTTCACATTTTTACAGTCTTGAAATGATGTGAATGCAGGATATATCATAATTCAAGCTGTTATTTATACACAAAGGACACCGCAATGCCCGATATCCGCGACGGCTTTCTCGCCACCATCGGCAACACACCGCTGATAAAGCTGAAGCGCGCCTCGGAGAGCACCGGCTGCACCATCCTGGGCAAGGCGGAATTCCTCAATCCCGGCGGCTCGGTCAAGGATCGCGCCGCCCTGGCCATCATCCAGGATGCCGAAGCCCGGGGCCTGCTGCGGCCGGGCGGCGTGATCGTCGAGGGAACCGCCGGCAATACCGGCATCGGCCTGACCCTGGTGGCCAACGCCCTGGTCTACCGCACCGTCATCGTCATGCCGGAAACGCAAAGCCAGGAAAAAAAGGACATGCTGCGCCTGATCGGCGCCGACCTGCGGCTGGTGCCGGCGCTGCCCTATGCCAATCCCGGCAATTACGTCCGCTATTCCGAGACCCTGGCCAAGGAATTGGCCGCCAGCGAACCCAACGGCGTGCTGTGGGCCAACCAGTTCGACAACACGGCCAACCGCATCGGCCATTTCAACACCACCGGCCCGGAAATCTGGACGCAGACCGACGGGACGGTGGACGCCTTCACCTGCGCCGTCGGCACCGGCGGCACCCTGGCCGGCATCGGCATGGCCCTGAAAGAAAGAAATCCCGGCATCCGCATCGTGCTGGCCGATCCGATGGGATCGGCGCTGTACAACCATTACGCCCACGGCGAACTGAAGGCCGAGGGCGGCTCCATCACCGAAGGGATCGGCCAGGGCCGCATCACCAGGAACCTGGAAGGCGCCCCCATCGACGATCAGGTCCGCGTCACCGACCACGAGGCATTGCCGCTGATCTTCGATCTGGTGCGCGAGGAAGGCCTGGTGCTGGGCGGGTCGTCGGGAATCAACGTCATGGCCGCCATCAAGGTCGCCCGGACATTAGGTCCCGGTCATACGGTGGTGACAGTGCTGTGCGATTATGGTACCCGCTATCAAAGCAAGCTGTTCAACCCGGCCTTCCTGGCGGAGCGCGACCTGCCCATCCCGCAATGGCTGGCCTGAGGAACAACGATCAACAAAAGGGGGGAGCCTCATGACCTTTGCCAACCCGGACGCCATCGTCACCACCGAATGGCTTGAGGCCCACCTGAAGGCGCCCGACGTCCGCGTCGTCGACGCCAGCTATTACCTGCCGATCCAGAACCGCAATGCCCGCGAGGAATACGACGCCGAGCATATCCCCGGCGCCGTCTTCTTCGACATCGACGAGATCGCCGACACCGGCAATCCGCTGCCACACATGCTGCCGGCGCCCGAGAAGTTCGCCAGCAAGGTCCGCAAGCTGGGACTGGGCAACGGCAACAAGGTGGTGCTGTACGACGGCACCGGCTTTGCCAGCGCCGCGGCGCGGGCCTGGTGGATGTTCCGCTATTTCGGCCACCGCGACGTCGCCATCCTGGATGGCGGCTTCCCCAAGTGGCTGCGCGAACAGCGCGCCGTCGAGGACATGCCCCCGATCCCGCGCGACCGCCACTTCATCCCGCACGTCAACCAGACCCTGCTGCGCGATTTCGACCAGGTAAAGGCCAACATCGAACTGGGCCGCGAACAGACCGTCGACGCCCGCGCCGCCGGCCGCTTTGCCGGTACCGAGCCCGAATTGTGGCCGGTGAAGACCGGCGGCCACATCCCCGGCTCGATCAACCTGCCCTTCCTGGACCTGATCGACGAGCGCGAGCGCACCCTGAAGCCGGCCGGCGAGTTGAAGGCCCGCTTCCAGGCCGCCGGCATCGACATGGCCAAGCCGGTCATCACCACCTGCGGCTCGGGCGTCACCGCCTGCGTCGTCGCCTTCGCCCTGCACCTGCTGGGCCACAAGGACGTGTCGGTCTATGACGGGTCGTGGGCCGAATGGGGCAACCGCGACGGCGCCCCCGTCGCCAAGGGATGACCCCAGGGCTCCGAATCCAGGTTAAGAAGTGGCTAATT
>CAJANN010000154.1 GCA_903941095.1 uncultured Rhodospirillaceae bacterium | reverse complement strand
TAATCTCATTCAACAAATGAACCCCCAGTGGCGCGATCTCTGCGAAGACATTGCCTGACGGCTCCCGTCGGTTGGATGCCCGCCTGCGCGGGCATGACGTCAAAAATTTACCCTTCCGTAACCTGAGTTCGGAGCCCTGGGTGGTCCGGCCGGGCGACCGGCGTCACCCGATTGCCCTGGGCGCCCCGGCCAAGGCCGTTTGCAGCATGTCGATGAAGGCCCGGGTCTTGGCAGGCATCAGGCGGCGGCCGGGAAAGACCGCCCAGGCGGTGTGAGGCGGCAGGCTCCAGGCCGGAAGCACCCGGCGCAGTTCGTTGCGCTGGACGAAGGGGCGGGTGAAATAATCCGGCAGGGCGGCGATTCCGGCTCCGGCCCGGGCCAGGTTGGTCAGCAGTTCGGGGGAGTTGGCGACGAAGCGGCCGGGCGGGACCTCGTCCCGCCGTTCTTTGCCGCTGCTCAGCGGCCAGCTGGCCTTGCCGCCGTGCGGGCCGGACAGGCACAGGGCCTCGTGCCGGGCCAGATCGTCGGGGGTGTCCGGCTCGCCGCGGGCCGCCAGATAGGACGGGGCGGCGTACAGACCCATCGAGAAGACGGCGATGCGCCGCGCCGCCAGCAAGGTGGCGTCGGGCAGGTCGCCGACACGGATGGCCAGATCGAAATTCTCTCCCAGGATGTCGACGCGGCGCGGCGACAGGTCAAGGTCCAGAGAGACCGCCGGATAGGCGGTGATGAAATCGTGCAGCATGCCGGACAGCAGCAGGTTGGCCAGGTCGCTGGGCATGGAAATCCGCAGCCGGCCGCTGGGGCGGGCCTGGCGGTGCTCGACCAGCGCCCTGACCGATTCGACTTCGTCGGCGACCTGCCGGGCGTGCTCCAGCAGGCGCTCGCCGAATTCGGTGACCTGCAGCCGGCGGGTGGTGCGCAGCAGCAGCCGCTCCCCCAACTGGTCCTCAAGCAGCGACAGGCGCCGCGACAGGGTGGATTTGGGCAGCCCCATCCGCTGTGCCGCCCGGCTGAAGCTGCCGGTCTCGACGATGCGGGCGAAGATCAGCAGGTCGTTGGGATCATATTGTTTCATGGATGGAACAGTGTTGCCCAAACGATGGCCTACTGCAATGCGCATGAAACCAATAGAGTGCCGTCAGACCAATGGCTTCAAGGAAACCGCCATGAACATCCTGCAGATCAATGCCAGCATCCGCGGCGACGCCAGCACCTCGACCCGCATCGCCGACGACATCGTTCAGCGCCTGCGCACCCGTCATCCCGACGCCCGGCTGGTGCGGCGCGATCTGGCCGCGGCACCGCACCCGGTTCTTGACCCGTCGGCGCTGCAGGCGCTGTTCACCCCGGCCGGCGAGCGCACTGCCCAGCAGGCGGCGCGGGTGGCGCTGGACGATACGCTGATCGCCGAGGTGCAGGCCGCCGACGCGCTGGTGCTGGGGGTGCCGATGTACAATCTGAACGTTCCGGTCCAGTTCAAGACGTGGATCGACGCCATCGCCCGGGCCGGCGTCACCTTCCGCTACACCGAGACCGGGCCGGAAGGCCTGCTGAAGGGCAAGACGGCCTATGTGGCGCTGGCCCGCGGCGGCCGCTATCGCGGCACCGATTTCGACACGCAGGTGCCTTATCTGCGGACGGTCCTGGGCTTTTTGGGCATCACCGACATCCACTTCATCCATGCCGAAGGCCTGAACATGGGGCCGGACGCGGTGCAGCAGGGGCTGGCGGAAGCCGGCGCCGCCCTGGACGCCGTCTTCGCCTGATCGCCGGTCCCGAGAGGAGCGCAGGACCCGGCAGCCCCGTCAGCCGATGGGGCTGCCGGGTCCCTGGCCGCGCCCGCAGGGGGCGCGGGACATCAAATCCGGAAGCGATCTCCCGGATCTGGCATCACTCTCCCTGACCGGGCGTCACTCGGACTTGTAGTTCGGCGCTTCCTTGGTGATCGACACGTCGTGGACGTGGCTTTCCCTGAGACCCGACGAGGTGATGCGGCGGAAGGTGCAGCGGGTCTGCATCTCGGCGATGGTGCTGTTGCCGGTATAGCCCATTCCGGCCCGCAGGCCGCCCACCATCTGGTGGATGACGGCGCCGACCGGCCCCTTGTAGGGGACGCGGCCCTCGACGCCTTCGGGCACCAGCTTCAGCTTGTCGTTGACGTCGGCCTGGAAATAGCGGTCGGCCGAGCCCCGCGCCATCGCCCCGATCGACCCCATGCCGCGATAGGATTTGTACGAGCGGCCCTGGTACAGGAAGACGTCGCCGGGGCTTTCCTCGGTTCCGGCGAACAGCGAGCCGATCATGACGCAGTCGGCCCCGGCGGCGATGGCCTTGGCGACATCGCCGGAAAACTTGATGCCGCCGTCGGCGATCAGGCAGATGCCGGCCTGCCGGGTGACTTCGGCCACTTCCATGATCGCCGACAATTGCGGCACGCCGACGCCGGCGACCATGCGGGTGGTGCAGATGGTGCCCGGTCCGATGCCGACCTTGACCGCGTCGGCCCCGGCATCCGCCAGGGCGCGGGCGGCGTCGGGGGTGGCGATGTTGCCGCCGACCACCTGGGCGCGGTCGGACAGGCGCTTGATCTGGCGCACCGTGTCGATGACGCCGCGCGAATGGCCGTGGGCGGTGTCGACGATGATGACGTCGACCTCGGCTTCCAGCAGTGCCTGGGCACGTTTGATGCCGTCGGGGCCGACGCCGGTGGCGGCGGCGGCGCGCAGTCGGCCCTGATCGTCCTTGCAGGCGTCGGGGTGGGCCTGGGCCTTCTCGATGTCCTTGACCGTCACCAGCCCGGTGCAGCGGTAGTCGCCGTCCACCACCAGCAGCTTCTCGATGCGGTGCTGGTGCAGCAGCCGCTTGGCCTCGGTCTTGTCGACGCCTTCGCGGACGGTGATCAGGGTGTCCCTGGTCATCAGTTCCGCCACCGGCTGGTGAACGTCGGACGCGAAGCGGACGTCGCGGTTGGTCAGGATGCCGACCAGCCGGCGGGTGCCGCGCTCGACCACCGGAATGCCCGAGATCTTGAAGTCGGCCATCAGCTTCAGGGCTTCGGCCAGCGGCTGGTCGGGATGGATGGTGACCGGATTGACCACCATGCCGGATTCGAATTTCTTGACCATCCGCACTTCCGAGGCCTGGGCCTGGATGTCGAGATTCTTGTGGATCACGCCGATGCCGCCGGCCTGCGCCAGGGCGATGGCCAGACGGGATTCCGTCACCGTGTCCATCGCCGCCGAGACCAGCGGAATTCCCAGTTCGATGGACCGGGTCAGGCGGGTGCGGGTGTCGACCTGCGTGGGAAGAACGTCCGATTCCGCCGGAACCAGCAGGACATCGTCGAACGTCAAAGCTTCCTTGATTTCCATGTCACCTCCCGAGGGGCCGAACCGGGCAACGTAAACCGCCCTAATACCAGTTATGGCCATCGCCGCGCAACCGGGTCCCCCAAATCGGCGGAAATTGTGCTATGCTCACCGAAGTGGGACGGGGTGTGCCCGGCGGCGGCCGGGCCGGAGCACGGAGGTTGCCATGCGTTCCTCAGACACCTGGATATGCGTTGCCGACGGCTCGCGGGCATCATTTTACCGTTGCGACGGTCCCCACAGCGATCCCGAGCCGGTTCTGGGCTTCGGCATCCCGGCCGACCGCCGGCCGTTTCCCGGGCGGGTCGCCGGCCAGCTGGAACGTGCCGCCCGGATCCGGCTGTTCGACCATCTGGTGCTGGTGGCGCCCGCCACCGTGCTGTCGGCCCTGGAAAGCTGCATGGACGACGCCACCCGGACCCTGGTGGTCGGAGCGGTCGACCGCGACCAGTCGCGGTCGACGCCGCGGGAACTGGCGACCTGTCTGCGCGACTGGCTGCCGCACTGACGCGGCCTGCGCGGATCAGCTGGCGACCCATACCGCCGAAAGATCGTCGCCGAACAGGTAGCCGGCCTGTTTCAGGCCGTCGATGGCCGCATCCAGGCCATCGGGGGCGCTGATCCGTTCGCTCAGGGCCAGGACGCCGTCTTCCCCCAGGCTGCGGCCTTCGCGGTCCAGCGCCTCGCTGAGGCCGTCGCTGTAGAGCAGCAGTGCGCTGCCCTTGGGAAAGGCCAGTGTGGTGTTGTGATAGGCCGTCGCGGCGCGGATCCCCAGCGGCAGCGACGAGACAGGGTGCAGTTCGGCCGCTTCGCCGCTCCGGCGCACCACCGGGGCGGGGGCGCCGGCCGAACTGAAGACCAGGGTTCCGGCGCCGGGATCGCAGACGACATACAGCATGGTGGCGAACTGGCCGCGCGGCAGCACCGATTCCAGGGTGGCGTTCAGGCGCGACAGCGTGGCCGCCGGGTCGCTGCTGGGGCCGCTGTCCAGAATGACGTGCAGGCGGAAGGTGTTGATGGCCGCGGCCACCCCGTGTCCGGAGAAATCGGCCAGCCAGATGGCGAACCTGTCGGCGTCGAGGGGCAGCCAGCCCCACAGGTCGCCGCTGACCTCGGTCGAGGGATGGATGGCGGCGGCCAGGGCGACGCCGTAGCGGCGGTGCAGGTGCGCCATCTGCTCTTCCGAGGGAAGCAGCGCGGCCTGCATGGCGGTGGCCGCGCGCAAATCCTGCCGCACCCGGTCGTGATAGGCGGTCAGGCGGCGGACCAGCTGACGGTTGCGCAGGTGAACGCCGATGCGGGCGACCATCTCGCGCCGGTCGATCGGTTTGCGGATATAGTCGGATGCCCCGCAATCGAAGGCCATTGCCATGTCCTTCGGACGGTCCAGGGCGGTGGCGACCAGAACCGGAATGCCGGTGAAGGCGGGGGTGGCGCGCAGGCGCTGCAGGAACTCGAAGCCGTCCATGCGCGGCATCATGACGTCCAGGACGATGATGTCGGGGCGGATGGCGGCCGTCCGTTCCAGGGCGTCCAGGCCATCGGCGGCCGTCTCGATCCTGCCGACGCCCATCGCCTTCAGGAAGAAGGCCACCAGATTGCGGTTGGCCGGCGTGTCGTCGACGACCAGGGCCGTGCAATCGGCGAATTCATGCGAAACGGCGGGCGAGGGCATCATCCATCCCAGTGGGCCGGACCGGCCCGAAGGGGGCATGGTGCCCTGCCGGACCTCCGAACTCAAGAGGGGGGTGGCGGACCGATACTAAAACGTCAGGGCGGTTCCCCCAAAAGTAGAGGGGGCGGCCCGGTGCTGCGGTGCAACCTGCGTGACAGGTCCGGGAATCCGGGCTAACGTGCGTCGCCGCAAACAAGGGGGAGCCATGTGCGGACTGGCCGGTTTTCTTGACCTGAGTGCCCAAACGCCCGACCGGGCGTCCGTCGTGGCGGCGATGGCCGGAACGCTGGTGCACCGCGGCCCCGACGACAAGGGCGCCTGGGTCGACGATGCCGCCGGGTTCGCCCTGGGATTCCGCCGTCTGGCCATTCTCGACCTGTCGCCGCAGGGGCACCAGCCGATGGTCTCGGGGGATGGCCGCTGGGTGATCGCCTTCAACGGCGAGATCTACAACCATGCCGAATTGCGCGACCGGCTGCAGCCGGCCGGCTGGCGCGGCCATTCCGACACCGAGGTCTTGCTGGAAGCCGTCAGCCGCTGGGGGATCGAGCAGGCCCTGACCCGCTGCGACGGCATGTTCGCCATCGCCCTGTGGGACCGGGCCGAGCGCACCCTGCATCTGGCCCGCGACCGCATCGGCGAAAAGCCGCTTTATTACGCCCAGGCCGGCGGCGTCCTGACCTTCGGGTCGGAACTGAAGGCGCTGGCGGTCCATCCGTCGTTCGACCGGACCATCGACCGCCAGGCTTTGGCCCTGTTCATGCAACTGGGCTGGATCGCCGCCCCCCACACCATCTATGCGGCGGCGCGCAAGCTGATGCCGGGGACCATCCTGACGGTGACGGGCGGCGGCGCTCTCTCGGTGCGGAGCTACTGGTCGGCCCCGGACCGCGCCAGGGCGGTGGCCGGAACCTTCACCGGCGGGGCCGCCGCCGCCGGCGAACGGCTGGACCAGTTGCTGCGGTCCTCGGTGGCGCTGCGGATGCAGGCGGACGTGCCGGTGGGGGTGTTCCTGTCCGGCGGCATCGACAGCTCGCTGATGGCGGCCATCATGCAGCAGATGTCCGGCCAGGCGATCCATACCTTCACCATCGGCTTCGACCAGCCGGGCTACGACGAAAGCCCCCATGCCCGGGCGGTGGCCGACTATCTGGGCACCCGCCATACCGAGGTGCCGATCACCGACGACGACGCCCTGGCCCTGGTGCCCGACCTGCCGACCATCTGGGACGAGCCCTTCGCCGACCCGGCGCAGTTGCCGACCTGCCTGCTGGCCCGGGCGACCCGGCGCGACGTCACCGTGGCGCTGTCGGGCGACGGGGCCGACGAACTGTTCGGCGGCTACGGCATCTACAGGTCGCTGCCGCGGGACTGGCGGCGCCTGGACGGCGTGCCGCCGTGGCTGCGCCGGCTGGCGGCGGGGCTGGACCTGCTGCCGGCCTCGGTGCCCAACGCCGCGGCCCGGCTGGGCGCCCTGGTCGGGCGGCGGCGGCGGTCCTATCCCGGCTTTCGCATGAAGAAGGCGTTCGAGACCCTGCGCGCAGGGTCTTTGGGGGAACTGCACGGACAGCATTATGCCCGCTGGCGCGGCATGCCGTCGCCGGTGCTGGGGGCGCGGCCGGCGCCGACCGCCTTTTCCGGAACGGGGCTGCCGGAAACGGACGACCCGGCCCTGGCGGTCATGGTCATGGATGCCCGGACCTATCTGCCCGACGATCTGTGCGTCAAGACCGACCGGGCGACGATGGCCTGTTCCCTGGAAGCGCGCCTGCCGTTCCTGGACCATGCCGTGGTCGAGTTCGCCTGGAGCTTGCCCACCGACCTGAAGATCGCCGGCGACACCGGCAAGGCGGTGCTGCGCGAGGTCCTGTACCGCCATGTGCCGAGGGCTCTGGTCGACCGCCCGAAGATGGGGTTCGAGGTTCCGATCGGGCGTTGGCTGAACGGCCAGTTGCGGGATTGGGCCGGCGATCTGCTGAACGAGGACCGGCTGCGCCGGCAGGGATTGCTGGATGCCGGCCTGATCGGGGCCTGCTGGCGCGACCATCGCGGCGGCGCCAAGAACTGGCAGACCCAACTGTGGCACGCCTTGATGTTTCAAGCATGGTTCGAGGGGCAGGGATAGGGAATGGACGCAGTGACGTTGGCGGAACTGCTGTGCGCGCGGCTGTGCCACGACATGTCGGGGCCGGTCGGGGCCGCCGCAGCCGGGGCCGAACTGATCGCCGACATGGGGGACGGTGTCGATGCCGAGACGCTGGCCCTGGTGTCGGCCAGCGCCGGAGCCGGGTCGGCCCGGCTGAAATTCTTCCGCGCCGCTTTGGGGCCGGCCGCTTCAGGAACGGTGGCCATCGCGGCGCTGCGCGAGCAGGTCGACGGCTACCTGTCGTCGCTGGCGTCGTCTGGGCTGCGGGTCGAACTTGACTGGCGGGCCGGCCCGGCGGGCCTGGGCGGCGATGCCGCCCGGCTGATGCTCAACCTGATCGTGCTGGCCAAGGATGCTCTGCCGCGCGGCGGCCGCATCGTGGTCGCCGTCGAGGACGGCCTGCCCCGGGTCGAGGCATACGGCGAGCCGGCGGCCTTGTCCGGCGACGTCGCCGCCGTGCTGGAACAGGGCGCCGCCCCGGGTTCCCCGCGGGAGGCCCAGGCCTATCTGGCCCGGACTCTTGCGCACAGGACGGGGGGCGGGTTGCGCACAGAGGTGCGGTCCGGCGGCCTGGCGTTTCTTGCTGCGCCGCAAAAATAAACAAAGTCGAATGTTTTCGATGGCGAGGGTCCTTCTAAACCTGCGGCCACCGTGTTATTAGTCGAAATGCTGTCCGTAAGGGCTGGGGCCGAAGGGGTGGTTCCACCTGCAGGGACGAAGGGTTCGAAGGCGTGGAGCTGGAGCGGAAGATGGATGATCTCCTCAGCGAATTTTTGACTGAAACTTCGGAAAGCCTGTCGGTGCTTGACGTCGAATTGGTCAAGCTGGAGCAGAACCCCGAGCCGGGCATTCTGCAGAACATCTTCCGGCTGGTGCATACCATCAAGGGGACCTGCGGCTTCCTGGGTCTGCCGCGGCTGGAACATGTCGCCCACGCGTCGGAAAACGTGCTGGGCAAGTTCCGCGACGGCGAGCTTGAGGTGACGCCGACCGCCGTCACCCTGATCCTGCAGGCCATCGACCGCATCAAGCTGATCCTGGGCCATCTGGAACAGAACGAGTGCGAGCCCGAAGGCGAAGACGGCGACCTGATCGCCAAGCTGAACGACATGGCCGAAGGGCGCAGCCCCACGGTTGCCGCCCCGGCCGCTGCCGCCGCCGAAGAGGCCCCGCCTTTCCCGGTCGCCGCCGACCTGCTGGCCGAGGTCGAGGCCGCCTATGCCGCCGGCAAGAAGGCGGCATCCGATACCGACATGCTGGTGGAAATGGCCAAGGAGCGCGCCAAGGAAGCCGCTGCCCAGGCCCAGGCCCAGGCCCAGACTCCTGCCGCCGAGCCGGAAGCGGTCCCCGAGGTCAGGGCCAGCGTCCCGGCTCCGACCGCGTCGCCCCCGGCTCTGGCGAAGCAGGCCGAGCATCCGGTCGCCGTCGGCGAACCCAAGGAATCGGCCGTCGCCGCCCAGACGATCCGCGTCAACGTGGAATTGCTGGAAAACCTGATGACCCTGGTGTCCGAACTGGTGCTGACCCGCAACCAGCTGCTCCAGATGGTCCGCGGCCGCGATGATTCCGAATTCACCGCGCCGCTGCAGCGCCTGTCCCACATCACCACCGACCTGCAGGAAGGGGTGATGAAGACCCGGATGCAGCCGATCGGCAACGCCTGGGCCAAGCTGCCGCGCATCGTCCGCGATCTGTCGATCGAAATGAACAAGAAGATCGACCTGCAGATGCTGGGGGCCGAGACCGAGCTGGACCGTCAGGTTCTGGAGCTGATCAAGGATCCGCTGACCCACATGGTCCGCAATTCCGCCGACCACGGACTGGAAGGCCCGGAGGAGCGCAAGCGCGCCGGCAAGCCGGAAATCGGCAAGGTGGTGCTGAACGCCTTCCACGAAGGCGGGCACATCATCATCGAGATTTCCGACGACGGGCGCGGGCTCAACCTCGACCGCATCAAGCAGAAGGCCATCGCCAACGGGCTCGCCAGCGAAAGCGAGCTTGAGGCGATGAACCCGCAGCAGATCTATCAGTTCATCTTCAAGGCCGGCTTCTCGACCGCCGAAAAGGTCACCAGCGTGTCCGGGCGCGGCGTCGGCATGGACGTGGTCCGCACCAACATCGAAAAGATCGGCGGCACCGTCGAACTGAAAAGCCAGCCGGGCCGGGGCTCGACCTTCGTCATCAAGATTCCGCTGACCCTGGCCATCGTTTCGGCGCTGATCGTCGAATGCGCCAGCGAGCGTTTCGCCATCCCGCAGATCAGCGTGCTGGAACTGGTGCGCGTCACCAACAATTCCGAGCACGGCATCGAGATGATCAACAACGCGCCGGTCCTGCGCCTGCGCGACCGCCTGCTGCCGCTGGTGTCCCTGAAGAAGCTGCTGCGCCTGAACAACGGCGAGGATCAGGAAACCTTCATCGTCGTCACCCAGGTCGGCACCTACACCTTCGGCATCATCGTCGACCGGGTGTTCGACACCGAAGAAATCGTGGTCAAGCCGGTGGCGCCGATCCTGCGCCACATCTCGATGTTCTCGGGCAACACCATCCTGGGCGACGGTTCGGTGATCATGATCCTGGACCCCAACGGCATCGCCGGGGCGACCGGGGAATCCGGCATGCTGGGCGGTGGCCAGACCACCGAAAGCACCGTGGTCCGCGACCTGCACGGCGATTCCAAGACCAGCCTGCTGGTGTTCCGCGCCGGCGGCGAGGACCTTAAGGCGGTGCCCCTGGCCCTGGTGGCCCGCCTGGAGGAGATCGACGTCAAGGATGTCGAATACAGCCACGGCAAGCCGATGGTCCAGTATCGCGGCCATCTCATGCCGCTGGTTTCCATCGACGGCAGCAACCAGTTCGCCGCCGAGGGGCGCCAGCCGGTTCTGGTGTTCTCGGACCGCGACCACACGATGGGTCTGGTGGTCGAGGAAATCGTCGACATCGTCGAGGACCGCCTGAAGGTCGAGCTGTCGGCCAACAATCCCGGCGTCATCGGTACCGCGGTCATCGCCGGCAAGGCGACCACCATCATCGACGCCGGCTATTATCTGCCGCAGGCCTTCGGCGACTGGTTCGGCCGCGCCGATCTGGAATACGGCACCGACGATCATGCGGCGCTGCGGATCCTGCTGGTGGACGACAGCCCGTTCTTCCGCAATCTGCTGACGCCGCTTTTGTCGGTGGGCGGCTATGAGGTGACCGCCGTCGAGGGGGCCGACCGGGCTTTGGCCCTGCGTGAACAGGGGCAGGATTTCGACCTGATCATCAGCGATATCGAGATGCCGGGGATGAGCGGCTTCGAATTCGCCACGGCGGTGCGTTCGGAAGGCCGGTGGCAGATGCTGCCGATGATCGCCCTGTCGTCGCACGCCACCGAAAAGGATTTCGAGCGGGGACGCCAAGTCGGCTTCAACGATTACGTGGCCAAGTTCGACCGGGATTCCCTGCTGCAGACCATCGCTTCGACCCTCGCCGCGCTCAAAGGTGCCGCATGATCACCCTTCGCAACCACGCTGCCGTGTCGGATCTGCTCAAGATTAGGGGGGCCACGAAGTGAACCAGATCGTTCCCGCCTCGAAGCGCCCCGGCACCGAACTGGCGGCGCCGGAGACCCAGGATTACGTCACCATGTTCATCGACGGACAGATGTTCGGCATTCAGGTGCTGACCGTCCAGGATGTTCTGGGGCCGCAGAAGATCACCCGCATTCCCCTGGCCCCGCGTGAGGTGGCCGGTTCGCTCAACCTGCGCGGCCGCATCGTCACCGCGGTGGACGTCCGCCTGCGCCTGGGGCTGCGCAATGCCGCCGAGGACAACAAGGGCATGAGCGTGGTCGTCGACCAGAACGGCGAGCTTTATTCGCTGATGGTCGATCAGGTCGGCGAGGTCCTGACCCTGCCGGCGGCCAAGTTCGAACGCAACCCGCCGACTCTCGACCCCATGTGGCGGGAATTCTCGGCGGGAATTTATCGATTGGAAGACAAGCTGCTTGTGGTGCTGGACGTCGCCAAGCTTTTGGATTTCAATAAGAACGAATAGTATCACCACGGTTTCGGGAGGGCACTTGGGGGTGCCGTCCCGCTACGGGAGGCAAAAAGGGCATGAAGTCCTGTCTGATCGTTGACGATTCCAAGGTCATCCGCATGGTGGCCAAAAAAATCCTGCAAGAGCTGACCTTTTCCACCGCCGAGGCGGAGGATGGCCAGCAGGCGCTGGATTATTGCAAGGGGTCCATGCCCGACGCCGTTCTGCTGGACTGGAACATGCCGGTCATGAACGGAATCGAGTTTCTGCGGGAATTGCGGCGGCTGCCGGGCGGCGAGAAGCCCGTGGTGGTGTTCTGCACCACCGAAAACGATATCGAGCATATCCAGGAAGCGATCATGGCCGGCGCCAATGAGTACATCATGAAGCCGTTCGACAGCGAGATTCTGCAGGCCAAGTTTTCTCAGGTGGGCCTTCTGTAAATCCCGGCTCCTTTTTGAAGGACGTGCTGTCTATGGCCGCTGAGCAATCCCCAACCGCCATCCCTCCTGCCGACCGGATCCGGGTCATGCTGGTGGACGATTCCGCCGTGGTGCGCGGTCTGGTCACGCGGATTCTGGAAGAGGACCCGGGCATTGCGGTCGTCGCCTCGGTCAGCAACGGCCAGATGGCCCTGTCCACCCTGGAACGTCAGGACGTGGACGTCATCTTGCTGGATATCGAGATGCCGGTGATGGACGGCATGACCGCGCTGCCGAAGCTGCTGCAGATCGATCCCGCCGTCCGGGTGGTCATGCAATCGACCCTGACCCTGAAGGGGGCGGGTGTCAGCATGCGGGCACTGGAGATGGGGGCTGCCGACTATATCCCCAAGCCGACCGCCACCCGCGATCTGGCCGGGGGGCAGGATTTCAAGTCCGAACTGCTGAACAAGGTGCGTGCCCTGGGGCATGCCCGTCGCCGCGACCCCAATCGCAAGGTGCGGAGCGCCGCCGCCGCCTCGGCTCGCCCGGCCTCGGCGCCGCCGCGCAGTTCGCTGTTGCACCCGGCCTCGGCGCCGGTTCTGCGGACCCATACTCCGGAACCGCCGGACGTCATCGCCATCGGCAGTTCGACCGGCGGGCCGCAGGCCCTGTTCAACCTGCTGGGCACCATGCGGGCGGGGACGGTCCGGCAGCCGATTCTGATCACCCAGCACATGCCGGCGACCTTCACCACCATCCTGGCCGAGCATATCAGCCGGATTTCCGGCTGGGACGCCCGCGAGGGCCAGGATGGCGAAGTGGTCAAGGGGGGGCGCGTCTATATCGCCCCCGGCGACTTCCACATGGTGGTGGAAAGCCGCGGCGCCGACAAGGTGATCCGCCTGAACAAGGATGCGCCCGAAAATTTCTGCCGCCCTGCCGTCGACCCCATGCTGCGCAGTCTGGCGGCGGCCTACGGCAAGCGGGTCCTGGTCGCCATCCTGACCGGAATGGGGGCCGACGGGTCCAGGGGCGGCCAGGTGATCATCCAGAACGGCGGCACCGTCGTCGCTCAGGATGAGGCCACCAGCGTCGTCTGGGGCATGCCGGGGGCCGCGGCCCAGGCCGGCATCTGTTCTGCGATCCTGCCGCTGAGCGATATTGCTCCGTGGATGATGAAACTGGCTGCGAGGCGTTGACGGCATGCGTCCCGAAGACTTTGACTTCGTCGCCAAATTACTGAAAGACCGCTCGGGTCTGGTGATTTCCCGCGACAAGGCCTATCTGCTCGAATCGCGGCTGACTCCGGTGGCGCGCAAGCGCGGGATGAAAGGCCTGGACGATCTGCTGGGGTCGCTCAAGACGTCCGGCGAGGATCTGCTGCGCGAAGTCACCGAAGCGATGACGACCAACGAGTCGTTCTTCTTTCGCGACATCAAGCCGTTCGATCAGTTCAAGGCGCTGGTCCTGCCCCGGCTGCTGACCAACCGCGCCGCCAAGAAGACCATCCGGATCTGGTCGGCGGCCAGTTCATCCGGCCAGGAAGCCTATTCCCTGGCGATGATCCTGAAGGAAGAAGGCGCCAAGCTGGCCGGCTGGAAGATCGAGATCGTCGGAACCGATATTTCCACCGAGATGCTGGAAAAGGCCAAGGCCGGCCTGTATTCGCAGTTCGAGGTGCAGCGGGGGCTGCCGATCCAGCTTCTGGTCAAGTACTTCAAAAAGAACAACGAGATGTGGCAGATCGATTCGTCGATCCGCGGCATGGTCCAGTTCCGCGAATACAACCTGCTGCACGATTTGAAGACGCTGGGGCAGTTCGACGTGGTGTTCTGCCGCAATGTGCTGATCTATTTCGATCAGCCGACCAAGACGCGGGTGCTGGACAACGTCGCCAAGATCATGCCCGACGACGGGTTGCTGTATCTGGGCGGCGCCGAAACTGTCCTGGGAATTTCGGACAAGTTCAAGCCGGTGCCGGAACAGCGCGGCATCTACGCGGTGGTTCGCCCCGGAGCGCCGGCTCCGGCCCGCTGACCCGGGGTGGCCATTGCCCGGATGCGGGCGCAAATATCGATCGATGAACGGGGCGGACCCGGCGCTGTTGCGCGGCAATTCCGGCGGCCGGCCCGGCCGCGCCGGTGCCGGCGGCGCTTTTTCGTGCGGATCGGCCGCAGGGATGGCTGTCATGACCGTACCCCGAAATCTGCGCATTGCCCCCTCCGGACCGGCCGAAGAGGCAGGGTGCTCGCCTTTGGACGAGCGTAGCGAGGAAGCCAAGGCGGCGCCTGCCCCCCGCCGGCGATTGAGGCAGACACGAAACAAGGCCGGGTGATCGCCAAGTGCGATCATCCAGGACAGGGTAGCTTGGCTGGTTGATTTCCAGAAGGATATTTTATCGGCTGACGCTGGAGCCGGGTACGAAAAAAGGCGCCCGCGACGGGGCGCCTTTTGCCGGACCGGCTAGACGGGTCAGCCCTTGGACGGGACCATCAGGGTGGCTTCGCCGTCCATGACCACCTTGTCCTTGACCGAACAGGTGGTCTTGAAGGTGGCGAACTTCTTTTCCGGGGTCAGGGCGGTCAGCTCGACGCGGGCGGTGACGGTGTCGCCGATGCGCACGGGGGCCTTGAACTTCAGCAACTGCGAAACATAGATGCAGCCCGGCCCCGGCAGCTTGGTGCCGAACACGGTGGAGATGAAGGCCGCCGACAGCATGCCGTGGGCGATGCGGCCCTTGAACATGGTCTGGCTGGCGAATTCCTCGTTGATGTGCACCGGGTTGAAGTCGCCGGAAATGCCGGCGAAGGCGACGATGTCGGCTTCGGTGACGGTCTTGGCGAAAATCGCCGACTGACCGACGCTCAAGTCTTCGAAATAGAGACCGTTAAGGGATTCGCCGCTCATCTGATGCTCTCCTGCTGGCGGTTGTGCGGCGCAGTATAACGCCGACCCGTCCGGGTCTCAAACGCCGATTCTGATGGTTGCAACCGGACCGGCTCTGTGGCCGAATGGCGCCGCTGAAACGGTCCGGTGAGACGGCTATGCGTGTGGTTGCGTCCCTTGCCCTGATGATGCTGCTGTCGGCCTGTGCCGCGGCGCCGGTGCCGTGGCAGAATCCGTCGCTGCCCAAGGATCAATGGAGCCGCGACTGGAGCGCCTGCAAGCGGTGGGCGGATTCCCAGGTCGGCTATCAGGACGACGATTCGTCGTCCAGTCCGTTCCGCGATTACGACCGCGGACGGGCGCGCAAGGAGATGGATGCCTATGCCGGGTCGTGCATGCGCGACCGCGGTTACACCCCGACCCGGAGACCAAGCCCATGATGCGTATCCTTGCGGTGTTGCTGCCGGTCGCCTGCGTGATGCCGGCGGCGGCCCAGGATCTGCCGCAATTCCCCAAGGCCGGCCCGCCGCAGCCGCTGCCCGAAGCGATCTGCGACACCGGCGCCGCCAGCTCGGGCGATTGGCTGGTCGGGCGTTGGGTGGCGCCGCAGACCCGATGGGAGTTCGCCCGCAAGGATGGCGGCCTGACCTGGACGATGGACCGCAAGGGCGCCATCGCCGAGGATTTCGGCTGGACCGAGGGAACCAGCATCGGCGGTGCGGTGGACCATGCCAGCGCCTGCACGGTGGCCCTGTCGGGCGGCGGCGGCGCCTTCGTCTTTCATGGCGTGCTGTCGGACGGCGGCAAGCTTTACGGTTACGCCACCAACCGCCGCGGCGAGACCGTCCGCTTCATCCTGCGCCGCGAACGGTAGAGCGCCTGGTTATTTGCGGCCCTGGCGGTTGCGGTCCAGTTCTTCCTGGGTGGCCTGGAAGCCCAGGTAGATCTCGTATTTCTGGATGACGTCGGCGTCCTTGACCGGAATGCGCAGCACCAGCGGCTCGTCGGTGTAGCGGACGTAATTGGTCGCCTCGGGAAAGGCGACGCTGACCGGAAACACCGCCTTGGCGTCGGCGGCGGGATAGAACAGCGGGACGGCGGCGAAATACGCGAAGTCGGCCTTGCGGTCGGCGTCGGCCGGGCCGCGCTTGACGGCGAACGATACCTGGATTTCCACCTGGGCACCCTTTTCGTCGTATTTGCAGTCGCCCTGGAAGCCGTTGATCTCGGCCTCGAACTCGACGTCGGTCAGGTCGCGGCCCTTGCCCTCCCGGTATTTGGTCAGCTGGCCGGCATCGCCCAGGATGTAGACCGGCGGGCAGGGCGGCGGCTCTTTCTTCTGGAAGACCGAGCAAGACGACAGCACCGGCACCAGGGCCAGGGCGGCGACGGGAACGAGCGAGCGCAGTTTCATCAGGAAATCCCGGAAAAGCCGTTGAGCCCGGAAAAGCCGTTGAGAAGGTGCTGGCATCCGTGGCATCAGTCGGGGCCGACTTTAGAGAAGCCGGCCGCCGCCCGCAACGCCGTTTGATGAGTTCGTCGCATGACCCTGCCGCCGCTGACCATCGTCCTTGCCAGTCCGCGCGGTTTCTGCGCCGGCGTCGACCGCGCCATCCTGATCGTCGAGGCGGCCATCGCCAAATACGGCGCCCCGGTCTATGTCCGCCACGAGATCGTGCACAACCGCTTCGTGGTCGATTCCCTGAAGGCCAAGGGGGCGGTGTTCGTCGACGAGCTGACCGAGGTCCCCGATGGCGTGCCGGTGGTGTTTTCCGCCCACGGCGTGCCCAAGTCGGTGCCGGCGGCGGCGGCGGCCCGCGGCCTGGACTATCTGGACGCCACCTGCCCGCTGGTGACCAAGGTGCACCGCGAGGCCGAGGCCCACTACGCCTTCGGACGGCAGATCATCATGATCGGCCACAAGGGCCATCCCGAAGTCGTCGGCACGATGGGGCAGGTCCCCGACGGGGCGGTGCTGCTGGTGGAAAACGTAGCCGATGCCGAAGCGGTGCAGCCGGTCCATCCCGATCATCTGGCCTATATCACCCAGACCACCTTGTCGGTGGACGACGCCGCCGCCATCGTCGCCGTCCTGGCGCGCCGCTTTCCCGCCATCGTCGGGCCGAAGAAGGACGACATCTGCTATGCCACCACCAACCGCCAGAATGCGGTCAAGACCATCGCCCCGCGCTGCGACGCGGTGATGGTGATCGGCGCGCCCAATTCATCCAATTCCAAGCGGCTGGTGGAAGTGGCGGCGCGGGAAGGCTGTGTCCGGGCCCTGCTGGTGCAGCGGGCCGCCGAAATCGACTGGGCCGGCCTGTCCGGTATCGGCCGGCTGGGCATCACTGCCGGCGCCTCGGCGCCCGAGGTGCTGGTGGAAGAGGTGATCGCCGCCGCCCGCATCCATTTCACCGTCGCCATCGAAGAGGTCAAGGTCACCGACGAAACCATCGCCTTCAAACTGCCGGCCCAATTGCTGGACTAGAGGCGGCCGCTGTCGTACCTTCCCGCCGTTCGTGGCGGCGAGGGTCTCATGGCGGTCTACACCGAGGTTTCCGACGAAGAGATGGAAGCGTTCGTCGCCGGGTACGACATCGGCGAACTGGTCTCGTTCACCGGCATCGCCGAGGGTGTCGAGAACTCGAACTTCCTGCTGCAGACCGAGAATGGTCCGGCCATCCTGACCATCTACGAAAAACGCGTCAATCCCGACGAACTGCCGTTCTTCCTGGGGCTGATGGAGCATCTGGCCGCCCGCGGCCTGGCCTGCCCGACGCCGCTGCATGGCCGCGACGGGCGCGCCTTGCGCAGCCTGTGCGGCCGCCCGGCGGCCATCGTCACCTTCCTGAAGGGGATGTCGCCGCGCCGCCCGGCCCTGGGCCATTGTGCCGCCCTGGGCGGGGCGCTGGCCGAGATGCACACCAAGGGCGCCGACTTTCCCCTGACCCGCGCCAACAATCTGTCGGTGTCGGGCTGGCGGCCGCTGTTCGAGGCGGCGCGGGGGCGCGCCGACGAGGTGCGGTCCGGGCTGGCGGCCTTCATCGACGGCGAACTGGCCGCCCTGGAGGCCGAATGGCCGCAGGATCTGCCCGTGGGCCTGATCCATGCCGACCTGTTCCCCGACAACGTCTTCTTCCTGGCCGACCGCGCCACCCGCGAGGAAAAGGTGTCGGGGCTGATCGATTTCTACTTCGCCTGTACCGACTTTCTGGCCTACGACATCGCCGTCTGCCTGAACGCCTGGTGTTTCGAGCCCGACGGCGCCTTCAACGCCACCAAGGCCCGGCTGATGCTGAACGCCTATCGCAAGGTCCGCCCCCTGTCGGCGGCCGAGCTGAACGCCCTGCCGCTGCTGGCCCGCGGCGCCGCCATGCGCTTCCTGCTGACCCGGCTGTACGACTGGCTGAACACCCCGGCCGGCGCCTTCGTCAAGCGCAAGGACCCGCTGGAATATCTGCGCAAGCTGCGTTTCCATCAGGGGCTGACCGGCCCCGGGGCTTACGGCATCGAATGAGCGAAATCGTCGAGATCTTCACCGATGGGGCCTGTTCGGGCAATCCCGGCCCCGGCGGCTGGGGGGCGATCCTGCGCTGCAAGGGCGTCGAGAAGGAACTGAAGGGCGGCGAGAATCCCACCACCAACAACCGCATGGAGATGATGGCGGTGATCCGCGCCCTGGAGGCGCTGAGCCGCCCGTGCGAGGTGGTGCTGCACACCGACAGCCAGTACGTGATGAAGGGCATCACCGAATGGATGGCCGGATGGAAGCGCCGCGGCTGGAAGACCGCCGACAACAAGCCGGTGAAGAACGACGATCTGTGGAAGGTCCTGGAAGCGGCCTGCTGCCGCCACCGCGTCACCTGGCGCTGGGTCAGGGGGCATGCCGGGCACCCGGAAAACGAACGCGCCGACCGGCTGGCCCGCGAGGGTGTGGCGATGGCGCGGGGCTGAAGACGAAAAAGGCCGGCCCCCCAGGGGGCCGGCCTTTCGTCGGACCGGGGCCGTTTACGACAGCTTGTCCATTTCGCGGACGATGGCTTCGCCCATCACCGTGGTCGACACCTTGGCCTTGCCCGGGGCCATGATGTCGGCGGTGCGCAGGCCGCCCTTCAGCACGTTCTTGACGGCGGCCTCGATCAGGTCGGACTCGGCGTCCATGTTGAACGAGTACTTCAGGCACATGGCGAAGGACAGGATGGTCGCCAGCGGATTGGCGATGTCCTTGCCCTGGATGTCCGGAGCCGAGCCGTGCACCGGCTCGTACAGGGCCTTGCGGCTGCCGGCGTCGTCGGCGGCCCCCAGCGAGGCCGACGGCAGCATGCCCAGCGAGCCGGTCAGCATGGCGGCGCAGTCGGACAGGATGTCGCCGAACATGTTTTCCGTGACCATCACGTCGAACTGCTTGGGATTGCGCACCAGCTGCATGGCGGCATTGTCGACATACATGTGGCTCAGCTCGATGTCCGGATATTCGGTCTGCTGCAGCTTGATCATCTCTTCGCGCCACAGCACCGTGCATTCCAGCACGTTGGCCTTGTCGACGCTGCACAGGCGCTTGTTGCGCTTGCGGGCCAGGTCGAAGGCGACGCGGCCGATGCGCTGGATCTCGGACGTGGTGTAGGTCAGGGTGTTGACGCCCTTGCGCTCGCCGTTGGGCAGGGTCTCGATGCCGCGCGGCTGGCCGAAATAAAGGCCGCCGGTCAGCTCGCGCACGATCATGATGTCCAGGCCGGCCACCACTTCGGTCTTCAGGGTCGAGGCCTCGGCCAGGGCGTCGAACACCACCGCCGGACGCAGGTTGGCGAACAGGCCCATTTCCTTGCGGATCTTCAGCAGGCCGCGCTCGGGCTTGACCTCGAACGGCAGGTCGTCCCACTTGGGACCGCCGACGGCGCCCAGCAGCACCGCGTCGGCGGCCAGGGCGTCGGCCAGGGTCTCGTCGGCCAGCGGCGTGCCGTGCACGTCGTAGGCCGAGCCGCCGATCAGGCCTTCCGAGATATCGAACGCGACGTTCCGCTTCTTCGCCATCCAGTCGATGATGCGGCGGACCTGGACCATGACTTCCTGGCCGATACCGTCACCGGGCAGGATCAGAAGCTTCTTGGCGGTCATTGTCTGGTTCTCCGTTGGTTACAGCCAGGGCTGCGACTGCTTGCGCGCCGCCTCGAAGGATTCGATCTTGGCCCCCTTCTGCAGGGTCAGGCCGATATCGTCCAGACCGTTCAGCAGGCAATGCTTGCGGAAGGAATCCACGGCGAAGCCGGTTTTCGACCCGTCGGGGGCGGTGATCTCCTGCTTTTCCAGGTCCACCGTGAAAGTGGCGTTGGCACCGTTTTCAGCCGCCTGCATCAGGCGGTCGACATCGGCCTGGGGCAGGACGATGGGCAGGATGCCGTTCTTGAAGCAATTGTTGAAGAAGATGTCGGCGAAGCTGGGGGCGATGACGCAGCGGATGCCGAAATCGGCGATGGCCCAGGGGGCATGCTCGCGGCTGGAGCCGCAGCCGAAATTGGCGCCGGCGATCAGGACCTGGGCGTTGCGATAGGCCGGGCGGTTCAGCACGAAGTCGGCGACTTCCCCGCCATCGGGGGTGTAGCGCATCTCGTCGAACAGGTTCTTGCCCAGACCCGACCGCTTGATGGTCTTGAGGAACTGCTTGGGGATGATCATGTCGGTGTCGACGTTGATCATCGCCAGCGGCGCCGCGACGCCGGTCAGGGTGGTGAATTTGTTCATGGCGTTTCCCCCTTACAGCGAACGCACGTCGGTGAGCTTGCCGGTGACGGCGGCGGCGGCGGCCATTTCCGGGCTGACCAGATGGGTGCGGCCGCCGCGGCCCTGACGGCCCTCGAAGTTGCGGTTCGAGGTCGAGGCCGACCGCTGGCCGGGCTTCAACTGGTCGGCATTCATGGCCAGGCACATCGAGCAGCCGGGTTCGCGCCATTCGGCGCCGGCCTCGATGAAGATCTTGTCCAGGCCTTCGGCTTCCGCCTGTTCCTTGACCAGACCCGAGCCGGGCACGATCAGGGCCTGGACGCCGGGGGCGACCTTGCGTCCCTTGAAGATGCCGGCGGCGGCGCGGAAATCCTCGATGCGGCCGTTGGTGCAGGACCCGATGAACACCACGTCGATGGCGATGTCGGTGGCCTTCATGCCGGGGGTCAGGCCCATATAGTCCAGCGACCGGGCGACGGCCTTGCGCTTGGCTTCGTCGGCGATGTCGGCAGGATTGGGCACGGTGCCGGTGATGGGGATCACGTCTTCCGGGCTGGTGCCCCAGGTGATCTGCGGCACCAGGGCGCCGGCGTCGATCGTCACCTCGGCGTCGAAATGGGCGCCGTCATCGGTCTTCAGGGTCTTCCACCAGGCCAGGGCGGCCTCGAAGGCGGCACCCTTGGGGGCGCGCGGCTTGCCCATGACATAGTCGAAGGTGGCCTGGTCCGGGGCGATCAGCCCGGCGCGGGCGCCGGCCTCGATGGTCATGTTGCACACCGTCATGCGGCCTTCCATCGACAGCGCGGTGATGGCGTCGCCGGTGTATTCCACCACATAGCCGGTGCCGCCGGCGGTGCCGATCTTGCCGATGATGGCCAGGACGATATCCTTGGCGGTGACGCCGGGAGCGGCCGGGCCGGTCACGGTGATGCGCATGTTCTTGGCCGGCTTCTGCACCAGGGTCTGGGTGGCCAGCACATGCTCGACCTCGGATGTGCCGATGCCGAAGGCCAGGGCGCCGAAGGCCCCGTGGGTGGCGGTATGGGAATCGCCGCAGACGATGGTGGTTCCCGGCAGGGTGAAGCCCTGTTCCGGACCGACGATGTGGACCACGCCCTGGCGGATGTCGTCCATGCGGTAATATTCGACGCCGAAATCGCGGGCGTTGTGTTCCAGGGTTTCGACCTGGATGCGCGATTCCTCGTTCTCGATGCCCTTGGAGCGGTCGGTGGTCGGCACGTTGTGGTCGGCCACGGCCAGCGTCGCCTCGGGATGGCGGACCTTGCGGCCGGCCATGCGCAGCCCTTCGAAGGCCTGCGGGCTGGTGACTTCGTGGACCATATGGCGATCGATGTAGATCAGGCAGGTGCCGTCATCCTGGACATCCACCAGATGGGCGTCCCAGATCTTGTCGAACAACGTGCGCGGCTTGGACATGGCTCTTCCTTGACGGTTATCGCGGACGGCAGGTCCTGCCGTCGGGGGCCATCATAACGGCATCCCGCCCATCGGCGCTTCCCGGATTTTCCGGGAAACGCCGATGCCGGGACAGCAGGCAAAGGGACGGCCGGTCCGGCCGCCAGGGCCGGACCGGCGTCGCTTATTCCTCGGCGGCGGCGGCGGCGGCAGCGGCAGCCTTGGCGGCGGCCGCTTCGGCCTTGGCGGCGGCGGCGGCGACCTTGGCGGTGGCGGCGGCTTCACGCTCGGCGGCATTGACCTTGGCGGCGTAGCCGGTGGTCTGTTCGGCGATGCGGGCCGACTTGCCGCGCCGGTCGCGCAGATAGTACAGCTTGGCGCGACGGACGTCGCCGCGGCGCATCACCTCGATCGAGGCGATGTTCGGCGAGTACAGCGGGAAGATACGCTCGACGCCTTCGCCGTAGCTGATCTTGCGCACCACGAACGAGCTGTTCAGCCCGTCGTTCTTGCGGGCGATGCACACGCCTTCATAGGCCTGCACGCGCTCGCGGTTGCCTTCGACCACCTTGACGTTGACCTTGACGGTGTCGCCAGGAGCGAATTCGGGGATCGCCTTGCCGTCGGAGAGCTTGGCGATCTGCTCCTTTTCGAGCTGCTCAATGATGTTCATCTCTTACCATCCTTACTGTCCTTGGCCGCCTTGTACCGGTCCCACAGGTCCGGACGCCGCAACCGGGTTATGTCCTCGGCCTGGCGCAGGCGCCAGGCGCGTATCTTCTCGTGGTGACCGGACAGCAGAACCTCCGGCACCGGCCGCCCTTGCCATTCGGCGGGGCGGGTGAAGTGGGGATATTCCAGCAATCCCCACTCGAAACTTTCCTCGGCCAGCGTCTCCTGGTTCCCGACCACGCCGGGCAACAGGCGGACGACGGCGTCCAGCAGCACCAGGGCCGGGAGTTCGCCCCCCGACAGCACGAAATCGCCAAGCGACACCTCGACGGCTTCGTGCGCATCCAGCACCCGCTGGTCCACCCCTTCGAACCGGCCGCACAGGACGGTGGCCCCGTCCCCCGCCGCCAGTTCCCGCACCAGCGCCTGATCCATCAGCCGCCCGCGCGGGGTCATGTAAATCAACGGCCCGCGTCCGCGTCCGCCCCGGATGGCCGCGTCCAGCACCTCAGGACGCATCACCATGCCGGCGCCGCCGCCGAAGGGAACGTCGTCGACGGAACGGTGGCGCCCGCTCGCGTAATCGCGAATGTTCACCACGTCCAGCCGCCACGTTTCCCGGGCCAGGGCCCGCCCGGCCAGGGAATGGCCCAACGGTCCCGGAAACATCTCGGGGAAGATGGTCAGCACCGTCGCATGCCACGACCCGCTCACCCGTTTTCCCCGTCCTGCCCGTCCTCGTCCTCGTCCTCGGCGAAGGGCGGCGGATCGACGACCAGCCGCCGGTTCGCCACGTCCACCACCGGCACCGCTGCCTTGGTGAACGGCACCATGACCGACCCACCTTGTCCGAGCGCGATGTCCAGTACCTCGCCGGCACCGAAATTCGCCACTCCCCGGACCCGGCCGATCACCGTTCCGTCCACCGCCTCGGCCGTCAGCCCCACCAGATCCGAATACAGGAACTCGTCCTCTTCGGTTTCCGGCAGGCAGCCGCGGGACACGAACAGCTGCGTCCCCTTCAAGGCCTCGGCGGCGTTGCGGTCCGTCACCCCGTCGATCCAGGCGATGACCAGTCCCTTGGACTCGCCGGTCACCTTGATGCCGAAGCGGCGCTTGCCATCCTCGCTTTCCACCGGACCATAGGCCGCCACGTCGGCGGGGTCGGCGGTGAAGCTCTTGATGCGGACCGCGCCTCGCACCCCGTGCACGCCAACCACAGCGCCGACGCACACCCGGGCGGTCATGGACACTTACTCGCCCGCGGCCTCGGCGGCGGCGGCGGCGGCGCGCTCGGCGGCGTCCTTGGCACGCTGCTGGGCCTTGGCCTTGGGCTTGGGCTGCTTGGTCTGCTCGGGGCGGGCCGGAGCGGCCACCAGGCCCTTGGCGGCGAAGATGCGGATCAGGCGGTCGGTGGGCTGGGCGCCGACCGACAGCCAATGCTTGATGCGATCTTCGTTCAGCGTCAGGCGCTGGGCGTGATCGGTGGGCAGCAGCGGGTTGTAGATGCCGACCTTCTCGATGAAGCGGCCATCGCGCGGGCAGCGGGCATCCGCCACCACGACGCGGTAGTACGGAGCCTTCTTGGCGCCGCCACGGGCAAGACGAATCTTCAGAGCCATATCAATTCCCTCTTCGTAAGCCTCAATCGCCGATGCTCGCTCCGCTTGCTCCGGCACCCTATTTCACACACCTTTTCCGGCCTCAGCGGCCGAACTTCATGCCGGGCGGCATCAGGCCGCCCAGGCCGTGTCTCATCAAGCCTTTCTGCCCCATCTTGCCGACCTTCTTCATCACGTCGGCCATCTGCTGGTGCTGCTTGAGAAGCTTGTTGACGTCCTGCACCGAGACCCCCGATCCGGCGGCGATGCGCCGCTTGCGCGAGGCCTTGATCAGGTCGGGATTCTTCCGCTCGGCGGCGGTCATCGACAGGATGATGGCCTTCTGGCGGCCGACCATCTTGTCGTCGATCTTGGCGTCCTTCAGCTGGGCCGCCATCTTGCCGATGCCGGGCAGCATGCCGATGATGCCCTTGAGGTCGCCCATCTTCTCGACCTGGCGGAACTGCGACAGCATGTCGTTGAGGTCGAACTTGCCCTTCTCGATGCGCTTGGCAAGCTTTTCCGCCTCGTCCTGCTCGATGGTCTGCATGGCCTTTTCGACCAGCGAGACCACGTCGCCCATGCCCAGGATGCGCCCGGCCAGACGGTCGGGATGGAACACTTCCAGGGCGTCGAGCTTTTCGCCCTGGCCCAGGAACTTGATCGGGCGGCCGGTGACGGCGCGCATCGACAGGGCGGCACCGCCGCGGGCGTCGCCGTCGACGCGGGTCAGCACGATGCCGGTGACACCGACCTTGTCGTTGAATTCGTGGGCCAGGGTGACGGCGTCCTGGCCGGTCATGGCGTCGACCACCAGCAGGGTCTCGACCGGCTTGGCCACGTCGCGCACGGCGGCGACCTCGGCCATCAGCTCCTGGTCGATGTGCAGCCGTCCGGCGGTGTCCAGGACGACGACGTCATAGCCTTCCTTGCGGCCGACATCCAGGGCGCGGCGGGTGATGGCCACCGGCATCTCGCCCATGATGACCGGAAGCGATCCGACATCGGCCTGGCGGGCCAGAATCTCCAATTGCTGCTGCGCCGCCGGACGGTAGACGTCCAGAGAGGCCAGCAGCACCTTCTTGCGCTGTCCCTTCAGGCGCAGCGCCAGCTTGCCCGAGGTGGTGGTCTTGCCCGACCCCTGCAGGCCGACCATCAGGATGACCGCCGGCGGCACGGCGTTCAGGTTCAGTTCGACGCCTTCGGTGCCCAGGGTGGCGATCAGTTCGTCATGGACGATCTTGACCACCATCTGGCCGGGCGTCACCGAACGGATGACGTCCTGGCCGACGGCGCGGTCCTTGACCCGGGCGACGAAGTCCTTGACCACCGGCAGGGCGACGTCGGCCTCCAGCAGGGCGACGCGGACCTCGCGCAGAGCCTCGGCGACGTCCGCCTCCGACAGCGCACCGCGGCCGGTGAGCTTGTCGAAAACCTGGGACAGGCGTTGGCTCAGGGACTCGAACATCCGAAACTCCAAAGCAATTTCGCGCCAGTGCGCGTATAGTCGCGGACCGACGGGCCACCGTAGTGGCAGTATTCCCCAGACACACTGAAGAGCCCGGTGTTTTAGGCCCGCCGCCGCCGCAGAGTCAAGGCGTTTGTTCCCGGTGTCCATCGTTGCCTTATGGCGGCGGCCCGCCTACACTTGCCGGGGGGGGATTGCTGGGTCTGGGAGCATGGGCGTGATCAGCGGCGAAGATGGGGTGGAAGCGTTTGCCGCATTGGGTGCAGCCGAGTTGGCGGCCCGTCTCGACGGGCTGTCCGCCAGCCTGCCCGGCTTTTCGTTCCAGCGCCGGATGGCGGTCGACGGGACCGTTTCCTATCCGTATTTTTCGGACACCATCCTGGCGTTGCTGGGCAGCGGTCCCGATGGCATGAGCGTCAACCGCCAGGGCTGTCTGAACCTTATCCACTGGGCCGACCGCGACGACCACCTGGCGGCCGTCCGCCGCTCGGCCGACCGTCTTGGCCTGTCCGTCGAGGAGTTTCGCGTCGTCACCGCCGCCGGGCAGGTCCGCTGGCTGCGCGGGGCGTCGAAAGCACGGCGCATGCCCGATGGGGCGGTGGTGTGGGACGGCGTCCTGATCGACATCACCGACTTCCGGCTGGCCGAATTCCGCCTGGACATGCTGATGGAGCATGCCGCCGACGCCATCCTGGTGCTGGACGAGGACGGGCGCATCGACAGCGTCAACACCGCCTGCGAACGGCTGTTCGGCTGGGATGGCCCCGCCCTGGGCGGCCGGCAGTTCCAGGACCTGATCGCCGGGGGGCAGTGCCGGCCGCTGCTGTCGCACGAGGGCGAATGCGGGCTGGTGGACGGCGGGCCGCGCGAACTGGTCGGCCTGCGCCGCGACGGCAGCACTTTTCCGCTGGAACTGTCGGCGTCCGAGGTGCGGCTGGACGGAGCACGGCTGTTCGTCTGCATCGGCCGCGACGTCACCGCCCGCAAGGCGACCGAGGCGGCCTTGCGCGAAACCGAGCAGCGGCTGCGCGCCATCGCCGGCAACATGCCCGGCATGGTGTTCCAGCGCGTCCTGCATCCCGGCGGCCGCGTCGAATACACCTATGTCAGCGAGGGGTGCCGCGCCTTCCTGGGGGTCGAGCCGGAAGAGCTTCTGGTCGATCCCGAGGTCTTCCTGCGGGTGATGAGCCTGGAGGAGCGTCAGCGTTTCCAATCGGGTCTGGCCCGGTCGGCCCGGCTGATGGAGCCCTTCGAGGAGGAACTGGCGGTGCTGGGCGGCGATGGCCGCCGCCGCTGGCTGCGCGGCCAGTCCCGTCCGACCCGGCGCGACGACGGGGCGGTGGTGTGGGACGGGGTCATGATCGACGTCACCGACCGGATGATGGCCGAACAGCGCCTGTCCTTCCTGGCCTATTACGATCCGCTGACCCGTCTGCCCAACCGGGCCGCGTTCCTGGACCGCTTCGCCGCCGCCCGCGAGCGGGCCAGGGCCGGCGCCGGCCCGCTGGCCGTGCTCAGCCTGGGCATCGACCGTTTCGGCATCATCAACGCCACGATGGGGCATTCCATCGGCGATCAGGTCCTGGTGGCGGCCGCCGACCTGCTGCAATCCGGCCTGGGACGCGACGACGTCATGGCCAGGGCCTCGGGCGACCGTTTCCTGGTGCTGCTGTGCGGCCGCCAGTCCGGGCACGAACTGACCGAGGCCATCGAGCAGCTGTATCGGCTGGCGCAGACCTCGGTGTCCGTGCAGGGCGAGGAATTCGACATTTCGGTATCGGCCGGCGTCGCCCTGTTTCCCGGCGACGGTGAAGAGGCCGAGGACCTGATCCGCGATGCCGAGGCGGCCCTGCAGCGGGCCAAGGGGCAAGGCCCGGCCATCCTGCAATTCTTCACCCGCGAGATGAATTCCGGCGCGGCCAAGACGCTGTCGCTGCAAAGCCGGCTGCGGCGGGCCATCGAGCAGGGCGAGTTCGTGCCTTATTTCCAGCCGCAGGTGGACCTGGGCAGCGGCCTGGTGGTGGGGATGGAGGCGCTGGTCCGCTGGCAAAGCCCCGACCTGGGCATGGTGTCGCCGGCCGAGTTCATTCCGGTGGCCGAAGAATCCGGCCTGATCGACGGCATCTGCGAGATCATGCTGCACCGCTGCACCCGTCAGAACAAGGCGTGGCAGGATCTGGGGCTGCCGCCGATTCCGGTGGCGGTCAACGTCTCGGGCCGGCAGTTCCAGTCCGCCCGGCGCCTGATCCAGACCCTGGAGCAGTCTTTGGCCCAATCCGGCCTGGATCCGCGCTACCTGGAAGTGGAACTGACCGAAAGCTCGGCGATGCGCGACGCCGACAACGCCATCGCCGTGGTGCAGACGCTGAAGGACATGGGCATCAACTGCTCGATCGACGATTTCGGCACCGGCTATTCGTCGCTTTCGGTGCTCAAGCGTTTCCCCATCTCGAAACTGAAGATCGACCGCAGCTTCGTCATGGACATCATCACCGACCCCAACGACGCCGCCATCGTCGACGCCATCGTGGCGATGGCCAAGGCCCTGAAGATGAAGGTGGTGGCCGAAGGCGTCGAGCATGTCCAGCACCTGGAATTCCTGCGTGCCCTGGGCTGCGACCAGATGCAGGGCTACCTGTTCTCGCGGCCGCTGCCGCCCGACGACATGGGGGCGCTGATGCGGGCCGGCCGGCGGCTCGATTTCGACGAGCGGCGTCGGGCCTGAGCGGATGGGCGGCATGGCGAACGGCGTCAAGCATTCCTATACCATTCCTTGCGCGTCCGCGTTCCGCGACGCGGTCGAATCCCTGGCCGCCAGCCGCCGGGTCAATGTCGGCGACATCGCCCGTTCGGTGCTGCTGGTGATGCCGTCCGAGACCATCGCCGCCTTTGCCGATCCCGGCGACCCCGCCGCCGACGACCGCGAGACGGTGGTCCTGAAATCCGGTCCGTCGCAGGGGCGGCCGTGGCGGCGCAAGCCGCGGCTGCAGGTGCGCATGGCGCCGGGCTACGACGCGCTGTTCATCCGCCGCGCCCTGGGACTGGCGGTGGCGATGGCGCGGGGCGAACTGGCGTTGAAGCTGGAGGACCCATCGGCGCCGCCGCCCGAACCGCCTCCGCCACCACCACCACCTCCTCCTCCTCCTCCTCCTCCGGTCGATCACAGCCGGGCGCTGGACGCGGTGAACGAGGAACTGGAGCGGCTGCGCGCCATCATCAGCGTTCTGGCCTTCGATCCGCTGCCGCAGGGGATTTCTTCGCGGGCCGACGCCCTGCACGTGCTGGGCTTTCCGCCGGGAACATCCCCCGACCGCCGCATGATCCGCGCCCGTTTCCGCATGCTGGCCACCATTCACCATCCGGACAGCCATTACGGCAGTCACGACCGCATGAGCCAGCTGAACCAGGCGATGGAATATCTGAAGGACTGATCCTTCCGAAGGACCGATTCCGGGTCCGGCTTCAGGGGGATCGCCTTTGGCGATCACCCTGTCCGGCTCCGATGTCCGTTGACAGGGGGGGGGCGCTCTGCTGTCCTTCGGCCGGCTTGGAATGGAAGGGCGCAGGCGATGATCCGGCGGCTGATGCTATGGATAGGGGCGGGAATGATGCTGGCCGGGGCTGCCCGGGCCGGCGAGCCCGGCGCCTCGGACTGGTCGGTCAACGAAACCGGGCGGGTCCGCCTGGTCGCCGCCGCCACTGCCACCGGCAATGATCCCGGCCTGCACCTGGGGCTGCAGTTCCAGTTGCAGCCGGGATGGAAGATGTACTGGCGCACCCCCGGCGATGCCGGCTATCCGCCCAAGATCGACTGGTCCGGATCGGACAATGCCGGTCCGGCCCGTCTGTCGTGGCCGGCGCCGAAGCGGTTCGAACTGGCCGGGCTGCAGAATTTCGGCTATGCCGGCGAGGTGGTCCTGCCCGTCGACATGGCGTTGTCCCGTCCGGGGCAGCCGGCGCGGATCGTCGCCGCCGTCGAGTATCTGGCCTGTGCCCAGATCTGCGTGCCGATGCAGGCCCGGCTGGTCCTGGCTTTGCCGGCCGGCCCGCCGCAGGCCACGGCTTTTGTCCATGACCTGTCGCGCTTCCGGTCCCTGGTGCCGGGCGACGGGGCCCGCCACGGGCTGACCCTGGACCGTGTCGAGGCGGTGGGCGACGGCGAGGCGTCGCGGCTGCGGGTGGAGCTGTCCTCGGACCAGCCGCTGGACAAGCCGGACCTGTTCGCCGAACCGGCGGAACTGGCCAGTTTCCAGGCCCCGCGGGTCCGCCTGGAGCAGGGCGGGCGGCGGGCGGTGATCGAGGTCGCGCTGGTCCCCGGCACCCTGACCCGCCCCCTGGCCGGGGCGCAGGTCACCGTCACCGTGGTCGACGGGATGCGCTCGCTGGAGGCGACGCGGACGGCGGATGCCGCCGCCGCCGAGCCGCCCTCTCCCGCCGTCGCCGCCGACGGGTTGCTGCCGATGCTGGGGATCGCCCTGCTGGGCGGCCTGATCCTCAATCTGATGCCCTGCGTGCTGCCGGTCCTGTCCATCAAGATCCTGGGCGCCCTGGGACATGGCGGCGCCGAGCGCCGCCACATCCGGGCGGCCTTCCTGGCGTCGGCCGCCGGCATCGTCGCCTCGTTCCTGGGGCTGGCGGCGGTGGCCGTCGCCGTCAAGGCCGCCGGGGCGGCGGTCGGGTGGGGCATCCAGTTCCAGCAGCCGGCCTTCCTGGCGGTCATGATCGCCTTGCTGCTGCTGTTCGCCGCCAATCTGTGGGGGCTGTTCGAAATCCGCCTGCCCGCCATCCTGATGAATGCCGGAGGGTCGGGGACGCCGCACCATACCCTGCTGGGGCATTTCCTGTCCGGGGCCTTCGCCACCTTGCTGGCGACGCCCTGCTCGGCGCCGTTCCTGGGCACCGCCATCGGCTTCGCCCTGGCCCGCGGGCCGCAGGAGATCGTCGTCATCTTCGCCGCCCTGGGCACCGGCATGGCGGCGCCTTACCTGCTGGTGGCGCTGTGGCCGGGCATGGCCCAGCGCCTGCCGCGTCCGGGGGCCTGGATGGTGGCGGTGAAGAAGGGCATGGGGGTGGCGCTGGCCGGCACGGCGCTGTGGCTGGGCGGCATCCTGGCCACCCAGGCCGGCTGGCAGGCGGCCCCGGTGGCGGCGAACGCCGACGCCGCCCGGATCGTCTGGGTGCCGTTCGACCAGGACCGGCTGTCCCGCGAGGTGGCCGCCGGCACGGTGGTCTTCGTCGACGTCACCGCCGACTGGTGCATCACCTGCAAGGTCAACAAGGCCGCCGTGATCGAACGCGGCGAGGTGGCGGCGCGGCTGGCGGCCGGAACGGTGCTGGCGATGCGCGCCGACTGGACCCGCCCCGACGACGGCATCGCCCGCTATCTGGCCTCGTTCGGGCGCTACGGCATTCCCTTCAATGCCGTCTACGGGCCGAAGGCGCCGGCCGGGATCGCCCTGCCGGAACTGCTGGCCGAGGCCGAGATCCTGGCCGCCTTCGAGCAGGCGCGGTAGCCGTCTGGGCTGCCGTCTTCAGGATTGGCCCGCCACGCCGGCTTCGGCGAAGGTGGCCATCCCGGCATGGCAGGCCAGGGCGGCCCGCACCACGCCGATGGCCAGGGCCGCCCCCGAGGCTTCGCCCAGCCGCATGTCCAGGTCCAGCAGCGGCGCCTTGCCCAGCGCCTCGATCAGGCGGCGATGCCCCGGCTCGGCCGAGGCGTGGGCGACCAGGCAATGATCCAGCGCCCCCTTGCGGCAGGCTTCCAGCGGTGCGGCGGCGGCGGTGCAGACATAGCCGTCCAGCAGGACCGGAATGCGCCGCAGCCGCGCCGCCACCACCGCGCCGGCCATCGCCGCCAGTTCGCGGCCGCCCAGGCAGCGCAGGATGCCCAGGGGCGATTCATGGCGATGGCGGGCGATGCCGGCGGCCACCACTTCGGTCTTGCGGGTCAGGCCGGCCCCTTCGATGCCGGTGCCGCGTCCGGTCCACAGGGCGGCGTCGCCGCCGAACAGGGCGCCGGGAATGGCCGCCGCCGGAGTGGTGTTGCCGATGCCCATCTCGCCGATGCACAGCAGGTCGGTATCGGTGGGGACGGCGGCCATGCCGGCCCGGAAGGCGGCGATGAATTCGGCCTCGCTCATGGCCGGCTGGACGGTGAAATCGGCGGTGGGGGTGTCCAGATCCAGGGCGACGACGTCCAGTTCGGCGCCGAAGGTCTTGCACAACTGGTTGATGGCGGCGCCGCCGTGGCGGAAATTGGCCACCATCTGCGCCGTCACCTCGGGCGGGAAGGCGGAAACCCCCAGCCGGGCGACGCCGTGATTGCCGGCGAACACCCGCACGCGGACATGGTCCAGGCGGGGCGGATGCCGCCCCTGCCAGCCGGCCAGCCAGCGGGAAATGTCTTCCAGCCGGCCCAGCGATCCGGCCGGCTTGGTCAGTTGCGGTTCGCGCCGCGCCCAGGCGGCGTCGGCGTCGGCGTCGGCGCCGGGAAGGGCGGCAAGCAGGGCTTCGATGTCCGCAACACTAGAAATAGACGTGTTCAAGAAAAGTCTCCCCAACATATTGCGGCGGCGCGGTGGTTCGTCCTATAACCCATCTTTCCTCAACCGTCATCAAGTCCATGATCGATCAGCCCACATCCCTTGTCCGCCGCGCTGTCGCCGACCTGCATCTGGCGGCGACCTTCCTGACCCGGCTGCCGCTGCCGGCCCTGGCGGCGGTCGAGCCCGGCGGTCTGGCCCGCGCCATGACCGCCTTTCCCGCCGTCGGCGCCGGCATCGGACTGGCGGCCGGACTGGTGTTCCTGGCCGGCGACGCCGTGCTGCCGTCGCCGGTGGCGGCGCTGTTGGCGGTGCTGGCCTCGATCCTGCTGACCGGCGCCCTGCACGAGGACGGGTTGGCCGACAGCGCCGATGGACTGGGCGCGCGCGGCGGCCGCGACCGCCGGCTGGAGGTGATGCGCGATTCGCGCTCGGGAAGCTTCGGCGTGACGGCGCTGGTCTTTTCCGTGGTCCTGCGGGCGGCGGCCCTGGCCGAGGCTCCGTCCGGGCTGGCCGGATTGGGGGCGCTGCTGGCGGCGGCGGCGCTGTCGCGGGCCTGCATCCCGGCGGTCATGCAGGTGTTGCCGCCGGCCCGGTCCGATGGTCTGGGGGCCGGCGCCGGCTGTCCCGACATCACCGTCGCCGCCGTCGCCGCGGCCTCCGGCCTGGTTTTCGCCTTCGCCGGTCTGGGCGGTGCGGCCCCGGTGGCGGTGGCGGCGGCCGGACTGGCGGCGTCCGGGGTGGCGGCGCTGGCCCGCCGGGCCTTGGGCGGCTATACCGGCGACGTGCTGGGGGCGGTGCAGCAGGCGGCGGAAATCGCCATCCTGGCCGCCGTCGCGGGAGTGTGGGAATGAGCGCGGCGACCACCCGCTGGTGGCTGGTCCGCCACGCCCCGGTTCCCTGTCCGCACGGGCGGATCCACGGACGGCTGGATGTCGCCTGCGACACCTCGGACGACGAGGATTTCCGTCAGCTGGCCCGCCGTATCCCGGCACAGGCGGCCCTGGTGGAAAGCGGCCT
Source organism: uncultured Rhodospirillaceae bacterium (assembly GCA_903941095.1). Classification (GTDB taxonomy): domain Bacteria; phylum Pseudomonadota; class Alphaproteobacteria; order Rhodospirillales; family Magnetospirillaceae; genus Magnetospirillum. The sequence continues at coordinate 3,048 of CAJANN010000154.1, read as the reverse complement.
GATGCGGTGCCGGCAGACCACCGGGGCACTGGAGGCGGCGGGGCTGGTGCTGCCGCCGCCGATGATCGAGCCCGATCTGGCGGAACAGGATTTCGGCCGCTGGCAAGGGTGCAGCTGGATGGAGCTGGAGGCGGCCAAGGACGAGGATCTGCCCGGTTTCTGGACCGATCCGGCCCACGCCGTCCCGCCCGGCGGCGAAAGCTTCGCCCGGATGTGCGAAAGGGTGGCCGGCGCGCTGGCCCGGCAAAGCGCCCTGCTGGCCGGCCGCGATATCCTGGCGGTGGTGCATGCCGGCACGGTGCGGGCCGCCCTGGCCGAGGCCCTGTCCCTGCCGCCGGAACAGGCCCTGCGTTTCGCGGTGCAGCCGCTGTCCCTGACCCGCCTGGACCGGCTGACGGAAGGCTGGCGGGTCGAATGCGTCAACGTGACGGCGGTCTGATCGGCTCGATCCGCCAGCTGCCTTCGCCGGGGGCCAGGACCTCGGCCAGCCACGGCAGCAGCTCGGCCAGCCGCTCGTCCAGTTGCCAGGGCGGGTTGACCACCACCAGCCCGCAGCCGTTGAGAATCTGCGAATCAGTTCCGCTGTGGATCATCAGTTCGGCGGCGAAGGCCGGGGGCAGGCCGATCATCGACAGATCGGCGTGGAACCGGGCGATCACCGCCGGGTCCTTGATCGGATACCACAGGGCGTAAAGTCCGGTGGCCCAGCGTTTCAGCGCCTGGGCCAGACCCTTGCGCATGCGGTCGAATTCCCCGGGCACCTCGAAGGGCGGGTCGATCAGCACCAGACCACGCCGCTCGGGCGGCGGCAGCAGGGCCTTCAGCCCGTCATAGCCATCGCGATGATGCACGCCGACCCGGCGGTCGGCGGCGAAGCGCCGTCGCAGTTGGGCGGCGTCTTCGGGGTGCAGTTCGCACAGCGCCAGCCGGTCGCCCGGCCGGGCCAGGGCCGCCGCCACCGCCGGCGAGCCGGGATAGAAACGCAGGCCGCCATCCGGATTCAGCCCTTCCACCACCTGCAGCAGGGGGCGGGCCGCGTCCGGGGGCGCCGTCCGGGCCATGACCCGGGCGATGCCGTCCAGCCATTCCCCGGTCTTTTCCGCCTGGGCCGAAGCCAGGTCGTAACACCCGATGCCGGCATGGGTGTCGACATAAGCGAAGGGCGTGTCCTTGCGCTTCAGATGCTGAAGGATCAGGGCCAGGGTGGCGTGCTTGTGAACGTCGGCGAAATTTCCGGCGTGATAGGCGTGGCGATAGTTCATGGGCTAGGTCATGACCGATTGCGGCCAAGCTGGCAAGAGGGTGGCGATCTAGGGTCTTTTGCCGATACGTGTTCGCATTGGAATAAATGTAGTTTATGTATCCATATTCTATACATAATTCTTTATTAAGTAATTCAGTGGATAAATCACGACATCGATACAGGCGCCATCCATATACATTAGTCTAGTATTGCAGCTTATGGTCGTTGTCATTGCAGCTCAGGGGGAATGCGGCATATCGCCCGTCCAGCCGGTTGCAATATTCTGGTTTCGGGGGGGATATGGCGCGAGAACATCTGACCGGGGTCGAGCGGACCTTCGGGGCCAACGAGATCATCGTCAGCAAGACCGACGCCAAGGGGCGGGTCATCTACGCCAACGAGGTCTTTCTGCGCATGGCCGGCTTCACCGAGCGGGAGATCCTGGGGCAGCCGCACAGCATCATCCGCCATCCCGACATGCCGCGCTGCGTGTTCAAGCTGCTGTGGGACACCATCTCGGCCGGCCAGGAAATCTTCGCCTATGTGCTGAACCGCTCGAAGAACGGCGACCATTATTGGGTCCTGGCCCATGTGACGCCGACCTTCGATCCGTCGGGAGCCATCGTCAGCTATCATTCCAGCCGGCGCGCGCCGCGGCGCGAGGCCGTGGACAAGGCCGCCGGCCTGTATGCCGAGTTGCGGTCCATCGAAGAAGGGCATGCCGACCGCAAGGCCGGACTGGAGGCGTCCTTCAACGCGATGCTCGCCAAACTGCAGGGGCTGGGAGTGCCTTACGATGAATTCGTCTTCGCTCTCTAAGGCGTGCTTCGCCGCGGCATCCACCCTGGGGCGCCCTCAACGGGCATAGTCCTCGCTACGCTCGTCCAAATGCGATCACCCTGGGCTGATGCGCTTTACCGCTTGCGCAGGAACGGCCGCTTGCGGTAAAGCTGCCGGCAGACGGAGGTTTTCATGCCGGTTTTCGGGTTGATCCTGGACATGATCGGCGTCCCGGCTGCGGCCTGGGCGGAAGGCATCGTCGTCGTCACCACTAAAACCGGCACCAAGACCACCGCTTGAAAGCGGGCCGGTTCGTCGCGTCAGTACGAAAAGGCCCGCGGAAGCATACCGCGGGCCTTTCGTTTGGAAGACGGTCCCGCGGAGCGGTCGGGCTCCAGACAACGGAGAGAAGAAGATGGGTTACAAGGTTGCTGTGATCGGAGCCACGGGCAATGTGGGCCGCGAAATGCTGCAGACTCTGGCCGACCGCAAGTTCCCGGTGGACGAAGTCGCCGCCCTGGCCTCGGAGCGTTCGGCCGGCCGTGAAGTGTCGTTCGGTGACGACAAGGTGCTGAAGGTCCAGGACCTCGCCAAGTTCGACTTCAAGGGCTGGGACATCGCCCTGTCCTCGCCGGGTGCCAAGGTCTCTGCCGAGCACAGCCCGCGGGCCGCTTCTGCCGGGTGCGTGGTGGTGGACAACACCTCGCATTTCCGCATGGACCCCGACGTCCCGCTGGTGGTCCCCGAGGTCAATGCCGACGCCATCGCCGGCTACACCAAGCGCGGCATCATCGCCAATCCCAATTGCTCGACCATCCAGATGGTGGTGGCCCTGAAGCCGCTGCATCAGCTGGGCACCATCAAGCGGGTGGTGGTCTCGACCTACCAGTCGGTGTCGGGGGCCGGCAAGGACGGCATGGACGAACTGTTCGAGCAGACCCGCTCGGTCTTCGTCGGCGACCCCAAGGAGCCGAAGAAGTTTCCCAAGCCCATCGCCTTCAACCGATCCCGCAGATCGACGTCTT
>CAJANN010000153.1 GCA_903941095.1 uncultured Rhodospirillaceae bacterium | reverse complement strand
GTCGGCGGCGCGGGCCTGGGCCTCGGCCGCCCCGTCATAGGTGGTGGCGGCGGCGGCGACTTGAGCCTTGCGGATCATGGCAGCCCGGCCGCGAACAGGCGGATGCGCGACGCCAGCCATTCGGGGTGGGTCAGCGGCAGCAGATGGCCGGCTCCTTCCACCAGGGTCAGCGATTCCGGAGGGAAGCCGTCCCGGCTCATGGCTTCGGGGACGATGGGGTCGCGGGTGCCGGCCAGGGCCAGCAGCGGGCAGTGCAGTCCGGCCAGCCGGGGGCGTTCGTCGCATTGGCCCAGCCAGCTCAGGGCGCTGGCCAGGGGCTGCGGCCGGATGCCGTCCAGGTCCACCGATTCGACCCCGCAGCGCCCCAGGAATTCGGTGGTCACGGTTTCCGGTTCGGTGGCGAAGCGGGTCAGCATGCGCTCGACCAGCCGGGGCGGCGTGCCGGCGACGAAATCGGGGGCGCGGGTGAAGCGGGGAAACCCGTTGACGGCGATGGCTCCGGCCCAGGGACGTTCCAGGTTGGCCAGCGCCCAGGCGAAACCCAGCGAGTGGCCGACCACCAGGGGGCGGTCCAGGCGGGGCCGGTGGGGCTGGCCGAAGAAGCCGAAATCGATGAAGACCTTGGCGAAATCCGGCAGGCGCTCGGCCACCGGCTGCCAGAACGACGCGTCGAATCCCCAGCCGTGAAGGAAGGCGATGGTTTTCACGGATAGGTCCGGGCGGCACGGATGGTGGCGTCGATCAGCCGCTCGATGTCCTCGTCGGAATGGACCGACGACAGCGCGAAGCGGATGCGGGCGGTGCCGGTCGGCACCGTCGGCGGACGGATGGCGATTCCCAGCAGGCCTTCGGCTTCCAGGGCGGCGGCCACCTTCAGGGTCCGTTCCTCGTCGCCCAGGATCACCGGGACGATCTGGGTGGTCGAGCCGGCGGTGTCGAGATCCGCGGCCAGGAACGCGTCGCGCACCTTGGCCGCCAGCCCGGCCAGCCGGGCACGCTCGGCCCCCAGGGTGGGGATCAGATCGATGGCGGCGTCGATGGCACCCAGGATTCCCGGCGGCAGGGCGGTGGAATAGATGAAGCCCGACGTCCGGTTGACCAGATATTCCTTCAGGGCCTTGGACACGGCGACATAGGCCCCGAAACAGCCCATCGCCTTCGAGAAGGTCCCCATGCTGAGGTCGACATGGGTGCCCACCGACAGGCCGAAGCCGTTGCTGCCCAGAACGCCGGTGGCGTGGGCCTCGTCCAGGTACAGGAACGCGTCCCATTCCTCGGCCAGGGCGACCAGGCGGTCGACGTCGGGGGCGTCGCCGTCCATGCTGAACACCGACTCGGTGACGATGAAGCGGGGGCCGGCCTCGCGCGCGCTGCGGGCCAGCAACTCGTCCAGATGGGTCATGTCGTTGTGGCGGAAGCGGGTCTGGCGAACCCCGGCTGCCTGGCAGCCCATGTGCAGGCTGGCATGGTTCAGGCGATCGGCGAACACCAGGGGATCGGCGTTCCACAGGGTCTTGTCCAGCAGGGCGGGCAGGACCGAGGCGTTGCACTGCCAGCCCGAGGCCATGACCAGAGCCGCCTCGACCCCCTTGGCGGCGGCGATCTTCTCTTCGACCGCCGCAAGGGCCGGATTGTGGCCGGTGACCAGCCGCGAGGCGCCCGATCCGGCACCGAAGCGTTCCGTCCATTGGCAGGCGCGCTCGACCAGCAGCGGGTGGCGGCTGAGGCCCAGATAATCGTTCGAGGAGAAGTTGACCAGCTCGCGGCCATCGATCCGGATGCGTCCCCCCGGCAGGGGCTCCGCCGGGCGCAAGGCGCGCCGCCGGCCGTTGCGGGCCAGGTCGTCGAGAAGGCGTTCCAGCGTGTCGTCGAGATTCTGCATGCGCGGAGTTTCTAGAACCTTTTCGCCGATGTTGCAAAGGCGGTGTTCGCCGCACTACAGTGCGCCGCCCGCATGGGGGTAATAGCCATGATTTAGTTAAGGTTTTTCGGGAGGCAAGGCAGTGACGGCTCAAGCGGCGACCAGGATTTCCGGCGACGGTCTCAGGCATGATTGGGACGTGGCCGAAGTCGAGGCACTGTACGCCATGCCCTTCATGGACCTGATGTTCCAGGCCCACACGGTCCACCGTGCCCATTTCGACGCCAACCGCGTCCAGATCAGCCGGCTGCTGTCCATCAAGACCGGCGGCTGTCCCGAGGATTGTTCCTACTGTCCGCAATCGGCGCACCACGCCACCGGGCTGGAGAAGGAAAAGCTGCTGGCCGTCGAAGAGGTGGTCGCCGCCGCCGCCAAGGCCAAGGAGGAGGGCGCCAGCCGCTTCTGCATGGGGGCGGCGTGGCGCGGCCCCAAGGGCGACGATTTCCAGGTCGCCCTGGCCATGATCGAGGGCGTCAAGGCCCTGGGCATGCAGACCTGCGCCAGCTTCGGCCTGCTGTCGCGCGAACAGGCCCGCCAGTTGAAGGAGGCCGGGCTGGATTATTACAACCACAATCTCGACACCAGCCCCGAGCATTACGAAGAGATCATCTCGACCCGCAAGTTCCAGGACCGGCTGGATACCCTGGGCCATGTCCAGGATGCCGGCCTGCATGTCTGTTCCGGCGGCATCGTCGGCATGGGCGAAAAGCAGAACGACCGGGCCAAGATGCTGATCGCCCTGGCCAACCTGCCCAAGCATCCCGACAGCGTGCCGATCAACCTGCTGATTCCCATCCCCGGCACGCCGCTGGCCGAGATGGAGCGCCCCGATCCCTTCGATTTCGTCCGCACCATCGCCGTCGCCCGCGTCATGATGCCGCATTCCTATGTCCGCCTGTCGGCCGGGCGCGAGGGGATGAGCGAGGAGATGCAGGCCTTGTGCTTCTTCGCCGGCGCCAATTCGGTGTTCTGCGGCGAAAAGCTGCTGACCGCCCGCAACGCCTCGCCCGGACAGGACAAAAGTCTGTTCGCCCGCCTGGGGCTGCAGCCGGAATAGCTCTGCCGGTTCCGCATTCCCCATCTATCGTTTGTTCATTTGGCCGCCCCCGTATCCGGGTGTAGAATGCCCCATCCTTTCGGAACAGAAGGATGGGGGAACGCAATGCCTGCAGCGGAAGGGGCCGCGATTTCCGCGGTCGTCCTTGACAAGGACGGTCTGGAGAGGCTGCTTGCGGCCATCCGGGCCAAGGGCTGGCGGCTGATCGGCCCACGGGTCGCCGATGGCGCCGTGGTCTATGACGACATCGACGGCGTGGCCGACCTGCCGGCCGGCATCGGCGACGAGCAGAAGGGCGGGCATTACCGCCTGAAGCCGCGTCCGGACGGCGCCCTGTTCGGCTATACCAGCGGCGCCCAGGGGTGGAAGCGGTTCCTGTATCCGCCGCGCCAGAAGCTGTTCGCCGCCCGGCGCACCCAGGCCGGATTCGCCATTCAGCCGCCCGAGCCCGCGCCGCAGCCGCTGGCGCTGATCGGCGTGCGGGCCTGCGAGCTGGCGGCCATCGCCACCCAGGCCAAGGTGTTCGGCGACAAGGATTACGCCGACCCCGGCTATCAGGGCCGCCTGAAGGGGGCGCTGGTCGTCGCGGTGGAATGCGGCGCGGCCGGCGACACCTGTTTCTGCGCCTCGATGGGAACCGGCCCCGAGGTTTCCTCCGGCCACGACATCAAGCTGGTGGAACTGGCCGGCAAGACCGGCCCCACCTTCGTCGCCACCGCCGCCACCGCCAAGGGGGCCGACCTGCTGCCGGCCGCCGCCGGCCGCCCCGCCGCCGAGGCCGATCTGGCCGCCGCCGCCAAGGCGGTCAAGGCCGCCGCCCGGCAAAGCCGCCGGATGGAGACCGCGACTTCGGCGGCCCTGAAGGACCAGCCCGAGCATCCGCGCTGGGATCAGGTGGCGGCCCGCTGCATGACCTGCGGCAATTGCACCCTGGTCTGCCCCACCTGTTTTTGCACCACGGTGGAAGACGTCACCGACCTCAAGGGCGACAATGCCGAACGGTGGCGCAAGTGGGATTCCTGCTTCACCGTCGATTTTTCATATATCCACGGCGGCGCCATCCGGACCGAGGTCCGGTCCCGCTATCGCCAATGGATCACCCACAAATTGTCGACGTGGCACGACCAGTTCGGTCAGGCGGGATGCGTCGGCTGCGGCCGCTGCATCACCTGGTGCCCGGTGGGCATCGACATCACCGAGGAAGTGCGGGCCATCCACGACAGCGCCAAGGGGAGGAAGTGACATGGTCAAGCCGGACGATCTGGGACGGATCATCGACGAACATCCCTTCTTCCAGGGTATCGACGACAAGCTGCGGGCAGAT
>CAJANN010000152.1 GCA_903941095.1 uncultured Rhodospirillaceae bacterium | reverse complement strand
CTTCAGTTCAAAGCCGGGATTTTTCTTGCGCAGCCGCCGCAACCCGTCCCAGACGCGGCCGGCGGGCAGAACCACTTCCAGGCCCAGCACCAGATCGCGGGCATTGCCGTAGCGCAGCACGCCGACGCCGCCGGCATTGGTCGACAGGTTGCCGCCGATCCGGCACGACCCTTCCGATCCCAGCGACAGCGGAAACAGGCAGCCCACCTCGGCGGCGGCGTCCTGCAGGCCGGCCAGAACGCAGCCGGCCTCGGCGGTCAGGGTGAAGTCGACGGCGTCGACGGCGCGGATGCGGGTCAGGCGCTCGGTCGAGACCACCACGGCGCCGTCGTCGGGCACGCCGCCGCCGCACAGGCCGGTATTGCCGCCCTGGGGGACGATGGCCGCTCCGGCCTCGGCGCAGGCGGCGACCACGGCCGCCGTTTCCGCCGTGCTGCCGGGCCGCACCGCCGCCAGGGCCGAGCCGCGGTACAGTCCGCGCTCCTCGCCCAGATACGGAGCCAGATCGGCGGCGGCGGTCAGCACGTGGGCGGGGCCGACGATGGCGGCCAGGCGGGCGGCCAGGCGGGCGGCCAGGCGGGCGGCCGGGGTCATCGGCGATCCCGCGGCGCGGCGGCGCGGCGCAGGCGGTCGTTGATGGCCAGCCCCAGGCCGTGTTCGGGGACGGGCATCACGGCGATGGCCGACCAGTCCCCGGCGTCCAGCCGGCGCAGCATGGCGAACAGGTTGGCGGCGGCTTCCTCCAGGTTGCCGTCGGGCGACAGGTTCAGGGTCCCCGGATGCGGGCCGAAGGCCAGCAAGGCCTCGCCTGCGGCGGCGGTGGCGGCGTTCAGCCGCACCGGCAGGGCGGGGGCGTAGTGGCTGTCCAGCATGCCGGGGCTTTTCGGGGCCGTGCGATCGCGGGCCGCGGCCCGCAGCAGCGGTTCCCCCAGTTCGGCCTCAAGCCGTTCGGCGGTGACGCCGCCGGGGCGCAGCAGGCAGGGGCGGGGGCCGGTCAGGTCCAGCACGGTGGATTCGACCCCGACCCGGCACGGGCCGCCGTCCAGGATCAGGGCGACGCGGGCGCCCAGCGAGTCCGCCACGTGGTCGGCCAGGGTCGGGCTGACCGCGCCCGAGCGGTTGGCCGACGGCGCCGCCAGCGGCCGGCCGGCGGCGCGGATCAGGTCCAGGGCGACCGGATGGTCGGGCATGCGCACGGCGATGCTGTCCAGTCCGGCGCTGGCCAGCAGCGATACCGGCGAGCCGGCACGGCGCGGCAGCACCAGGGTCAGCGGCCCCGGCCAGAACCGGGCCATCAGCCGGCGGGCGCGGTCGTCCACCTCGACCAGGGGCTCGGCCGCCGCCGGGTCGGCGACATGGACGATCAGCGGGTTGAAGCCGGGCCGTCCCTTGGCCTCGAAGATGGCGGCCACCGCCCGGTCGCAGGTGGCGTCGCCGCCCAGGCCGTAGACCGTCTCGGTCGGGAAGGCGACCAGCCGGCCTTCGCGCAGCAGGCGCCCGCCCTCGGCCAGGGACAGGGGGCAGGCGGGCTCGATCAGGGCGGGGACCGGGACGGGATTCATGGCGTCAGGATAGCCGAACCTGACGGGCGCGGGCCAGAAAATCCCCGTTGCGGAAGCCGGCCTTGCCATAGGACAGGGGGCTGCGGTCGTCGAAATTGACCACTTCGCCGCCGGCGGCGGCCAGAACGGCATGGGCGGCGGCGGTGTCCCATTCGCTGGTCGGGCCGAAGCGCGGGTAGAAATCCGCCGATCCTTCCGCCACCCGGCAGAATTTCAGGGACGACCCGGCGTTTTCGATGCGCGGCTCGGACAGCGTTTCCAGGAAGGCGGTCAGGCGGTCGGGGGCGCGGTGCGAACGGGAATCCAGCACCACGGCGCCGGTGGCCGGCACCGGGCGGCAGCGGGCCGGGCTGCGCCGCCCTTCGGCGTCGACCACCCAGGCGCTGTCCGCGGCCCCGGCCCACAGCCGGTTCGGCACCGGGGCGTACACCACGCCGGCCACCGGACGGCCGGCGGCGATCAGGCCGATATTGACGGTGAACTCGCCGTTCTTCTTGACGAATTCCTTGGTGCCGTCCAGCGGGTCGACCAGCCAGAAGCGGTCGGCGACGGCGGGGATGCGCCCGGCGGCGGCCTCTTCCTCGGCGACGATGGGAATGTCCGGGGTCAGGCCGCGCAGCACCGGCAGGATCACCGCCTCGGCCAGCCGGTCGGCGGCGGTGACGGGGTCGTTGTCCCCCTTCATCTCGACGGTGAAATCCTGGGCGTAAACCTCCAGGATGGCGGCGCCGGCCTGGCGGGCGACGTCTTCCAGAGCAGGCAGCAGGGCGGAAAAATCCATAGGAAAGCAGGCTCCGGTCAGGGGGCGGCCATCCTACACCGGCCGGTCCTTGATCTCCACCGCCTGGAAGCGGCTGGCCCGGAATTGCGCCGACCAATGGCCGGGGGCCATGCCGGCCTTGTGCTTCAGGTGGGCCAGGAACTGTTCCTTGTCCGGCAATTGCTCCCACACCGAGGGCAGGAACAGGGCGCGGCGTCCGCCGTCCTCGATGATCAGCCCGTCGACATCGGGCCTGAGCTGGGCCAGCAGGGCGGCCTGGCCGGCGAAGCGCATCGGCACCGGGGCGGTCAGCACCGACACCGACAGGTCCAGTCCATCCCATTCCGCCGGGGCCAGAGGCGGGAAGCGCGGATCGGCGAACGCCGCCTTGAAGGCGTTGTCGGTGACGTCTTCCAGCAGGGACCGCCAGGCGACCGGCGAGCCTATGCAGCCGCGCAATTGTCCGGCCCGCTTCAGGGTGACGAACACCGCCCCGGGGCGGCCCAGCAGCGCCGGCATGTCGGGGGTCGGCGTCTCGCGGGCGGGGTGGCCGGTTTCCAGCCCGACGCGGATGGAGGCCTTGGCCAGTTGCAGCAGCAGCGGCCCGGCGGCCCGGATCTCGGCCTCGCCATCGGCGGCGGCCGGTTCGTAGAAGGCCCAGGCGCCATAGCCGACCACCCGGTCCTTCGGTCCGGCGGTGTCGCCGGAATTGCGCACGTCCAGGGTGACGATCTCCAGGCCGTGGCGGCGGGCGGCCAGCAGCAGGCCGCCGACGGGAATGCGGCCGCAGGCCTGGTCGCGGCCCAGGGCGGCGGGATCCAGCGCCTCGATGGCAGCCGTCGAGGCGGCGTCCAGCGCCCGGCAGGCGTCGTAGCCCAGATAGTGCGACAGGTCGGTGGAAACGACGATCAGGGTCTCGGGACCGCCCCACACGGCGTCCAGCAGGGCGGCCACCTCTTCCGGGCGGGCGTCGCCGACCACCACCGGAACCAGCGAGAAGCGGCCCAGCACCGCCTGCAGGAAGGGGACATGCACTTCCAGGGAATGTTCCTGGGCGTGGGCGGCGTCCAGTTCGCCCAGCATCGGCACGCCGCGCAGCCCGTCGATGCAGGCGCGGTCGACCGGCACGGCGCCCAGCGGCGAGGCCCAGGAGCGGGCGGTGTCGACCGCCATGCCGCGGAATGCCACGCGGTGCGACGGCCCCAGCAGCACCACCCGGGTGATCCTGCCGGCGAAGGGCGGCAGCAGCGCATAGGCGCTGGCCGCCACCGGCCCGGAATAGACATAGCCGGCATGGGGGGCGATCAGCGCCTTGGGCTGGCGGGACGCACCGGCGGCGGCCCGGGCCTGTCCGAGAAAGGCGTCCAGGCGGCCCTGCAATTCGGCCGCATCGGCGGGATAGAAGGTGCCGGCGACGGCGGTGGGGCGAATGGCGGTCATGGACGCCATTTTACGCTATAATGGGGGTGGATGACAGACGCAGGAGCCGACCGATGACCGAAGTCGCTGGCTCGCACTTTCCTGCCCGCCACTGGCACCGCCTGGAAGACGGCCGTATCCAGTGCGACATCTGCCCGCGGCTGTGCCGGCTGAACGACGGGCAGCGCGGACTGTGCTTCGTCCGCGCCCGCCTGGGCGAGGCGATGGTGCTGACCACCTACGGGCGGTCGTCGGGCTTTTGCATCGATCCCATCGAGAAGAAGCCGCTGAACCACTTCCTGCCCGGCACCCCGGTCCTGTCCTTCGGCACCGCCGGCTGCAACCTGACCTGCCGGTTCTGCCAGAACTGGGACATCTCGAAGGCGCGCGAGATCGACCGCCTGAACGACCACGCCTCGCCGCAGGACATCGCCGGGACGGCCCGGCGTCTGGGCTGCCGTTCGGTGGCCTTCACCTACAACGACCCGGTGGTCTTCCTGGAATATGCCGTCGACACCGCCCGGGCCTGCCATGCCCTGGGAATTCGGACGGTGGCGGTCACCGCCGGCTACGTCATGCCCGAGGCCCGGCGCGAGTTCTTCGCCCACATGGATGCCGCCAACGTCGACCTGAAGGCCTTCAGCGAGGATTTCTACCACCAGCTGTGCGGCGGCCATCTGGCGGCGGTGCTGGACACCCTGGTCTGGCTGAAGCGCGAGACCGGCGTGTGGGTCGAGATCACCACCCTGCTGATCCCCGGACGCAACGACGGCGACGGGGAACTGGACGCGCTGACCCGCTGGGTGGCGGCCGAACTCGGCCCCGACGTGCCTCTGCACTTTTCCGCCTTCCATCCGGCCTGGAAGATGCCCGATCTGCCCCCGACCCCGGCCGCCACCCTGACCCGGGCGCGGGCCATCGCCCTGAAGAACGGCCTGCGCTACGTCTATACCGGCAATGTCCACGACGAAGCCGGCGGCAGCACCGCCTGTCCCGGCTGCGGGACCCGGCTGATCGGGCGGGACTGGTACCGGATCACCGCCTGGCGGCTGGCCCCGGACGGAACCTGTCCCGATTGCGGCACCAGAATCGCCGGATCGTTCGAACCCCGGCCGGGGGACTGGGGGGCCAGGCGGCAGCCGGTCCGTCTGGGGACGTAACCATTCCGAAGGTGTTCAGCGCCGCCGACTTGTGCTAAGCAGGCGCGCTTTCAGGCAACAATCCGGTTTCCGGCCCCATGATCAAGCGTTGGCTTCCCTGGCTCGTCAAAGGCGGCATCTCCATCGGCCTGATCGGCTGGGTGCTGTCCCAGGTCGATCTGCCCAGCGCCTGGGCCAAGGCCAAGGCCATCGATCCGGCCCTGGCCGGTCTGGCCGTCCTGATGATGCTGGTCCAGATCGGCCTGGGCGGGGTCCGCTGGGGGCTGGTGCTGCGGGCGCTGGATGCCGCCTTCGCCTGGGGCCGCACCATTGCCGTGTTCTATATCGGCGTGTTCTTTTCCATCGTGCTGCCCGGTGCCGTCGGCGGCGACGCGGTGCGCATGTGGTTCGCCCGCAAGGGCGGGCTGTCGCTGCCCACCGCCATCAATTCGGTGATGCTGGAACGGGCCGTCACCGTCTTCGGGCTGGTGCTGCTGGTCTGCCTGACCCAGCCGATTCTGATGGTTCGGGTTCCCGACCTGCCGGGGACCGTGGTGTTCCCGGTTCTGCTGGCGGTCTGCGTCATCGGCATCCTGGCCCTGGCCTCGATGGACAAGCTGCCGGGCTCGCTGCACCGCTGGCGGCTGGTGCGCGGGCTGGCGCATCTGGCCGGCGACACCCGCAAGCTGTTCTTCCATCCGGCCTGGAGCCTGAGCTGCCTGCTGGTGGCCCTGGCCGGCCACATCAATCTGTCGCTGGCGGTCTATCTGCTGGCCCGCGGCCTGGACATGGACATCCATGCCCTGGATTGCCTGGTGCTGGTGCCGCCGGTCATCCTGATCATGACCCTGCCGATTTCCATTGCCGGCTGGGGCGTGCGCGAGACGGCGATGGTCACGGCCTTCGGCTTCGTCGGCGTTCCCGGCGACGCCACCCTGGTTCTGTCGATCCTGTTCGGCATCGTCACCATGCTGACCGCCCTGCCCGGCGGGCTGGTGTTCCTGCTGGCCGGCGGCCGGCGGATGGAGGCCGAGGAACTGGCCGCCGAGGAGGCCGAGCCGGAACAGGTTCCGGCCCTGCGCACCGCGCCGCCGCCGCTGCCCTGAGATCCGTCAGGCCAGGGCCTGGCCGAGGTCGCGGATCAGGTCGGCGTCATCCTCCAGTCCGACCGACAGGCGGATGACGTCGGGGCCGGCCCCGGCGGCGACCTGCTGTTCTTCGGTCAGCTGGCGGTGGGTGGTGCTGGCCGGGTGCAGGATCAGCGACCGGGTGTCGCCGACATTGGCCAGATGGCTGAACAGCTTCACCCGTTCCACCACCCGCTTGCCGGCCTCCAGCCCGCCCTTGACCCCGAAGGTGAAGACGCCGCCGGCGCCCAGCGGCAGGTATTTTTCCTGCAGGGACTTGTAGCGGCTGCCGGGCAGGCCGGCATAGGACACCCAAGCCACCGCCGGATGCCCGGCCAGGAATTCGGCGACCTTCAGGGCGTTGGCGCAATGGCGCTCCATGCGCACGTGCAGGGTCTCGATGCCGGTGATGGTCAGGAAGGCGTTCATCGGCGCCATCGCCGGGCCGAAATCGCGCAAGGCCACGGCGCGCGCCTTGGTGGTGAAGGCGAAGTCGCCGAAGGTTTCGTAGAAGGTCAGGCCGTGATAGGCCGGCTCGGGCGCGGTCATGCCGGGGAACCGGCCGCCGGCGTTCCAGTCGAACCGTCCCGATTCGATGATGCAGCCGCCCACCGAATTGCCGTGTCCGGCCAGGAACTTGGTGGTGGAATGGACGACGATGTCGGCGCCCCATTGCAGCGGCCGGCACAGATAGGGCGTGGCCAGGGTGTTGTCGACGATCAGCGGGATGCCGGCCTGGTTGGCGACCTTGGCGACCGCCTCGATGTCGACGACGATGCCGCCGGGATTGGCCAGGCTTTCGATGAACAGGGCCTTGGTCTTCTCGGTGATGGCGGCCCGGAAGGTCTCGGGATCGTGCGGGTCGACGAAAGTGCAGTTCCAGCCCAGCTTCTTGAAGGACAGGCTGAACTGGGTCAGCGACCCGCCGTACAGATTGCGCGAGGCGACGAAATGGTCGCCGGGCTCCAGCAGGGTGAAGAAGGCCAGGAACTGGGCGGCGTGGCCCGACGCGGCGCAGACCGCGGCGCGGCCGCCTTCCAGGGCGGCCATGCGCTCTTCCAGGACGCTGACGGTGGGGTTGGTCAGGCGCGAGTAGATGTAGCCGAAGGTGTGCAGGTTGAACAGGCTGGCGGCGTGGTCGGCATCCTCGAACACATAGGACGTGGTCTGGTAGATCGGCGTCGTCCTGGCCCCGGTGGCCGGATCGGGGGCGGCACCCGCATGGACCGCCCTGGTGGCGAAGCCGTATTCGGGCGCCGGTTCGTCGGCCGCCGCCTGGACCGGCCGGCTGCGCCGGGGGCGCGGCGCCTCCTTCGGCCTGTTGGTGATGATGCCGGAATTGACGCCGTACCAGCCCAGCTCGCCGCCCAGGCGGCCGAACTCGATCTTCGGGCAGCGGTGCATCACCACCTTCAGTCCGGCGGCCTCGGCGCGGGCGGCGGCGGCGTCGTTGCGGACCCCCAGCTGCATCCACACCACCCGGGCGCCGATGGCGATGGCCTGGTCGGTGATGGGGCCGGCGGCCTCGGAATTGCGGAAGATGTCGACCATGTCCACCGGGTCCGGGATGGAGGCCAGATCGGCATGGACGGTTTCGCCCAGCAAGGTCTGGCCGGCCAGCCCGGGATTGACCGGGATGACCCGATAGCCCTTTTCCTGCAGGTATTTCGTGACGAAATAGCTGGGCCGGTTCCAGTTGGCGCTGGCGCCGACCACGGCGATGGTGCGGACCCCGTGCAGGATCTGCCGCAGGTATTCGTCGGAATAGGGGATGGGGTCGAGGTCGGCCACGGTCGGGAGTCCTGTCTCGTTGAGGCCGGAGGATGGTGGCGTTCCGAGGGCGGCAGGTCAAGGGGGCGGGGCGTGCCTTGCAGGGCAATCGGGTGAAGCCGATCGCCCTGCCTTTGATCATGCCCTCATGCGCCGGGCGCTGCCTCCGGCAGCTCGGCTGCGCTCCGCCATGCGCCTTCAGCTACGCTTCAGGCCCGCTTCGCGGGGCCTCAACGGCCCAGTCGCCCGCTGACGCGGGCTTCACCCGATTGCCCTGGCGCGGGCATCGCATTTCTGCCTGCCCAATATGCGTGCAGCTCGCCCGAAAGGGTAGGCGCACAAGAAATCGGCACTATTTGCTGTGGACATTCGTCGTTTACATCACCTCTACCCGAAGAGGCAGGGTCTATCCTGTCTGAAGTTCTGGTGAGACCAAAAAAATGGCCGGTTTTCTGTATCTTGAGTCTTGCAAGAAGGTGTTGCGTTGCAATACGATTTAAAAATCGGCAGCGTGTAGCCGAATTATGTGTTCTGATGCGAATCCGCATCCTGGAAGGTGGCGGCATCCGCGTGCCGCCTGAGGTTTCTTGAGGTCTGGAGGCTTGCCGTTCATGTCCGTGACGTACACTCGCCGCCGCGCGATCACCGTATTGGCCGCCGCTGCCGGCTTGCCGCTGCTGATGCGGGCCAACGGGGCCGAAGCCCGGCTGGTCCGCTGGGAAGGCACCACCCTGGGGGCCGCCTCGACCATCCAGCTTTATCATAAGGACGCCGCCAAGGCGCAGGCCGCCATCGACGCCGCCCTGGCGGAGCTGGCCCGGCTTGAGGCGATATTCAGCGTCTATCGCGCCGATTCGGCGATTTCGGCGCTCAACCGCGACGGCGCCATCGCCGGCGCTCCGGCCGAGTTCGTCGAACTGCTGACCCGCGCCCTGACGCTGGCGGAACTGAGCGACGGCGTCTACGACCCGACCATCCAGCCGGTATGGCAGGCCTATTTCCGCCACTTCACCGCCGGCAGCGCCGATGAGGCCGGCCCGTCCGATGCCGTCCTGCGCGACGCCCTGGCCCTGGTGGACTGGCGCGGTGTCCGCGTCGACGCCGCCGCCGGGCGCGTGGCGTTCGACCGTCCCGGCATGGGCCTGACGCTGAACAGCGGCGCCCAGGGCTTCATCACCGACCGTGTCGCGGCGGTGCTGCGCAGCCACGGTTTCGAGCAGATGCTGGTGGACATGGGCGAGCCGCGCGCCCTGGCCGCCAAGCCCGACGGTTCCGCCTGGCGGATCGGCATCGCCGATCCGGCCGACCCGACCCGCGCCGTCACCCATCTGGACGTGGTCGACCGTTGCGTGTCGACCTCGGGCGGCTATGGCACCGTGTTCGACGCCCAGTCCCGCTTCACCCATCTGATCGATCCGCGCACCGGGCGGACCGCTCCGGCCCTGGCCGGCGTGTCGGTGGTGGCGAAGACGGCGACCCAGGCCGACGGCCTGTCCACCGCCATGCTGCTGGCCGCGCCCGAGAAGCGCCAGGCCCTGCTGCGGGCCGCCGGCGGCGAACGGGCGATCTACGTCACGCCGTCCGGCGTGGTGGCGACGGTCGAGGCCTAGGGTTCATGCTGGAACACGGCAGCGCCCTGCCCGATCCCGACCAGCGCGAGATCGTCGAGGGCTTCGCCCGCGTCGTCGCGGTCGAAACGGGGCGGGTGTGGCTGGAGCCGGAACAGTCCGGATCCTGCGGCGGCTGCCATTCCGCCGGTCTGTGCGGCCTGGGCAACAACAACCCGCGCCGTCAGGCCGCCCGCCGCTTTCCCCTGGACGGAGAGCTTGGGCTGAAGCTGGGCGAGCGGGTGGTGGTCGGCGTCAACGAGGGCTCGCTGTCGCGGGGGGCCTTCGTCGCCTTCGGGGTGCCGCTGCTGCTGCTGGTGGCCGGCGGCATCGCCGGGCAGGAACTGGGGGGCGGCGACGGCATGGCCTTTGCCGGGGCGATGGGCGGTCTGGCCGCCGGGTTCCTGCTGTCCCGGATATTGGCCAACGTGATGTCGGCACGCGGGCAACTGACGCCCCGTTTCCTGCGCCGCGCCCATGCGCCGGGGCCGGACGCCGGGTGCCATATCGATCAAGGGTGAGGGAAGAGCGACGATGGAACATTACCTTCTGCTGATCGTCAGCGCGGCTCTGGTCAGCAACGTGGTCCTGATGCGGTTTCTGGGCCTGTGCTCGTTCATGGGGGTGACCACCCGCGTCGACACCGCCCTGGGCATGGGCGCGTCCACCACCTTCTGCATCACCGTTTCGGCCATGATCGACTGGGGGATCGAGCAGTACCTGCTGGAACCCTACGGCCTGGGCTATCTGCGCACCGTCACCTTCATCCTGGTCATCGCCGCCGCCGTGCAGTTCACCGAAGCCACGGTGCGCAAGGTGTCGCCGGCGATGTTCCAGCTGCTGGGCATCTATCTGCCGCTGATCACCACCAATTGCGCCGTTCTGGGCGTCAATCTGCTGCTGGTCGAGGGCCACATGAACTTCATCGAGAGCACCCTGTTCGCCCTGGCCTCGTCGCTGGGCTACAGCCTGGTGATGGTTCTGTTCGCCGGCCTGCGCGAACGGCTGGCCCTGGCCGAGGTGCCGCGCCTGTTCGCCGGCCCGCCCATTGGCTTCATCACCGCCAGCCTGCTGGCCCTGGCCTTCATGGGCTTTTCCGGAATGAGCACCAATTAGGAGGTCGCCTGCCATGTTGTTGGATGTCGGAAGTCTGGCGGTGATGGGTGTGACCCTGGGGGCGGTGCTGGGAACGGCGGCGAAGCTGCTGGCGGTGCCGAACAACCCGCTGGAAGAGGAATTGCAGGCACTGCTGCCCGGCTCGCAGTGCGGCCAGTGCGGCTTCGTCGGCTGCGCCCAGTATGCGGCGGCCCTGGCCAAGGGCGACACGCCGGTGACGCTGTGCGCCCCCGGCGGCAAGGCCACCATCGAGGTTCTGGCCAAGAGGCTGGGGGTTTCGGCCGATACCGACGGGCATGAGGAACAGGCCCCCCAGCACGCCCACATCAAGGAAGATCTGTGCATCGGCTGTCTGCGCTGCGTGCAGGAATGCAGCACCGACGCCATCGTCGGCGCCAACAAGCAGCTGCACACCATCATCGTCGACCAGTGCCACGGCTGCGCCAAGTGCTTCAAGGTCTGCCCGACCGAGGCCATCGAGATGTGCACGGTTCCGGTCACCCTGTCGGCCTGGCATTGGGGCAAGCCCCGGGCCGATCAGGCCCATCATTGATCAGGCGGAGCGCGAACCCATGAGATTGTTCCCCGTCCGCGGCGGCATCCACCCCGACTACCGCAAGGAACGGACCAGCGAAAGCGCCATCGTCGCCCTGCCGCTGCCCGCCGCCCTGTATATTCCGCTGCAGCAGCATATCGGCGCCGCGTCCGAGGCGGTGGTGGCCGTCGGCGACGTGGTGAAGAAGGGCCAGATCGTCGCCCGCAGCGGCGGCGTGGTGTCCGCCGCGTCCCATGCCCCGACCTCGGGCCGGGTGGCGGCGGTGACCGATTTCACCGCCCCGCATCCGTCGGGCCTGCCGCAGCCGACCATCGTCATCGAGCCGGACGGCCGCGACGAATGGGCCGCCGACCTGCCGCCCGGCATCGACGATCCTTTCGCCGCCGATCCCAAGGCGATCCGCGACCGCGTCGCCGCCTCGGGCATCGTCGGCATGGGCGGCGCCGCCTTTCCCAGCGCGGTGAAGCTCAATCTCGGCACCCAGCACAAGCTGGAGACCCTGCTGATCAACGGCGCCGAGTGCGAACCCTATCTGACCTGCGACGACCGGCTGATGCGTGAATTCGCCGCCGAAGTGGTCGACGGCGCCCGCGTCATGGCCCATGCCCTGGGCGCGCCCAGGGTGGTGGTCGGCATCGAGACCAACAAGCCCCAGGCCATCGAGGCGATGACCCGGGCGGCGGCGGCCTTCCCCGACGTCACCGTGGTCGGCGTGCCGGTCCAGTATCCGA
This sequence comes from uncultured Rhodospirillaceae bacterium, assembly GCA_903941095.1. Lineage (GTDB taxonomy): Bacteria > Pseudomonadota > Alphaproteobacteria > Rhodospirillales > Magnetospirillaceae > Magnetospirillum. The sequence goes on along the minus strand of CAJANN010000152.1, from coordinate 7,774 downwards.
TGGGGTCCGAGCGTCACCTGACCCAGGCCATCACCGGGCGCGAGACCCCCGCCCGCAAGCTGACCGCCGACCTGGGCGTGGTGGTGCACAACGTGGCGACGGCGCGGGCCGTCCATCACGCCGTCCGCTTCGGCCGGCCGCTGGTGCGCCGCGTCGTCACCGTCAGCGGCGGCGCCATCGCCAGGCCGGCCAATGTCGAGGCGCCGCTGGGCACCCTGGTGTCGGAACTGGTGGCCTTTTGCGGCGGCTTCTCGCAGCCGCCGCGCCGGGTGGTCAATGGCGGGCCGATGATGGGCCAGCCGCTGCCCAGCCTGGAGGTGCCGGTGGTCAAGGGCATGTCGGGCATTCTGGCGCTGACCCTGGACGAAACCGACGAAAAGCCCAGCCAGCCCTGCATCCGCTGCGGCAGTTGCGTGACCATCTGCCCGTGCGGGCTGGTGCCGGTCGAAATGGCGGCCTTCATCCGCCACGACAACCTGGACGGCGCCGCCAAGTCGGGGGTGATGGATTGCGTGTCGTGCGGCAGCTGTTCCTACATCTGTCCGTCGCATATTCCGCTGGTGCATTTCTTCAACTATGCCAAGGGGGCGCTGAACGCCAAGGACCGCGAGCGGCGGCACCTGGATCAGATCAAGGCCCTGGCCGAAAGCCACGCCCTGCGCGTCGAGAAGCAGGCCGCCGCCAAGAAGGCCGCAGCGGCTGCCGCTGCGGCGGCTCGGGCTCAGGCCGCTGCGGCGCCCCTCACCGATGACGACAAGGCCAACGCATGACGACTGCATATAACGACCGGGCCGGGCCATTCACCCACGCCCCCACCAGCGTCTCGAAGACCATGTTCACGGTGCTGGCCGCCCTGACGCCGGCGACGCTGTTCAATCTGTGGATGTTCGGCTGGCCGGCCATCTTCCTGTTCCTGGTCACGGTGGGGTCTTGCGTCGCCCTGGAATTCCTGTGCGTCCGCATCGCCGGCGGTTCGCCTGAAGGCGCCATCGGCGACGGGTCGGTGCTGATCACCGGCTGGTTGCTGGCGGTCAGCCTGCCGCCGTGGGCGCCGTGGTGGGTGGGCGTGGTGGCGGCGGTGTTCGCCGTCGCCCTGGCCAAGCACGCTTTCGGCGGTCTGGGGCAGAACGTCTTCAACCCGGCGATGGTCGGACGCGTGGTGGTGCTGGTGTCGTTTCCGGTGCAGATGACCGCCTGGGTGGCGCCGCGTCCGCTGTTCTCGGCCGGAGCCCCCGGTTTCGTCGAAAGCCTGGGCACCACCTTCGGCCGCAATGTCAGCCTGGACAGCATCAGCGCCGCCTCGCCGCTGGGTTTCGTCAAGACCGAGCTGGCCCGCGGCATTCCCGTCGACCAGTCCATCGTCAACGTGCCGGGGCTGGCCGACCTGCTGCTGGGCTTCCATCCCGGCAGCATGGGCGAGGCCTCGGTGCCGCTGGTCCTGGCCGGCGGCCTGTACCTGATGTGGAAGCGCATCATCTCGTGGCATATCCCGGTGTCGCTGCTGGGAACCCTGTTCCTGATGGGAACGCTGTTCCATGCCGTCGACCCGGCCCGCTATGCCGGCGGCCTGTTCCATCTGATCACCGGGGCGTCGTTCCTGGGGGCGTTCTTCATCGCCACCGACTATGTCACCTCGCCGGTGTCCAAGCAGGGGCAGATCGTCTTCGGCATCGGCATCGGCCTGCTGACCTGGATCATCCGGACCTATGCCGGCTATCCCGAGGGCATGGCCTTCGCCGTGCTGCTGATGAACGCCCTGACCCCCATCCTCGACCAACATTTCCGTCCGCGTGTCTTCGGCCGCACCCGCAAGGGCCAGCCGCTGCCGGTGAAGGGGGACCAATGAGCGCCGCCGCCATCAAGCCGACCTGGGTCCACGCCTTCATCCTGGGGGCGTTCTGCACCGGGTTCGGCATCATCCTGGCCGCCACCGACATCGTCACCCAGGACCCGATCAAGGAGCGGGCGCTGGAAGACAAGATGACCTCGCTGGGGCTGGTGATTCCCAAAAGCATCCACGACAACAACCCGGTCACCGATGCCGTGGTGGTCCAGGATGGCGCCGGACGCGACCTGACCGTCTATCGCGCCATGCGGGCCGGCAAGGTCACCGGACTGGCCTATGAGGTCAATGCCGGCGGCGGCTATGGCGGCCCGATCAAGCTGATGCTGGGCGTCGACCCCGAAGGCCGGATCCTGGGCGTCAGGGTCATCGCCCACAAGGAAACCCCCGGCCTGGGCGACAAGATCGACGCGGCCAAGACCGACTGGATCACCCGCTTCACCGGCCTGTTCCTGGGCAACCCGCCGGCGGAGAAGTGGAAGGTCAGGAAGGACGGCGGCCAGTTCGACCAGTTCTCGGGCGCCACCATCACCCCGCGCGCCGTGGTCGGCGGCATCCGCCAGGGGCTGGAATTCTTTGGTGCCAACAAGTCCCGCATGATGGAGACTCGCTGATGTCGGCAAACTACGGACGGATCGTCAAGGACGGCCTGTGGGACAATAACGGCGTGCTGTGCATGCTGCTGGGCATGTGCCCGACGATGGCGATGACCGGCACCGCCACCAACGGCTTCGGCATGGGCATCGCCACGGCGGTGGTGATGGCCGCCTCGAATCTGATGGTGGCGATGTTCCGCAATTACGTCACCCACGAGGTGCGCATCCCGGTCTACATCCTGATCGTCGCCGCCAACGTCACCCTGGTCGACCTGACCATGAATGCCTGGATGCACGAACTTTACAAGGTGCTGGGCCTGTTCATCCCGCTGATCGTGTCCAACTGCCTGCCGCTGGCCCGGCTGGAGGCCTTCGCCGCCAAGGAGCCGGTGCTGCCGTCGCTGGTGGACGGCACCTTCATGGGCCTGGGCTTCACCTTCGCCCTGACCGCCATCGGCGCCGTGCGCGAGATCATCGGCCAGGGCACCCTGTTCGCCGATGCCTCGCTGCTGCTGGGGCCGGCCTTCAAGTTCCTGGAAATGCGCATCCTGCCGGAAGACATGGGCATCCTGGTGCTGATCCTGCCGCCCGGCGGCTTTCTGGTCGCCGGCCTGATGGTGGTGGCCAAGCGGATGATCGACCTTGCCTCGGGCAAGCAGATCCAGATGGCCGGCGCGCACAGCGTTTAGGGAGAGGGGCGTTCATCATGAAGGTAACCATCGTCTACGCCTTGCCCGCCAAGCAGACCGTGCTGCCGGTCGAGGTGCCCGAGGGCGCCACCGTCCAGCAGGCGCTGGACAGGTCCGGCATCCTGTCGCGCTGTCCGGAGATCGATCTGGCCGAACAGAAGGTCGGCATCTGGGGCAAGGTCGCGGCGCTGGACGCCGTGCTGGAAGACGGTGCCCGCGTCGAAATCTATCGCGCCATCACCGTCGATCCCAAGACGGTCAAGCGCCGGCCGCCGCCGGCCAAGCCGGCCGCGCCGGCCGCGGGCGGGGAATGATACGAAGCCCGGATGATTCATTCGGGTTCCGTATCCAGCGCCCATTGGGCGCGGCCAAGGCCGCGGATGCGGCTGCCCGGCGAGGGCTTAGGAACCCGAATGAATCATTCGGGTTCCGTATGACGGGCCGGCCGGCCCCCGGGCGGCGGCGTCCGGGGATCAGGCCTTTTTCAGCAGGAAGTGGATGGATGTCCCGCCCTGGCTGTTGTTTTCCGCCCAGATCCTTCCATCGGCGATCTCGATGATTTTTCTGGCCAGCGCCAGGCCGATGCCGGTGCTTTCCGGCGACTGGCTTGGGCCGGCCAGGCGTTCGAAGACGCGGAAGATGCGGTCGCGGTATTCTTCGGGAATGCCGGGGCCGTTGTCGGCCACCGAAAACAGGAGGCCGTCGCCTTGTTCGGCACAGGTGACGGCGACGACGGGGGAAATATCCTGACGGCGATGTTGCAGGGCATTGCCGATCAGAATGGCGAAGACTTCGCTCAGGCTGTCCTGATCGATCCGGGCCGCCGGCAGGTCGCGGTGAAGGATCACGGCTCCGGTCTGGCGGACAAGGGCTTCCATCCTTTGCAGGGCCGCCCGCAACGCGGCGCCGCCGTTGCACCATGCCCCCTGTGCCGAGCTCCGTTCCAGCGACAGGTAGCGCAGCGCATCCCGCAGCAAAGCCCGCTGGCGCAGGGCGCCGGCCTGGATGGCGTCCAGTGCCGCGCGGGCATCGCCGGAAAGCTGGTCCGGCAAGGCCCTGGCCAGCAGTTGGGAATAGACATGCTGCTGCCGGACGGGTTCCTGAAGGTGGTGGGCCAGCACCTCGGCAAAGCGCAGGATGTCTTCGTTGGCCCGTTCGGCATCTTCCTGGAAGCGGTTCTTCAAGGCCAGCTGGCGGGCGTACAGGGTTTCCTGCGGCAGGGTCAGGCCGACCCAGGCGACGGCGATGTAGATCAGCAGGGCATGCAGCAGGGCCAGGGCATGGCCGATCATGTTCATGGCGCCGTAGATGTCGACATACAGGGTGAAGGCCATGCTTTCCAGGCCGCTGCTGGCGAGCATGCCAAGGGCGATGGTCCTGATCATCGGGTGACGCGGCGAGCGGTCCCGCCACAGCCGGACCGCCGCGGCCGCCAGAACCAGCATGACGGCATATTCGGCCCCGACCTTGAACGGGGTCAGGCCCTGTCCCTCGATGAAGCTGGTGGGGAAAAGGCCCAGGAAGATCAGGGCGACCAGCAATCCGCCGACGGCGGACGATGCCATGACGATCCGCCGGGCCGGCTGGTTGGACAGGACGGGGACGGTGGCCGCGAACAAGGTGCTGCCCTGGACGATGCGCAGGGCGACCCACAATTGGGTGGGCAGGTCGCTGGCATGATCGGGGAACACCCCCATCCCACGGTAGCTGAGCGTATGCAGCAGGGCGATGGCGGCGCTGGGGCCGATGGCCAGGCCGACCACCCGGAGAAAGCCGTCTTCAAGATGCTGGCGGGTATTCCAGGCCAGGGCGAAGGCGGTCAGGCCAACCGCGGTGCAGGACAGTTCGACCAGGGTGTGGAACAGCAGATAGCTGTGCAGGCGCGACAGCACGATCCCGGACACCAGAAGGGCGACCACGGCCAGTTCCTTGCGGCTGACCGGCGGGCGGGACGAAGCGGTTTCGCGCAGGATGTCCATTCCTCTCCATCCGGGCGCACGGGCCGGGCGTCGAAACACAATGAAGGATGGGGTAGCCTAACCGGGATTTCGGATGCCGTCATCCCCTTGTGTGCGTGGACGGGGGGCATGCGGGTCGGCCATAAAAAAACCGGACCCAGGCGGGTCCGGTTCGGCACGGAACGTGAGTGACGGGCGGGGTCAATCCTGACGGACGGTCGCCAGTCCGGCGTCCTTCCAGGCGTTCAGTCCGCCGCGCATGTGGATGGCCCAGCCCTGCCCCGAGGAAATCAGCTTGTTGGCGATGGCCGCCGACCGCACGCCGCCCAGGCAGGAAATGATGACCTTGCGGCCGGGATAAGTCGGCCAGGAGGCCACTTCGAAGTCGCTCATGGGCAGCAGCACCGAGCCGGCGATGCTTTCTTCGGCGAATTCCTCTTCCTCGCGCACGTCGACCAGAACGGCTTCGCCGGCATCCAGCATGGCCTTGACGGTCTGGGGTTCCAACTCGATCAGGCCGGAATTCACGATACCCATGACATGCGCTCCTTCATTTCACGTTGCATGAAAGGTATAGACCGTTGCCAAGGATGATTTCAACACAAAAAACAGCAGATAAAAATTTTATATTCAAAATAAACATAAAATAGTTGTGAAATAAGGGGCGGCAAACGGTTCCTCCGGCCCGGCTTGCCGGCGGCGCGCAGGATCCCTTTGGACCTTGGTCAGTCCATCAGGCGGGCGAAGTTGCGTACATTGTTGATCAGGATGTGCAGCAGGCGCAGCACGAAGGGATCGACGCCGTCCAGCTTGGAATCCACCAGCATCTTGGGCAGGACGATGACGGTGACCGGGGTCTTGGCCCGGGCGGTGGCCATGCGCGGCGCACCATCGATCAGGGCCATTTCGCCGAAAATGGCCCCTTCCGTCAGTTCCGCGATCATCCCCCGCCCGCGCTGCAATTCGACGGTGCCGCTTTGGACGATATAGGCGACCGAACCGTGGTCGCCTTCCTTGAAGATCACGTCGTCGGCACCGAACGAACGGCGATCAAGAACCGGAGCCTGGGCCATCTGGTCGTCCCGACAATTCCTAAAGCCCGGCCATGATAGGCCGGGGCGGTGCCGACGCAAAGAGACTTCAGTCGGGGCGCAATCCGGGACAGCCGGCCCGGCTGAGTTCGATGGCCCGGCGCAGCGGGGTGGCGGCGTCGCCGGGGGACCGGCCGCCGCGGGCCGCCTGTTCCAGATCGGCGGCGGTGTGGGCGATCAGGGTGAAGCCCAGATTCAGTGCGGTGCCCTTGATGCTGTGGGCGACACGGGCAATGTCGGCGGCGTCGGTGCGGGCCAGGGCGGTTTCCAGCTCGACCAGCCGATCCTGCAGGCCGCTGCCGAAGGACCGCACCAGATCGTCGAACAGGTCGGCCCCCAGGTCTTCCTTCAGGGTTGCCTGAGCCGGCAGATCCAGCAGGGGGACGGTCCCGGCGGTCGCCGGCGATGGCAGCGGTTCGGGCGGCGGCGGTTCGGGCGGCGGCGCCAGGGCGGTATCGGGCTGGGCGATCTCCGGCTGGGCAAGCTCCGGCAGGACGATGTGCGGTGGGATGAGTTCCGGCGGGGCGATTTCTGCCGGGACGGGCTCCGGCTGGGGCGCGGCTCCGCCCCCCCATTTGTCCAGCAGCATGGTCAGCCTGCGGCTGTCGATGGGTTTGCTGAGGAAATCGTCCATGCCGGCATCCAGGCACTTTTCCCGGTCGCGGGTCATGGCGTTGGCGGTCATGGCGATGATGGGAAGCCCGGCCTTGTCCGCCGGCAGATTGCGGATGGCCCGGGTGGCGTCGACACCGTCCATCTGCGGCATCTGCATGTCCATCAGGACCAGATCGTAATGGCCTTGCCGGACCAGGGCCAGGGCTTCCGCCCCGTCGCAGGCGACATCGACGCGGTGGCCCAGGCGGGTCAGCAGGCCGACGGCGACCTGCTGGTTGATCGAATTGTCTTCGGCCACCAGAATGCGCAACGACGCGGCCGGCGCCGGCGGGGTCTCCTCGGCCGGGGGCGGCGCAAGGTCTTCGGCGGGACTCTCGTCCGAGCGGACCAGGGGAACGCGGAACCAGAAGGTGCTGCCGTCGCCTTGGCGGCTGTCGAAACCGATCTCGCCTCCCATCCGGTCGATGATCCGCTTGCAGATGGCCAATCCCAGACCGCTGCCGCCGAAGCGGCGCGACGTCGACGCGTCGGCCTGGGAGAACGTGCGGAACAGCCTTTCCCGCGCCGCTTCGGGGATTCCGACGCCGGTATCGGCGACCTCGACACACAGGACGGGGGCGGCTCGGGTCTCGACGGTGGCGGTGATCGAGACGCGGCCGCGTTCGGTGAACTTGACCGCGTTCCCGGCCAGATTGAGCAGAATCTGCCGCAGCCGCCCCGGATCACCGCGAAAGACGCCCTTCGCATCGGGGTGGACCTGGCAGGACAGCTCGATGTCGCGGCCGCGGATGCGCGGCGCCAGAATGTCGGTCACCCCCGCGACCAGCGGCCCGATCTCGAACGAGGTCTCCTCGAAGTCAAGCTTGCCGGCCTCCATCTTCGAGAAATCGAGGATGTCGTTGATGATGCCCAGCAAGGCCTCGGCGGACTGGCGCACGGTCTCGGCGAAATGCTTCTGCTCGGACGAAAGCGGGGTGTCCAG
>CAJANN010000151.1 GCA_903941095.1 uncultured Rhodospirillaceae bacterium | reverse complement strand
GTCGAACGATTCTTCAACAGGATCAAACAGTTCCGGGGAATCGCCACCCGCTATGACAAAGATCCCCGGAATTTCCTCGCCGCCGTGAAACTCGTCGCCGTGCGCATCTGGTGCGCCGCGTAATGAGTCTACGGCCTAGTACCACGGGGTCTTCCGGGCGGGCGTTGGCCAAGGGGCTGCGGGCTGAAAATAGAAAGTGCCTATGGCGACTGAGAAGTCGTCGCACGAAGGGGGCGTCATCTTGGCTGGCCGCGACCACCCACAAGCTAGCGGGCTGCTCTATGCCATGCGGCAGATCAAGAGTGTAGGGTTGCCCTTTTCTCCGTTCCGGCACCAGGTAGCCACCCATGAGCACCTCTTTGCAGTCATGCCTGACTGAGTCAATACCATATATTGGCGCGGATAAAAATAACTTGTCGATATATATGGTGTTAGGTACTCATCCGCATAGTGCATTTGCTGAGCCACAGGCTGGTGTCGAACTTACATCAAGTAAGCTCGCGGTTTCCCGTTACGCGTCATTCCTCGTCCTCTTCCGTCAGCCACACATTGGTGAACTCCGCCGCTCGGCTGCGGGTGTTGTCGTGGCCGTAATGGCGGTGGATCATCTCGGGGCTGGTGCCCATGTTGAGTGCCACCAGCCGCATGTCCATGCCCGCGTTCAGTTTCAGCGTCGCCCAGGTGTGGCGCAGGCTGTAGGGCGTGAACGGATCGCCGTTATCGTCCTTCTCCATCTTGAGATTGCGCAGCATGGTGTGGAACTGGCGGTCGAATTTCTGGATCGGTTCGCCGGTATCCTGGTCGCAGAACACGAAATCGTCGGGTGACTTGAAGCGGGTGCCGTAGGTCGGTTTGCCGGTTGCGCTGTCGGTGATAACCATCTCGTCATCGCGGCAGGGAAACACCTTGTAGGGCGTCAGGTACTTGCCATAGACCTCGTCATCGACGTGGACGGTGCGGGCGCCGGTCTTGGTGTCCTTCTGGATGGTCAGGAACAGGTGGTCGCGGCCATCGCGGTCCTGGTGCTGCTCGAAGTGGCGCCAACGAATGGCTTGGTGCTCCTTGCCGGGCCGCAGGCCAGTGCCCAGCATCAGCGCCAGCCATGCCTTGAACACCATGCGGTCGTTCTCCAGCCGCTTCACCGCCTCGGGCGTCATCTTGTCGCTGATCGGATAGAACTCGTTGGCGTCGTAGTTCAGCAGCTTGGTCGCCTGCTCGGCGGTGAAGGCGGGGCGGCGGTTGGAATGGCGGCCATTGCCGTTGGTGCTGCCGTTCTGCTTGCCGCCGATGGTCGGCATGCGCTCGACCGGCAGGTATTCCTCCTTGACCGCGAACTTGAAGATTTGCCGCAGCACCGTGTCCTCGGCGTCCCGCTTGCCGCGCGCGATCCGCTTGGTCTTGCGGACGTATTCCTTGCCGTCCTTGCGGCGGATCGTCTCGGTCTCGGCCAACGAACCGGGGCCGGTGGTCCAGTAGGTCGCGCGCCAATCCTCGTAGGCGGTCAGTTTCCGGGGCGTGATCTCGGTGATCTTGGTCTTGCCGAAATAGGGGATGTGGAAGCGCCGGACGATGGCCTCGTAGGCATCCACCTTGATCTTGGTGGAAATGCCTTTCTCGACCTCGACCCGTTTGCGCTTCAGCCATTGCTCGGCGATGAAGGCGAAGGTCTTGCCGCCGGGCTCGATCCCGCGTTCGCGATCCACCTCGGCATAGAGCATGCGCTTCTTCGCGATCTTGACGGCTTCCCGCTCATCGTCGGTGCCGGTGCTGAACGGGTTCAGCGCAACGCCGTCGTCCAGTTTGCAGCGCGCATACCACATGGCGCTGTTCGGGCGGCGATAGAGCGCGATCGCTCCGTCCTCGTGGTAACGGTATTCCTGCTTGGCCTCGCGTGCCATTTTGCGCCTCACAGCTTGCAGTTGTGCTTGGATCGCAAGCTAACTGCGAAATCACTGCGAATTGCAAAACAGCGCCCTGCGCCTGTCAAGGCGCTTGGCTAGCTGTTTGTTTTTATTGGAGATTTATGGTGCCGACGGAGGGACTCGAACCCCCGACCTTGGCTTTACGAAAGCCCTGCTCTACCAACTGAGCTACGCCGGCATCCGGGAAGGCCCCGGAAATTAGCCGCTGACCACGCGAATTGCAAGCGGTCAGGGACGGACGAACCGTGCCCGGGCGCCGCGTTCGATCGCCGCCGCCGCCAGACGATCGACGTCGAGCCGGTGGCGGATCAGTTCCAAAAGGCGCATGACCTCGGGATGCGGCTCGCCGTCCGAGGCGGCGACGTCGCAGGCCAGGGCATAGGCGGTTTCCCGAAGCCAGGCCGGCAGCGACGCCCGGATCACGTCCAAGGCCCGCGCCATGCCGTCGTCGGAATCCAGCAGTTCGGCGCAGGCGGCCGTGCTTTTGACCAGCAGCCCCGGGTCGTAGTCGCGGAAGATCGGCAAAAAATTGATGATCTCGCCGATGGTTTCCAGTTCGGCATCGGTCATGTCCCCATCCGCAGCCGAGACCATGACCATGACGTAAACCAAAGCGGCGTGATGGCTGAGCATGAGGTTCTCCACGGAAGAGGAAATCTCCTGGGGACTTTAGGCTTGCGGCCTCGGCCTTCGTCAAGCATAGATTCAAGATGGCGTGCGAGCCGGCGGGCCTGGGTGGGGTTTGGGAGAACAGGGGATGGCTGACAAGACGGTGCTGCTGGTCGACGACAGTCGCGTGGCGCGAATGATGGTCCGGAAAATGATCGAACAGAACCGGCCCGGCTGGATGGTGGTCGAGGCCGTCGACGGCGAGGACGGTATCGCCAAGTTTCAGGCCGCCCATCCCGATTTCGTCATCATGGACGTCAACATGCCCGGCATCAGCGGCATCGAGGCGGCCCGGCGCATCAAAGCCGGCAGCCCGGACGCCGTCATCAGCCTGCTGACCGCCAACATCCAGGAGCCCCTGCGCCTGCAGGCCGCCGAACTGGGCCTGGGCTTCATGAGCAAGCCGGCCCGCGACGACGCGCTGCTGGACTTTCTGACTGTCGGTGCGCCATGAGCGATCTGATCGGCGAAATCGAACGGGACGCCATCACCGAACTGCTGAACATCGCCATCGGCCAGGCGGCGGCCAGCCTGTCGCAACTGGTCGAGGACGAGGTCCGGCTGTCGGTTCCCTTCATCGACTTCCTGACCCTGGACCAGGCCGCCGAGCGCCTGGAAAGCGAGATCAGCGGCGCCGACACGGTGGCGGTGCGCCAGTGTTTTTCCGGGCCGTTCAGCGGCGACATCCTGTTGCTGTTTCCCGAACAGCGCAGCCTGGATCTGGTGCGGCATATCCTGGGTGAGAACGTACCTCTGGCGCAGCTCACCGAGCTTGAGCAGGAAGCCTTGCTGGAAGTCGGCAACATCATCCTCAACGCCTGCCTGGGCAGCGTCGCCAACCAACTGGGCATGGTGATCGAAAGCTCGCTGCCGGCCTATCTGCGCGGCCGCAGCGCCCGCATCCTGGAATCCGGGGCACAGCGCCCCATCGCCCTTGGATCCGAGGGGTTGGCGATGTTCCTGCACGTCGATTTCGCCCTGCTGAACAAGGATATCAACGGCTATCTCGCCTTCATGATGGACATCGCCTCGGCACGGCATTTCGTCGAGGCCGTGCGGACCTACCTGAACGGTCGGCTGTAGCATGGCGCATCCCCCCCTGTCCGGCCTGTTGCGCACCCTGTCCGACGCAGCCGAGATCGGCATGGTGGTGATCGACGAGACCGGACGGGTGGTGCTGTGGAACGCCTGGATGGCCCGGGCATCACGGATCGCTCCGCTGCAATCCCTGGGACGGCGCCTGGGCGAAATCTTTCCCCAACTGGCCGGAAAGCGGATCGTCACCGCGGTCGACGACGCCATCCGGAACGGCCTGTCGGCCATGTTGTCCTCGTCCCTGAACAAGACCCTGTTCCCGCTGTGGCATGAGGGCCGGGTCCCCGGCCGGGCCGAGCCGATGCACCAGATCGTGGTGATCAAGCCGGTTGCCGACGAGACCGGACGAGCCTGCCTGGTCCAGGTCTTCGACATCACCAACATGGCCCACCGCGAGGCGCTGCTGCGCCAGCAGGCCCGCACCAACGAGGCCCTGGCCGAAAGCTACCGTCTGTCCGAACTGCATAACCGGGCCATCGTCGACAACACCGCCGACGCCATCGTCACCTTCGGGGCCGACGGGACCATCAGCACCTACAACCCGGCGGCAGAGCGCATCTTCGGGCATGACCCCGACGAAATCGTCGGCAAATCCATTGCCACACTGATCCCCGATCTGGCGGATCAGGACCCGATGGCCCTGAGCGGCGAACGCAACGAACATGCCGGGGTACGCAAGATCGGCGCGACCTTTCCCCTGGAGCTCTCGGTCGGCGAGATGCACGTCGGAGAGCAGCTGCTTTTCGTCGCCATCGCCCACGACATCACCGAACGGAAGCTGGCGGAAGAGGAAGTCCGGGTCCAGAAGGAATGGCTGAGCACCCTGATCAACGCCATGCCCGATCTGGTCTGCTTCAAGGACGGCAAGGGGCGCTGGCTGGTGGCCAACCAGTTCTACCTGGATATCGCCGGTCTGACCGGCGTCGAGTACCGGGGGCGCTCGGCCGTCGAGCTGGCGCGGCTCTGTTCCGGCGACAGCGACTTTCTGCTGTCGGCCCACGCCTCGGACGAAAAGGCATGGCAGACCCGCATGCCCATCGCCTATGAAACGGAAATCCGCGCCCGAGGCGATACGCCCAGGATCTTCGATGTGGTCAAGATCCCCCTGTTCCATGCCGACGGCAGCCGCCGCGGCCTGGTCCTGGTGGGGCGCGACGTCACCGAGCGCAAGCAGGCCGCGGCCCGCATCGAACATCTGGCCCACCACGACAGCCTGACCGGGCTGCCCAACCGGGTCCTGTTCCAGGAACGTCTGCGCAGCGCCCTGGTCCAGGCCAAGCGCAACGATTTCCGCGTCGCCCTGATGTTCCTCGACCTCGACAAGTTCAAGGACATCAACGACACGCTGGGACACCATATCGGCGATCTGCTGCTGAAGGCGGTGGCCAAGCGGCTGCAGCGCTGCGTGCGCGAAACCGACACCGTCGCCCGGCTGGGCGGCGACGAGTTCGCGGTGATCCTGACCAACCTTGCCGACCCCGCCGGCGCCGGCACCGTGGCGGAAAGCATCATCTCGGCCATCAACGATCCGTTCGGACTGGAAGAGCACGAGGTGCTGACCTCGACCTCCATCGGGATCACGCTGTTTCCCGACGATGCCGGCGATGCCGACACCCTGCTGAAGAATGCCGACCTGGCGATGTTCCGTTCAAAGGCCGACGGACGCAACACCTCCCATTTCTACGTCGCCGAAATGGATGCCGAGGTCCAGGCCCGCAAGGTGGTCGAACGGGACCTGCGGCTGGCCCTGGGCACCGACCAGCTGGTCCTGCATTACCAGCCCCTGGTCGAGGTGGCGACCGGACGGGTGGTCGGCTGCGAGGCGCTGATCCGCTGGCACCATCCGCAACGCGGCTGGGTCAGCCCCGTCGACTTCATCCCCATCGCCGAACGGACCGACCTGATCACGCCGCTGGGGCGGTGGATCCTGCACCAGGCCTGCCTGCAGGGCCGCGACTGGGCCAGACAGGGGCTGCCCCCGATGAAGATCGCCGTCAACCTGTCGCCGGCACAGTTCAAGCAGAACCAATATCTGGTCCCGATGATCGTCGACATCCTGACCCAGACCGGGTTTCCCGCCGACCATCTGCAGCTGGAGATCACCGAAGGAATCGCCATGCACAATATCGAGGCGACCATCGAGGTGCTGCGGCAGGTCCGCGAGCTGGGCGTGCTGATCTCGATCGACGATTTCGGCACCGGCTATTCGTCGCTGAACTACCTGAAGCGGTTCCCGGTCGACAAGCTGAAGATCGACCGCAGCTTCGTCATCGATATCGGCCACCACCCCGACAACGCCGCCGTGGTGCGGGCCATCGTCAACCTGGGGCATTCCCTGGGCACCCGCGTGAACGTGGAAGGCGTCGAGACCGTGGAACAGCTGGACTTCCTGGCGGAACACGACGTCGACGAAGCGCAGGGCTTCCTGTTCGCCCGCGCCCTGCCGCCGGACGAATTCGCCCGCTTCGTCTTACGCGATCTCCCCGCCACCCCCTGACGCCGGTCGGGACGACGGCATCGGCCTTGTTCCTGGGCGGCCACAAGCACGCCGCCGGGGATCGCCCCAAGCAGCGTCATGTGCAAACACATTGAAAAGATTGGTGGGCCCGGCAGGACTGGAACCTGCAACCAGACCGTTATGAGCGCCATTTTCCGGTGTTTCGGCACGAATTGGCGCGAACCGCGCGTGACCTGAAAAATACGATATATAACATTGCATTAGTCTGGAACGATGGATCGCGTCGGTTCGTGCTGCGTCGCAGCATTTCGAGCTGAATTTGGCCTGGTTGCACTTACAGCTCACTTACGGCACACTCTGGGCCGTTGCACTTACGCAGGGGTAAGACGCCATGCAGGGCGTTCTGGGCGTGCCGCTGATCAAGAGCCTGAAACCCTCCGACAAGCCCTATGAAGTGCGGGACACCCGGCTCAAGGGCCTGCTGTTGCGGGTGCAGCCGAGCGGTGCCATGACCTATTATGTCGAGTATGCGCGCGGCAAGCGCATCAGCCTCGGCCGCGCCGACGTGATCACCCCGCAGGATGCGCGGGAGCAGGCCAAGGGCATCCTCGGCGATGCCTTCAAGGGCAAGGACCCGAACACCGCCGCCAAGCAGGCCAAGGAGCACACCTTCGGCACCTTCGTTGACGAAGAGTATGCCGGTTGGGCCAAGGCCAACGTCCGCACCCACAAGGGCACGCTGCGCCGCCTGAACCAGAGCTTCGCCGACTTCCGCAAGCTGAAGCTGAGCGAGATCACGCCCCTGCTGGTCGAGCGGTGGCGCTCTGAACGCCTGAAGGCCGGGACCAAGCCCTCCACCGTGAACCGCGACCTCAACGACCTGAAATCGTCGCTAGGCAAGGCCCAGCAATGGGGCTTCATCGAGGTGCATCCCATCGAGAAGGTCAAGCGGACGCGGGTGGACGACCGCGCCACCGTTCGCTTCCTGACCGAGGACGAGCAGAAGCGGCTTTACGAGGCCCTGGATGCCCGCGAGGAACGGCTACGGGCCGCCCGTGACCGCGCCAACGCCTGGCGGGCCGAGCGGGAATACCCGCTGATGCTGGACCTGCGGACAGGCGCCTACGCCGACCATCTCAAGCCGATGGTGCTGCTGTCGCTGCACACCGGCATGCGGTATGGCGAACTGGCCAACCTGACCTGGGAAGACCTGCATTTGGACCGGGCCATCCTCACCGTGCACGGCTTCAAGGCCAAGAGCCAGCGGACCCGGCACATCCCGCTCAACAGTGCCGCCCTATCCCTGCTGGAGAACTGGCAGAAGCAGCGGGCCAGCGACAGCCCCCTGGTGTTTCCCAGCCGCGACGGTGGCCCGTTCGACAACGTGCGCAGTTCGTGGGAGGAGGTGCTGAAGGCGGCCAAGATCACCAAGTTCCGCTGGCACGACATGCGCCACACCTTCGCCTCGCTGCTGGTGATGAAGGGTGTGGACCTGAACACGGTGCGCGAGTTGCTGGGGCACTCGGACTATCAGATGACGTTGCGCTACGCCCACCTGGCGCCCGAGCACAAGGCGGCGGCGGTGGCGAAGCTGGTGGCTGAACCCAACGGAGACTCGGGCAATGCCGCCAACTCGTGATACAGTGCGATTCAAGGCCCGGACTGTCGAAGGAGGCCACATGGCCATCGCCGACCTTATTTATGAGCAGAGCAAGAAGCTTCCCGACCACTTGGCGCGGGAGGTGCTGGATTTCGTCGGCTATCTGGCGGAACGCCAGGAGCGCGACCAGGGACGCGACCTGATCAACGCCCAGGAATCCGCAATGAGAGCAGTTTGGGATAATCCCGAGGACCAGGCTTGGGATCGTGTTTGAGCGCGGCGACCTCGTTCTGATTCCGTTTCCCTTCTCCGATCTGTCGGCGACCAAGAAGCGGCCGGTGCTGGTGCTGACCCGTCCGGACGCCTACGGCGATTTCATCGCCCTGGCGGTGACCTCCCGCCCGCAAACCGACCATGGTATCGCGCTCACCGCCGCCGACCTCGTTCAGGGCAGTCTGCCACTCGCCAGTTGGATTCGCACCGACCGGGCGGTGACGCTTAACGCCAGCTTGGTGGTCAAGGGTTTTGGGCGAGCCTCGGAAAGGGTTATCGCGGCGGCCTTGGCCCGCCTCTGTACCTATGTCGAGCAGGGTGGGCCGGAGGCTCAGCCCTCCTCGTCGTCGTAGTCCTCGTCATCCTCGGGCGGATATTGCAACGGGGCCTTGCCCTTGCGGGCGATCACACGGGGATATTTAGCGCCGGTCTCGACCTCGCCGAAACCCAGCACCTCGACGATGAAACGGTGGTCATCGCCGTAATCGAACAGGAACTGCCACTTGTCGCCGGGTGCGGAGAATACCTGCCCGGCCTTGGTGCGCTTGACGCTTTTGGCGGGCGGGCCCTCATCCATGAGGCCGTCATCGCCCATGTCGGCGAACAACTCATAGCGCATGGTGCTGTCGTGAATGTGATAGCCCAGCGCGTCATAGAACCCATAGGCATGGTCGAAGAACCATCCCATCGAGCCGATAATAGCCTTGGCCAGCCCGGCCAGGGAATGGCTGGTGGGAATCTCGATATCGCGGGACAGGCCGCGCACCCCTGGCATGGTGATCCGCAGGCGCAGTGTCGGTTTGGCCTGGGATGCTGGCGTATTCATGGGGAGACATCCTTGCGGATCAAGTCTCGGCTCCGCACCGCAATGGCCTGATCCAACTCATCTTCGGTCACCTCGCCGCCGACAGCGATGGACGCATCAAGGGTGGCGCGTAGCGCCTTCAATTTGGCTTCGCGCGCGGCCTGCTCGGCGAATCGTCCCTGACGACCCTCAATCGACACCGCCATGCCCCAGTCCCCGAAATTGCCGTCCGGGAAAAATGGCACTCCTGGCGTAATTTTGGCCACCGCCCGTTTGCGGGAATCAGCCGAGCAATGGGCGCGAACGACTCAGTGCAAAAAGCCATTTTTCACATGGGGTGTCATGGCGACCTGTCCCATATCGCGTCGGTTGCATGGCGCTCTTGACTTGCGGACAAAGTTCCTATAATGTTCCCGTCCGACTGGGTGTGGTCTTGGGAGGTCGTTATGCGGGCGTTTGGTGGGATGCGGCCCAATGTGGGCTTGGCCGCCTTCATCTGTGCGATGCTGACGTCGCAACATCTCTCTGCCGATGACCGTCTTCCGCGTCTCGATGCCAAGGACTTGGTGCCTATCACCCATGGTCCCAATTGGGTCGATCTGGACGGGGACGGGCGCAAGGATCTGGTGGTGAAGTCGCGGTGGGAGATAAACAGCCCCCATAGCGCCTCTGTCTACAGCATCCATCGACACCTGGGTCTCAATGACCCCTTCCGCTACGAGGGGCCCGATTGGCATCTGGTTCCTTTCATTGACGGCAGGCGGGATCAGCCCCACGGAGTTGAGAGCATTGTCACCCACGAAGGTGCCGACTGCATTTTGCGGGACCTCCGCCTCTTCACCCACGGCAAGGCCCCCAAGACTGAAACCCTGGCCGTGATCGCCGAACGCGAAACAGGCGACGGGTTTGGTGACGAACGACCTTTCACCTTCCGGGTGTTCAAATGGCTTCGGGCCAAGGATGTCGGTGATGACGAGGTTCAGAACTTTGTCGGCATCGCTTTTCGCCTGGTCGGCGAGGTGAGGTCCAAGAAGGCCTATTGCGGTGCCAATGAGGCATTCCGAGGTGAGTTCGGCGTTTCGAATCCAGAATCCAATGACGACAGGAGATGAAAATGGGCAACAAGAGCGCTAAGACGAGACGGGAAAACGGCAAGCGCGTGGTCGAATACTACGATGAGGGCGGGAACAAAACAAAAGCACATGTCGATGGGGAGCCGGCGTGGCGCACCAACAATCCCGGCAATATCAAGTGGGATGGCAAGCGCGACCCGGGATTCTTCAAGGATAAGCTGGGTGCCATCGGTTCGGATGGGACCTTTGCGGTCTTCCCATCGCGGGAGGACGGCTTGGGTGCCAAGACGAAACTGATGAAGGTCGATAAGAAATACAAAGGAACGACCATCTCCGAGGCGATGCATCTTTATGCACCCCCAACCGAGAACAACACAAAGGCCTATCTTGAGTTCATAAAACAGAAGACGGGGATAGACACATCGAAAAAGGTCGATGATTTGTCTGCCGAAGAATACGACAAATTCATGGGGGCCATCCGGGAGTATGAAAGCTCGGGACCGGAAAAGGGAAAGGGAACCCTCATAGACCACTCCAACGGCAAGGCTGCCCCGCCTGCTTCCGAAGCGCCCGTCGGCACGTCGCCCAAGAAGAACCCGCAGACTGGAGCGCTGGGGGATGGAACCGATGATGGTGACACCCGGACCGCCGGGGCGGGGAATGACACCCTGCTTGGCGGGACTGGCAGCGACACCGTCACGGCTGATCCCGCCCCGGCGGAGCCTGCATCGACACCAGAGCCAGAACAAAAGCGGTCCGAAGCTCCCGCCGATCCCCAGGTGGCGGCGATGGTCGAGATGGCGGGCAAGCCGGTGGACAATCCCGGCCGCGCGGCGCTGCTGAAGCCGGTGGAAAGCCTGACCCAGCCGGAGATGATGGACATGATCAACCACGCTCAGGGCGACTATCGCGGATGGCGCTCGGGCGATCCGCTAAAATACCACACCTATGAGAAGGTGCAGGACTGGCACGTCGCCATGTACGGCGACGGCCCCCAGCAGCATGACGGCGGCAAGCCCATCGAACCGACACCCATCCGCCCGATCCCCGAGCAGCCCAGCCCGCACGTCACGCCCCAGGGCGGCGATCTGTGGCAGGCGACGGCCAAGATCGGGCAACAGGTGGCGGATGCCGCCGACAGTGACGGCTATGCGAACGCGGTGACCGGATTGCAGCGCGGCCTCAACATGCTGAACGCATCCAACCCGTTGCCCAAGCGCTCACCGGCCTACGGCCCCTATACCGGTCCAAGCCAAGGGCGATTTCCGGGCCGTGGGGCGTGTAATTCCATTCCGTCGCCATACCCCCCCGGTGCCCCGCAGGGCCAAGGCTGTCGGCGGCGTTTCGAGGCGGTTGCGGTATCGTGACTAGAGCTACCAGCCATAAATGGGCCTGTGGCGGCAGGGAGATTTCCGCCCCGCATTGTGTCTCGGTAATCGTGATCACAGTGACTTGCCAACGTGTGCGACATTCCCGATCATTCTGGGCGAAAATTGCTCGGCGATCTCCAACCAGGGAGGAGTGCTGAGGGTGCGGAGGGGGGGCAAGATGGGGATTTACAATTGCAGAGACTTCATTAAGGACATTAAGGCCCATCCAGAAAACTATTACATAATCCATTACTCGTGCCAGAACTTGTATGATGACAATGAGGCGCTTTCACCGCGCATAACATCCATAGCTATAACTCATTATGCCACTGAGCAAACTGTAAGTTTTTCTACGCATTCAGTGGCGGAAGAACTTGGCATTGTCAGGGATGACGTGCTGAACTCTTTTGATAAAGTCGAGTTAAGCCTTCTTCAGGGGTTTTACACATTTGTCCGGGACAGAAGGGATAAATATTGGGTGCATTGGAATATGCGCAATTTGACCTATGGCTTTGAGCATCTTGAGCATCGTTACCGTGTGCTTGGCGTAAAAGATGCTCCAGTCATTCCGGTGGAGCGAAGGTTGAACCTAAACGACTTGCTATCGGATCG
>CAJANN010000150.1 GCA_903941095.1 uncultured Rhodospirillaceae bacterium | reverse complement strand
TCCCTCCGGGCCTCCGCCCCCATCGACCAGCGGACTTGCGCAGTTTCCACCAGGGCAGCTACCATTGCCCGGTCATCGATCCGGGGGAAGGGGGAGACATGGCTGCCAAGTCGCGTTCGGACATCATCGGGGACATCGAGGACTTCATCGGCCGCAATGGCGGGGCATTCGGCGATTTTTTCGTCGGCTGCACCGGAACGCCCAAGCAGATGCTGTTTTCCCAGCACAAGCTGAAGGAAAAAGGCGACGCCTGGATGTCGCGGCTGGCCAAGGACGAGCTGGACGCCCACGACGTGGTGGAATATTTCCGGTCCAGCCGGGGCACCAAGGGCCGCAAAAAAGACGTCGCCGAAACCGATCTGTACGTCTATGCCTTCAAGATCAAAAGCCACACCCGGACCTGAGATGAGCCGCACCGCCCAATCCGACATCGCCCACCTGCTGCACCCCTACACCAACCTGGCCCGCCATCCGGAAACCGGCCCGCTGGTCATCACCCGCGGCCAGGGCGTCCGCGTCTTCGACGAGGACGGCAAGGACTATATCGAGGGGCTGGCCGGCCTGTGGTGCACCGCCCTGGGCTGGGGGGAAGAGCGGCTGGTCGAGGCGGCGGCGGCGCAGATGCGCGCCCTGCCCTTCTACCACCTGTTTTCCAGCCGGACCCACCAGCCGGCGGTGCAACTGGCCGAAGCCCTGGCCGGCATGGTCCCGGTCGACGACGCCCGGGTGCTGTTCGCCTGTTCCGGATCGGAATCCAACGACACCGCCATCAAGCTGATCTGGTACCGCAACAACGCCCGCGGCCTGCCCGGCAAGAAGAAGATCATCGCCCGCGAGCGGGCCTATCACGGCGTCACCGTGGCCACCGCCTCGCTGACCGGGCTGGTCAACAACCAGCGTTCGTTCGACCTGCCCATCGACCGCGTCCTGCATACCGGCTGCCCGCATTACTGGCGCTATGGCGAACGGGGCGAGACCGAGGAACAGTTCGCCAGCCGCCGCGCCGAGGAACTGGAAAAGCTGATCCTGGCCGAAGGCCCCGACACCGTCGCCGCCTTCTTCGCCGAGCCGGTGATGGGGGCCGGCGGCGTCATCGTGCCGCCCGCCACCTACTTCGCCAAGATCCAGGCGGTCTTGAAGAGATACGACGTGGTCCTGGTCGCCGACGAGGTCATCACCGGCTTCGGCCGCACCGGCGCCATGTTCGGCTGCGACACCTTCGGCATCCGCCCCGACATGATGACGGTGGCCAAGGGGCTGTCGTCGGGCTACCTGCCGATCTCGGCGCTGATCGTCTCGGGCGAGATGTTCGCCCCCATCCAGGAGGAATCCGGGCGGATCGGCGTGTTCGGCCACGGCTTCACCTATGGCGGCCACCCGGTTTCGGCGGCAGTGGCGCTGGAAACCCTGAATATCTACGCCGAGCGCGACATCCTGGGCCATGTCGGCCGGGTCGGGCCGGTCCTGCAGCGTGGACTGGCCGACCTGCAGCAGCACCCCCTGGTGGGCGAGGCCCGCGGCGTCGGCCTGATCGGCGCCGTCGAACTGGTCGCCGGCAAGGACGGCCGCACCGCCTTCGACCCCAAGCTGGCGGTCGGCGCCCGGGTGGTGGCCAAGGCGCAGGAGCACGGCGTCATCCTGCGGGCGATGGGGGACGCGGTCGCCTTCGCTCCGCCGCTGGTGATTTCGGAAGACGAGATCCAAGACATGCTGGGCCGCTTCCGCCGCGCCCTTGACGAAGCTCATGGAGAGCTGGAATCCGCCGGAGCAGTCTTGCCGCATACCTGAACGGGTTGGGCAGATTACCGGCAAGTTAGTTGCGCCAACGCCGATCCATCCCTTAGGATCGCGTCATATTTCAGAAACACCGCATCCGAACCAGCCGCAATAAGCCGGAGGAAAGCGGGGGAGGCCAGACCAGATGGATTACCAGCATTACTTCGCCAAGCGCATCGCCGACCTGAAGAGCGAGGGTCGCTATCGGGTGTTCGCCGATCTGGAACGCCAGTGCGGCCGCTTCCCGGTGGCGCTGAACCACCGCGACGACGGCGTCCATGAGGTGGTGGTGTGGTGCTCGAACGATTATCTGGGCATGGGCCAGCATCCCGAGGTTCTGGCCGCCGCCAAGGAAGCGGTCGACCGCTGCGGCGCCGGCGCCGGCGGCACCCGCAACATTTCCGGCACCAACCATTATCATGTGCTGCTGGAAGAAGAGATCGCCGCCTGGAACGGCAAGGAATCGGCGCTGCTGTTCACCTCGGGCTACGTCGCCAACCAGACGACGCTGTCCACCCTGGGCGCCACCATCCCCGGCTGCGTCATCTTCTCGGACGAATTGAACCACAATTCGATGATCGAGGGCATCCGCCATTCCCGCGCCGCCAAGCACGTCTTCCGCCACAACGACCCGGAAAGCCTGGCCGAGGCGCTGTCGGCCTATCCCAAGGAAACGCCCAAGCTGGTGGCCTTCGAATCGGTCTATTCGATGGACGGCGACATCGCCCCGATCAAGGAAATGTGCGACATCGCCGAAGCCCATAACGCCATGACCTTCATCGACGAAGTCCACGCCGCCGGCATGTACGGCGCCGAGGGCTCGGGCGTCGCCGAGCGCGACGGCCAGCGCGACCGCCTGACCATCATCCAGGCCACCCTGGCCAAAGCCATCGGCGTGGTCGGCGGCTATATCGCCGGATCGCGGGCGATGGTCGATTACGTCCGGTCGTTCGGCCCCGGCTTCATCTTCTCGTCGTCGGTGCCGCCGATGGTGGCCGCCGCAGCCCTGGCCTCGATCAAGGTCCTGCGCCGCAGCCCGGACATCCGCACCCGCCATCAGGAGCGCGCCGCCACCGCCAGGCGCCGCCTGAAGGAACAGGGCATCCCGGTGATGGATTCCGTCAGCCATATCGTGCCGGTGATGGTCGGCAACGCCGCCCTGTGCAAGAAGGCCTCGGACCTGCTGCTGACCCGCTACGGCATCTACGTCCAGCCCATCAACTTCCCCACCGTCCCGGTCGGCACCGAGCGGCTGCGCATCACCCCGACCCCGCTGCACACCGACGAGATGATGGACCATCTGGTCGCCTCGCTGGTCGCCGTGTGGGACGAACTGGACCTGCACAAGCTGCACCACAAGGCGGCGGAATAGGACCGATGACCCGAACCGATTCCGCCTGACCGCGAAATCGGTTCGGGTTGGACGGGTGGCGGCCCGCTACAGGAACTTTTCGCGGATGTCGGTCGACGATTCGACGCCGATCTTGTCGAAGTGGAACTTGAGAAAACGCTTGGCCTTGCGCCGCCCGATCTCGTGCAGGTAGGTCAGGAATTCCCAGTCGGGATTGAGCTTCGACGACACGCTGAACTGCGCCAGTTCAGCCTCGGCGTCGATGGTGTGGACGTTGATCCGCGTATACTTCTCGCGGTTGAGTTCGCCGGCGTCGAGCAGGTCGCTCACGAACTGGATGGCCCGCATCTCCCGCATCAGGCTGGAATTGAACGACAGGGTGTTGACACGATCCAGGATGGCCCGCGACGTGCGCGGCACGTCGGGGATATTCACCGGATTGATCTGGACGATCAGAATGTCGTTGGTGCCGCCAGCATAGATCAGCGGAAAGATCGGTGGATTGCCGGAATAGCCACCATCCCAAAAATATTCGTGCTCGATCTCGACGGCCTGAAAGAGAAACGGCAAACAGGCCGAGGCCATGACCGTATCGGCGGTCATTTCGTGATGCTCGAACACCCTCAGCCGCCCGTTCAACACATTGGTGGCGGCAACGAACAGCCGGACATCCGACTGGGTGCGCCGCAATTCCTCGAAATCCACCACCTGGGCGATGATATCACGCAAGGGGTTGATATTCTGCGGATTCATTTCATAGGGCGAGAAGATGCGGGACATGGCGTCATAGACGCTCCACAGCGGCGAATATTCCATGTTGCCGCGAGATATCATCTTGTCGAGAGGGGTGGGCTGCAGCGGCCCGGTCCTGCCGGCATCCGAAGCCATCTTCCAGAACTTGTGCAACAGC
>CAJANN010000149.1 GCA_903941095.1 uncultured Rhodospirillaceae bacterium | reverse complement strand
GGCCAGACCGTAACGCCATCATCGACGCCTGCTGCGATGCATGGAATGCACTCGTTGCTGACGCAGACAGGCTCAAAAGCCTTTGCTTCCGGCCCTGGGTGCAGAAGGTCATTTCATAGGTTCGTCGGTATGAGATGTCGGTCGGCAACGCCACCCTGGATGCCGACCATCAGGCCTTCTTCGATCTGGCCCGGCTGATCAGCGACACCCCGCACGGGCGTTATCGCGAACAGGTGGTGTCAAGCGCCTTGACCGTCCTGGAAGAATATGTCGACGGGCATTTCTGGCGCGAGGAAAAGGCGATGCGGGTCGCCGGCTTCCCCCATCTGGAAGAGCACCGCCTGCGGCACGCCCAGTTCCGCGCCCGCGTCAGGACCATCGCCGGCGAGGTCCGCCAAGGGAATGTCGCGGCAGCCGCCCCCCTGGCGCTGATGCTGGCCGAGTGGCTGAAAAAGCACATCGCCGTCGAGGACAAGCGCTACGAGGGGTTCCTGATCGCTTCCCAGGTCGACGACAGGCCGATGCTGCTGCTGTCGATCGAAGCCAGGGCCATCCGCGGCGAGGATGACGAGGACATGGATGACGAGGACCTCCTCTGACCGGAAGGGTTGGTAAAAACCAACCCTCACATGGGCGGGACACTTCCGCCGCTTTTCGCGCTATCGTGCCATCCGACATCGGGAATGGACGTGGGCGCCATGAGCCAGCAATACGCAATCACCAGCGAACCCTTTTACCACCCCCAGGGCGACGAGATCGCCCTGTTCTCGGCCGCGTGGACGCAGCGCCTGCCGGTCATGCTGAAAGGGCCTACCGGCTGCGGCAAGTCGCGCTTCGTCGAACACATGGCCTGGCGGCTGAAGCGGCCCCTGGTGACGGTGGCCTGCAACGAGGACCTGACGGCGTCCGATCTGGTCGGCAGGTTCCTGCTGGACGGCGGCGGCACCCGCTGGCAGGACGGGCCGCTGACCGCCGCCGCCCGCATGGGGGCCATCTGCTACCTGGATGAGATCGTCGAAGCCCGCCAGGATACCGTGGTGGTCATCCATCCGCTGACCGATCATCGCCGGGTGCTGCCGCTGGACAAGAAGGGCGAGCTGGTGCGGGTGCATCCCGACTTCCACCTCGTCATCTCGTACAATCCCGGCTACCAGAGCCTGATGAAGGATCTGAAGCAATCGACCAAGCAGCGTTTCACCGCGCTGGATTTCGACTACCCGGCCCGTGCCGTCGAAGCCGGGATCGTCGCCCGGGAATCCGGGCTGGCGGTGGAAACCTGCCTGCGTCTGGTCGAGGTGGCCGAGCGGGCACGCGCCCTGAAGGGCCACGGTCTGGACGAAGGCGCCTCGACCCGGTTGCTGGTCTATGCCGCCAAGCTGATCGTGCAGGGCATCACCCCGGCCCAGGCCTGCGCGATGGCCCTGGTCCGCCCCATCACCGACGATTCCGACATCCGCGCCACCCTGACCCACGCCATCGAACTGGCCTGCGGCTGACCGGCATGTCCGCCCCCGATGCGACCGCCGCCCGCGCCCGCCTGGGCCTCGACCTGCCCGAGATCGACGCGGTGTTCCCCCAGGCCCTGGGCAAGGCGCGGCACCTGCTGTCGGCGGCGGCGGTCGAAGAGTGGCTGACCGGCGCCGAACGCCTGTCCCGGCGGAAACTTGGCGGCGGCATCGTCGCCACCTTTCTGGAGGCGCTGCCCGACGTGGCGGCAGCCGCCGGCGAAGCGGCGATCCGCGGGGCCGCCGACACCGCGATCTATCTGTCCGAGGTGCCCGAGGTCGCCGATTGCGTCGAAGCGTTCCTGTCCACCCTGCCGGCCGTCGCCCGCCGGGTCGAGGAAGCCGACGCCCTGGACCTGTGGTATCGGCTGGTCCGGCGGATGGCGCAACTGGCCCGCCCCGGGCTGGCCCCCCTGCTGCGCCACGTTCCCGCCCTGCTGGAGGCGGTCGGGATCGGCGGCCTGCAGCAATGGATCGAGTTCTGCATCCAGACCTACCGCGAGCAGCCCTATCACGTCCGCCTGTTCTTCGACCTGCAGACCCCGGATTCCCTGGCCGCCCTGCAACGCCAGCGGCACGGCACCCTGCTGGTCGACCGGCAGCGGGAACTGAGCCTGACCCTGCGGGCCTTCTGGGGCCTCGACGACGTCCTGCACCCCTATGCCCGGATCGGCGACGCCAGCCGCCACACCCGCCCCCACCTGGACAAGCTGGGCTTTCACCTGCCCGACATCCTGGATGACGGCGCCGTGCCGGCCATCGACCTGTACCGCGCCACCCTGGCCCATCTGGCGGCGCACCGGCTGTGGAGCCGTCCCTACACCGCCGACAATTTCAGCCAGTTGCAGCACCTGGCCATCGAGACGTTCGAGGACAGCCGGATCGAGGCCCTGCTGCTGACCCGCCATCCCGGCCTGCGCCGCCTGTTCCTGGCCCTGCATCCGGTGCCCCGGCCCGACGCCGTGCCGGCCGGCTGGTCGTCGATCCGCCATCGCTGCGCCATGCTGTCGCGGGCCATCCTGGACCCCGATCACCCCTATGACGATCCGCTGCTGCGCGAGCATGCCGCCCGCTTCCGGGCGGAAATCGCCGCCGATCCGCTGGACCCCGACCTCAGCCTGCGGCTGGGCGTCGAGTTCCTGACCCGGGTCCGCAGTCCGGATTTCCGCGAGCCGCGCATCTGGTTCGCCGACACCGTCGTCCCCTATCGCTGCGACAACCGCTATCTGTGGCGCTTCCTGGAAGACACCGACAGCAAGGACGACTTCCATTCCGACCACGGCACCGAAGCGCCGCCCGCCGATTTCGACCTGCTGCTGCCGGTGCATTATCCGGAATGGGACTATCTGACCCGGGATTACCGGCCGGACTGGACCACCGTCTACCAGGGCGTCCCGGCCGGCGGCGATGCCGGCCCGGTCGACCGCATGCTGGAACGCCACGCGGTGGTGGCACGGCAGCTGAAGCGGGTGATCGACCGGCTGAAACCGCAGAACCGCAAGCGAATCCGCGGCCGGCGGGAAGGCGACGAGCTGGATCTGGACCGGGCGGTCACCGCGCTGGCCGATCTGGCGGCGGGAACCGAGCCGGACCTGCGGGTCTATCAAAGCCATATCCCCGACGACCGCGACATCGCCGTGCTGTTGCTGCTGGACCTGTCGGATTCCATCGGCAAGACCCCGCCGGGCGGGGAAACGTCATTGCTGCAGCTGTCGCAGGAGGCCACCGCCCTGCTGGCCTGGGCCGTCGGGCAGTTGGGCGATTCCTTCGCCGTGGCCGGCTTTTCGTCGAAAAGCCGGCATCAGATCCGCTACCAGCACATCAAAGGCTTCGCCGAGCCGTGGGGACCGGCGGCCAAGGGGCGCCTGGCCGCCGCCGAGGCCGGCCTGGCCACCCGCATGGGCGCCGCGCTGCGCCACGCCGGAACCACTTTGGCGGCCCGGCGCGAAAGCAAGAAGGTACTTCTGCTGCTGTCCGACGGCGAACCGGCCGATATCGACGTCGACGACGACAACCATCTGAAATGGGACACCCATTGCGCCGTCGGCGAGTTGCGCGCCCAGGGCATCGCGACAATCTGCGTCACCCTGGACCCCAAGGCCGACGCTTATGTCGCCGACATTTTCGGAGCGGGCGGCTACGCCGTCATCGACCGGGTGTCCAGCCTGCCGGAAAAGCTGACCCGCCTGTTCCTCAGCCTGACCCGGTGACGGGCCGGCGCCTTCTCATACGAAGCCCGGATGATTCATTCGGGCTTCGTATCCAGCGCCCATTGGGCGCGGCCAAGGCCGCGGATGCGGCCGCCCGGCGAGGGCTTGGGAACCCGGATGATTCATTCGGGTTCCGTATCAGATGAAATAGGCCTTCAAGGGGGCGAAGCCGTTGAAATTGACCGCCGAATACGAGGTGGTATAGGCCCCGGTCGACAGAATGCGCACCTTGTCGCCCACCTTCAGGGTCACCGGCATCTCGTAGCCGGCCTTCTCGTACAAGATGTCGGCGGAATCGCAGGTCGGGCCGGCCAGCACCACCGGAGCGGAACGGTCGCCGTCCCGTTCGGTCTGAATGCGGTACTTGATGGCCTCGTCCATCGTCTCGGCCAGCCCGCCGAACTTGCCGATATCCAGGTAGACCCAGCGGACTTCTTCGTCGTAGGACTTTTTCGAGATCAGCACCACTTCGGCTTCCAGGATGCCGGCATCGCCGACCAGCGAACGGCCGGGCTCGATGATCATCGCCGGCAGATCGTTGCCGAAATGCTTGGTCATGGCGTGCATGACGGCGTCGGCATAGCGTTCGACCGCCGGCACGTCGGATCGGTAGCGGGCCGGGAAGCCGCCGCCCAGATTGACCATGCGCAGGTTGATGCCCGCCTCGTTCAGGGCGGTGAACAGCATCGCCGCCTTGCCGACGGCGATGTCCCACTGGCCCAGGTCGGTCTGCTGGCTGCCGACATGGAACGAGACGCCGTAAGGGTCAAGCCCCAGTTCACGCGCCCGGACCAGCAGGTCGCGGGCCATCTCGATCTCGCAGCCGAACTTGCGCGACAGCGGCCATTCGGCGCCGTCGCAGGTCATCAGGATGCGGCAGAACACCTTCGAGCCCGGCGCCACCTCGGCCAGTTTCTCCAGTTCGCCGTCCGAATCGAAGGCGTACAGGCGGACGCCCTTGGCATAGGCATAGGCGATGTCCGACACCTTCTTGATGGTGTTGCCGAACGAGATGCGGTCGGCCGGCACGCCGTTCTCCAGGCACAGATCGACCTCGCCGCGCGACGCCACGTCGAAGGACGAGCCCAGGCCGGCCAGCATGCGCACGATCTCCGGCGCCGGATTGGCCTTCACCGCGTAATAGACGGTGGCCAACGGCAGCCAGTGGCGCAGCCCGTGGTAATTGTCGCGCACCACGTCCAGGTCGACCACGACACAGGGGGAAGCGGGGCGGACTTCATCGAGGAAACGGGCGATCTTGGCGGTCATGGCGAGTTCCTTCCACACGCGGCCGGGCATCTTGCCCGAAAAGGGACCTTGCGGCCCGTCCCCGCGAAGGGGGACAGGCCGGAAAAGACGACGGTTATTTTGGGAAAACCGTCAGGTCCGCCGCGGCGTACTTCGGACATCGCTCCACAGCAGGGTCCAGGCCTGCCGCGGACGAAATCCATACGGGAAGGGGGATTGGGTCACCGACAGCGACTGCCGAGCCACTACGTTCATAGCTACTTCCTCCAAGCACCGGGGGCTTTCACCCCGCCTGCACCCAGAAGACGCCTTGGACGTCGTTGCTTAAACCACCAAAGGGCCAGAGGCACGTGCGCTGTACGTCTCACATGAGGGGCTATATACGCCGTTTTTTTCCGATGAAAAGTGAAAATTTCCCCGACTGCCCAAATATTTCCGGCAACCGCAGCTATCTTGTGGGAAATCAACAGGTTGAACAAGATTGCCCAGGGCAGCACCCCCCAGGGATGGTGGCAATCCCTCTGCCTCAGCCGCCATTAGGCCCTACTCGTCTTTCTCGACGATCAGGCAGATCAGCGCACGGTCGTCGACCGACGAACTGGTCACCCAGTGGTAATATTTCTTATCCTCGGTGAGGATATGGTTCCGGAGCCAGTTGACGACGACCCTCGCCAAATCGCCCCCTGCGGTTTTGTCGCCATCCTGACATACCCTGGCAATAGCCTGGACGCGGGCGCGAAACCTTGCGTGCTGATGTTTGTGTCGCGTGTATTGGGGGTAATTGACGGCCCGCATGGCCTTCTCCTCGCGGAGAAAGTGGCCCATCACATATTCTTCCACCAAGGAGATCGCGCTCGCCACGATCGAGGCACCGGCCTGATCCTGCGAACAATCCCGCAAAAGTGACGCGATTTCGAACCACGCCTTGTGGTCTTCGTCGATCGGGGTGATCCCCGTCAGCAGATCCGGCGTGAACTCGAATATATCATCCGGATTATCCGCCCCGCTCATGCGACAGCCCCTGCCATCGCCAAGCTAATGTGTGTGTGTGTGTGTGTGTGTGTGTGTGTGTGTGTGTGTGTGTGTGTGTGTGTGTGTGCAATATCCATGCCAAATACTGGCCCGCCGTATGACAGGAAATCCCACCCACAAGTGTTTACCGGATGATTACCTGAGATCATGGCACAGCCCACAGAAATGCAACCTATGCATAAGACACCTTGTGCATAGCCCGCGTCAAGTCCACCGGATTGACAAAAAGCAAACGCCGGGGCCGAACTCCCGGCCCCGGCGCCCTTCGCCGCAAGGAAACGAATCTACTGGCGGCGCGCAAACGGACTTGTTTCTGCAGCCTGCTAAATCAGCCCGGCCAGCGGCGAGCTGGGATCGGCATACATCTTCTTGGGCATGCGGCCGGACAGATAGGCCAGACGGCCGGCCTCGACGGCCAGCTTCATGGCCCGGGCCATGCGGATCGGGTCCCGGGCCGCGGCGATGGCGGTATTCATCAGCACGCCGTCGCAGCCCAGTTCCATCGCCACCGCGGCATCCGACGCGGTGCCGACGCCGGCATCGACCAGCACCGGAACGGCGACGCTTTCCTTGATCAGCCGGATATTGATGGGATTCATGATCCCCAGCCCCGAACCGATCAGCGATCCCAGCGGCATGATGGCGACGCAGCCCATGTCCTCCAGCTTCTTGGCCTGGATCGGATCGTCCGAGCAATAGACCATCACCTTGAAGCCGTCCCTGATCAGCACCTCGGCCGCCGCCAGGGTTTCCGGCATATTGGGGTAAAGGGTCTTCTGGTCGCCCAGCACCTCCAGCTTGACCAGATCCCAGCCCCCCGCCTCGCGCGCCAGCCG
>CAJANN010000148.1 GCA_903941095.1 uncultured Rhodospirillaceae bacterium | reverse complement strand
GGGCATTGTCGCCGACACGGGCGCGGACTCATGCCTGGAAGAAGAACCGGCGACGGACATGGCCGACCAGCCGGAAACCCCGCCCACGGCGGCCGACGGCGCGAACACGCCGCGCAAGACCCGCCAGGGCACCAAGCAGGAGGCGCTGATCGCCATGCTGAAGCGACCGGAGGGCGCCAGCATCGCCGAGATCATGGAGGCGACGGACTGGTTGGCGCATACCTGCAGAGGCGCAATCGCCGGCCCTCTGAAAAAGAAACTGGGCCTGATGATCACCAGCGAGAAGGTCGATGGGCGGGGCCGCGTGTACCGAGTGATGGACTGAGGAGCCGCCCATGCCCCGCTACAGTGTGATCATCACCCGCGACGTCACCGAAAGTACCATCGTCCAGGTTGAGGCCGAAACGCCGGAGCAAGCCGAGGTCACCGCCTTCGAGAAACTGTTCAACAGCGCCGACACCGAATGGGAATTGGACGAAGGGTCCTGGAACAAAGGCGATTCCTACGTCACCGGTGTGGACGAACTGCCCTGATGACGCTCGATTTCGGTCAGCACCATCAGGGCTAAGTCGAGGGCTGATTGATCGCCAGCCCTCGACGCCCGTTCAACACGCTCCTGCGCCATCGCCAGAGCATTGGCTCCAAAGCGATCGCGCAGATCCTGAACGGTCAGGCATAAATGGGTGGGATCAACCGGCATTACAGCGCCTTCTTCAGGGCCGCCGCCGTGCTGAACTTGATGGCGGTCGAAGCTGCGATTTCGATGGTTTCGCCGGTCTTGGGATTGCGGCCTTGACGCGCGGCGCGTTCGGACTTGGCGAAAGTGCCAAAACCGATCAAGCGGAAGCTGCCGTCTGCCTTCACACCTTCGACGATGGTGTTCAACACGGCGTCCACCGCGGCATCAGCCTGGGCAACGGTGCAGCCGGTGGCTTCACGGATAGACTTGGATAGGGCGGACTTGGACATGGTGGCTGACTTTCCTGCTGAATTCCTGAGTGGGGACAGTAAATTCCGTTCGTCCGGAATCCAAGTCCTTACCGGAATCGTTCGAACACCCGTCTCAAGACGAAGCTCCGCAGCAACGATACAGCGGCGAAGACCGCGCCAATGGCCAGATCGTCCGACATGGTGATGTGGATGCCGAACATCGGGAACACCGCCACCTGCGTCGCCACTGCCAGAGCATAGCCGATGACCACATTGGCGACGGCCTCCACCAACGACATGCGAGGGCTTTGGTGCATTGTCGTAATCCATTGAAAATGATTGATTAATCGACTTGATAAGCCTGCGGGACAGAGCGTTACTGGCTCCGCCACAACGAAGGAGCCGAACGATGCAAACCCGAGACGAAGCCCTGGCGAACATCGCTGCCACCATCCTGGATCTGGAGACCCTGAACACCCGCAACAGCGACCGCCAGGACTTCCATGAACTGGCAGTGTGGCAGATCAAAAAGGCCCTCGAAGCGGCCTACGCCGCCGGTCGGGAGGGCAAGTAACATGGTCCTGACCGTCCGCCCCACCGCCGCCCTGAAGGCTCATCCACAATGGTCGCAGACCGACTTCGAATATTTTCGGGGCAAGGGCTATTCCAACCAGCAAATCCTGGAGTTCTGGGAGCGCGATCTGCGCCTCGGCTGCAAGCCGCTGAATTGGAAGCCCACCGACGCCAAGTACCAGCATTCTCTGGTCCGGATCACCCGGCGCTGATCGCCTTCTCGGCGACGATTTCCGCATTCAGTTTGGTCACTGCGTTTGCGAACGTAGCCCCATCAAATTCATGAATCGTCTTCATGCTGGCACCGTAGCGCGCTCCAGGGATGCGCAGGACGGCATAACTGGTGGGCAGGTCAGCCACGGCAAAATATGCGACGGCCCGTCGGTCGAGAGCCACCAGAGCGAAAACATCGAACTCATTGTCTTGGTATTTTCGCCGCCCCTTCTTTCCTGCGCGACGAATGTGAAAGAAATAAGCGGGCGTGCTACGGGAACTCGGCTGGGGGTTTTTCGGGCAGAGCGTCGATTTCACCTGAACCCGAATCAGCCTTTCACCGGTATCGACGATCACGTCGTAGGGAAGACCCTGATCTGTAGCATAAGCCGTCCAGCCATTGAGCAGAAGATCAGCGCAGACCAGATGTTCCGCTGCTCGCCCAATTTCCAGTTCCCGACTGACGTTGAGGCCGGAGCGCCGTTCGGCCTGCTGCTTTCGCCGCCGCGGAAGATGAAGTCCTGCTGCGTCGAAAAGGGAGGCATCATCCACGTTCAGCCTCCGCCGTTACGTTCTGCAGCCATTTCGGAAAAAGGCCGCCCGTCGCCATCCAGCACGGCAGCCTTGCCCGTTTCCTCCTGCCAGCGCAGCACGATGACATCGACGTATTTGGGATCGAGTTCCAGCAATCTGGCCTGCCGACCCGTGCGTTCACTGGCGATCATGGTGGTTCCGGAACCGCCGAATGGGTCGAGAACGATTTCGCCCTCCCGCGATGAATTGCCGATGGCCCGCGCCACCAGTTCCACCGGCTTCATGGTCGGATGGAGATCGTTCCGGGCTGGTTTGTTGATCGGCCAGACGTCTCCCTGGTCTCGGGCACCGCACCAGTAATGACCGCCGCCTTCTTTCCAGCCGTACAGAATCGGCTCGTACTGGCGTTGGTAATCCGAGCGCCCCAAGGTGAAGGTGTTCTTGGCCCAGATGATGAACGTTGACCAGTGCCCGCCTGCTTCGAGGAATGCGCTCTGGAGGGTGTGCAGTTCCGACGAGGACATGCACATATAAACCGCGCCCTTGGTGACGGTCAGAATGTTGACGCAGACATCATACAGTGGAAACCGGCGTGCAATTTTGACCCCCTAACCGGGGAGATCGGCGTCGAAAATTGACCCCCCTACCCTGGTGATGGCCGCCATCATCCGATGTTGAACAGCATCGGAGCAGACCAGGGGATGACATTCGTGGAATCGATAGCGCGGGTCCGTCGG
>CAJANN010000147.1 GCA_903941095.1 uncultured Rhodospirillaceae bacterium | reverse complement strand
GCCCAGGGTCAGGCGCAGTTCCGGCTTTTCGGCCAGCATCCGGCGCAGGCGGCCCAGTCCGGCCAGCACGAACGGCGCCGAGACGGCCGTCCAGGCCAGGGCATGGGCGGGCGGAAGAAATCCTTCCATGATGTGCATGTGTCCACCTCGAAGATCCGCAAACAGCGGACGCACCCCCCCCTGTGCAAGGGGGACGACTGTTTCCGGACACCCCGTCCGGAACAGCGTGCGCACGCAAGGACGTCGACGGCAGGTCTCCTGGCTCACGGGTCATGGGGTCCGGCCCAGCCTTCCCGACCTTGCAATCGTTCGCCGGTGGATGCGTGCGAACGGGTCAGTGGCGATCCTGAGCGGCCGGAACCTCTCCGTCTACAGTTGCGGGGGCAGCGCCGGACTTGCACCGGCTTCCCATTTTCACCCCGCCGGCCGCGCGGCCGACGGGGAACCGTCGTGGCGGACTATAATTTCGCCACATTGCCCAAGTCAATTTCACAGTGTCACGCCCGGGCAAGGGTTGCCCCCCGCCCTCGATTGCGCGACCCTGTCGGGCCTGTATTTTTCGGGAGCTCGTTTCGTGGTTCACAGCATCGCCCTGGTCGACGACGACCGCAACATCCTGGCCTCGGTGTCCATCGCCCTGGAATCCGAGGGGTTCAAGGTCCGCACCTACACCGACGGGGCCGAGGCCCTGCGCGGCCTGGCCGCCCAGCCGGCCGACCTGGCGGTCCTGGACATCAAGATGCCGCGCATGGACGGCATGGAACTGTTGCAGCGCCTGCGCAAGACCTCGGCCATGCCGGTGATCTTCCTGACCTCGAAGGACGACGAGGTGGACGAACTGATGGGCCTGCGCATGGGGGCCGACGACTACATCAAGAAACCCTTTTCGCAGAAGCTGCTGATCGAACGGATCCGGACCCTGCTGCGCCGCCTGGACATGGGGGGCGACGAGTCCGATTCCTCCGTCGCCGGCGCCATCACCCGCGGCGATCTGGTGCTGGATTCCGGCCGCCATGTCTGCATCTGGAAGGGCCGGAAGGTCGATCTGACCGTTACCGAATTCCTGCTGGTCCGGGCCTTGGCCCAGCGGCCGGGCCATGTGAAGAACCGCGACCAGCTGATCGACGCCGCCTATGGCGAATCGATCTATGTCGACGACCGCACCATCGACAGCCACATCAAGCGGGTGCGCAAGAAGTTCCGCGAGGTGGACGAGGAGTTCGGCCATATCGAGACCCTGTACGGCGTCGGCTATCGCTATCGTGAAGACTGACCCGGCGCGTCCGCGGCGCTGGCGTCCGCTGTCCTCGCCGCTGACCCGGCGCATCCTGGCGGTCAACCTGATCGCCCCGATCCTGCTGGTGGCCGGGCTGCTGCTGCTGGACCGCTACAAGCAGGGGTTGATCCAGTCCGAGCTGGCCGGTCTGGCCACCCAGGCGGAAATGGTCGCCGGCGCCATCGGCGAAAGCGCCGTGGCCGAACAGTCGCTGGGCTTTCTGGAAATCAACCCCGAACTGGCCCGGCAGATGGTGCGCCGTCTGGCCCAGCCGGCGCAGGTCCATGCCCGCCTGTTCGACGCCGTCGGCGATCTGGCGGCGGATTCGCGCTTTCTGCTGTCGCCCCAGGGCAATATCCGCATCGAGGACCTGGACCCGCCGCCGCCCCGGAACGGCTGGGGCGGGCTGGCGGCATGGTGGGAACGCCTGTCGACCTGGATGCCGGCCGACCCCGCCCTGCCGTTGCATGTCGAACAGGCCGGCCTGCGGGCCGAGCAGTTTCCCGAGGTGGTGGCGGCCCTGACCGGCCAGACCGAAAGCGCGGTGCGCTCGCACCCCGACGGCGGTCTGGTGCTGTCGGTGGCGGTGCCGGTGCAGCGGTACAAGCAGGTGGTCGGCGCCCTGATGGTCACCCATGACGGGCGGGGGGTGGCCCGCGGCCTGTTCCACGTCCGGCTGGCCATCTTGCAGGTCTTCGCCGTTTCCCTGGCGGTGACCGTCACCCTGTCTTTCTATCTGGCCGGAACCATCGCCCGGCCGGTGCGCCGGCTGGCGGCGGCGGCGCATCAGGTCCGCCGCGGCCAGGGGCGACGGGTCCGCATCCCCGACCTGTCTTCCCGCGGCGACGAGATCGGCGAACTGTCCCTGGCCCTGAAGGAGAT
>CAJANN010000146.1 GCA_903941095.1 uncultured Rhodospirillaceae bacterium | reverse complement strand
CCACATCGACCAACTTGACGCGATAACCCTTGCTCATCGCCGCCAGCGCCAGCTCCAGCGTCACCGTCGTCTTGCCGGTGCCGCCCTTTTCGTTCCCCACCGTGATGATCATGCCGACCAGTTCCCACCGAAGCCCATCGTGCCCACCAATGAGCACACCCACACTCCGTTACCACAAAGGGAGCCAATGCGAAAAGGGGGTATCGTGGACCACGATGGGAATAGGCGGCATCGAGCGAAACGGTGTGACCTGTGGTGCGTCATATTCATGTGGCCCCACGACGCCCGTCAATTTCCCAACATGGGGCGATATGCGAAAACGACCACACAAGGCGACCGGAGGGACACTGTGGGAACGATAGCGGCGCGTCCGGTGAGCAATCGGCAAAAACGCGCGCTCCAGCCCGGCGTTATCGTCAGCAACAAGCCCCACAGGGGGTAACCGTGGGAACAATTCCCATCAGGATGCGGCGTGCAACAACAGCGCAAGGCAGGGCGGGCAGCTAACCTCGAGGCAGGCCCTGGCGACCTGAATGCGGCGGGCCACCGGAAGACCGATGGTCGCGGCGATGCGCGACAAGGTCAAGCCGGATGGTGTCGACCGGGGACCGTCGCGACGGGGGCTAGGCCAGGCTTGGCGGCCAGCGCCTGGTCGATGACCGACGCCGCCCGCTCAATCGCTTCCTGCTGGGCCGGCTATGCGGTTGCGGTGAGAAGCCACACTCGCCCGACGGACCTTTCGGTCACCTCGCGGATGAAGCCCTCGTCGAGCAGATCGGCGATGACTCGCTGGGCGCCGCGATATGTCTTGTAGCCGCCGGCACGCATCACATCCTTGACCCCCATTGCGGGGCGATCCCACAGGGCGGCCAGGACATCACCGGCGCGATTGTCGGCATGTCGTGTGCCCCGCCAGGTCGCATGCTGCCGCTCAGCATTCCGCAGCTTGATAATCCTCTGTCGCTCCAGCACCAGGCCGTCGGCCAGCGTCCGCATGAGCCATCGCTGCCAGGAGGGTAGGGGGCCGGTGGCGCACGAGGCATAGCCGAGGCCACCGTGGCGCAGCGTCTCCGAAATCCATGGCATGGGTTCGGACAAGCCGCATGCGCGCTGAATGATCCACGGCGCAATCAGCCTAGCGAACCGCCAGCCCTGTCCGGCCCGCCGCCGCTCTGCCATCCTTTGCTGCAGGACATCGCGCATTCCGTGGCGCTCGGTGAGGAGCTGCTGCAGAGCCTCGTCGTCGTCACCAATGGCCTCACGGTCGGCCTGGGTCAGCTGGACGACGCCGTTATAGTCGGCCGCTTCCGGCTCGGGAAAAAGCCCGTTGGCATGAAGGCCGTGCAGCGCTGCCGCCGCCCCCATCAGCCCGGGTGCCGAGGACAGTCCTGCGTCGATGATGGTGGTGGCCTCGGCAATCGCAGCGACGACATCTTCGTCGGGTACGCCGACAAGCAGTCGCCACGCCGCCGCCAGCCATGGCGTCGACAATGGGACGAGCAGGGGGAGGGCGGCCTCCGGATCGTCGATGGCCCGGTCGAATGCCGCCCCGCTTCGCAACGTCGACAAGAAGGAATCGATGTCGGTGACGGACGACCTGGC
Source organism: uncultured Rhodospirillaceae bacterium (assembly GCA_903941095.1). Classification (GTDB taxonomy): domain Bacteria; phylum Pseudomonadota; class Alphaproteobacteria; order Rhodospirillales; family Magnetospirillaceae; genus Magnetospirillum. Next base: position 1,296 of record CAJANN010000146.1, on the reverse strand, counting down.
TTTGGCCATCACGGCGTCGACGTCGAGGCCAGAGTCATCGTCGTCGGCGCCCTCGGCATCCTCGATGTCGGCCGGCAGCAGGTCGCCGTCGCGACCGATATCGCCCTCGATGTCTTGAGTCTCATTGGTGGCCCTCCGGCCGGCCAGCATCGACTCGGCGGCACGAACAATCCGCAGTGCTTCCTGCACGACCGGACGATGGCCGGCGGCCGGCAGCATCGGGGACAGGAGGCCGAGTGCCAGGTCATCGAAATCGACGCCGATGCTGTCGAGCTGCAGCGACGCGATGGCCTCGCGACGAAGGGCATCGGGACGCCACAGCGCGGCGACGCGCTCGTCGTCAAGCAGCTGAACCAGGCGGCCCAGCTCGAAATTCGCGGCATCGAGATCCATGCTCAAACGGGCGATCCTCCGAGAAAATTTTCAACGGAAACCAGGAAAGTTTTCGGCGAAAAATTGGTGAATCGATCGACGGGGTCCATCGGCCAGCAGCCAATCGGCGGCAGGTTTTGTGCAATCGTTAATCAGAACCGACTTGCCATGCCCGCTGTGCACTCCTAATCCAGAATTGCAACGGCTACACCTAAAAGCGCCAGGACCACAAACGGAACTGCTGCGGAAAGAAAGGCGGTGCCGGAGAGTGCAACGGGTAATCAGAAGCGGCAACCGACAGCCAAAAAGGCCCTGGGTCACTATCACACACCACCCGTCGCCGTCAGCCACACCGAGAAAAACGAGGCAATCTGCGCTGTTGAGTGCAGTGTACGAAAACCGGCGTTTGGTATCAAGTTCGAAGACATGGGTTACGTGATGGTTTCGGAGGCCTCGCAATAATTGCGGCTATTGCAACACCGCATAAAACATGAGAGTCTCTTTTTCGACACCAAATTCGCCGAATGTTCCGCCTTAGCGTACAGACAAGGCCCTTTCGTTATCTGGGGCTTGGCCAGTGGCGTCAGCGACTGCGCCTGCAGTTGGATGGGGATCCCGAATGAAAGAGATCGTTGTCGGCCGGGCCCATCTGCCCGGGGTGGCCGCAGATCTGGTCGAGCGCCTCAGGAACTATTCCCGCCATGCCAAGGGCGCTTATGCCACGGCGACGGAAAAGGCCTTGGCGTCCGACACCAGGATCTGGACGGCCTGGTGCACCGAGACTGGCCACACATCACTGCCGGCCGAGCCGAGTTCGCTGGCGGCGTTCATCGACCACCTCGCCAACATCGATGCCGACACCGGGTTAAAGCGCGGCAAGCCGTGGCGGAAGCCGAAAACCATCGAGCGCTATATCAGCAGCAT
>CAJANN010000145.1 GCA_903941095.1 uncultured Rhodospirillaceae bacterium | reverse complement strand
CGGCCGCATGGTCGCCGAGGCCGCCCCCGCCAGCCGCGCCGCCGAAGCCCTGCGCCGGCTCGCCGCCCTGCTGGCCGGCCGGCCGGCGCCGCCCGCGGCCGACTGGCGGAAACGGCTGGCCGGCTGGCTGAAGGGATGACCGCCATGTTCGGACGCCGTGCCTCCCCCCCTGCCCCGCCGCCGCAATCCCCCCCGCAGGCCGCACCGGCCGCCGACCCCGACCGCCGTCTGGGCGACATGCGGGTGGCCATCTTCAACGATCTGCTGGACTCGGTCGATCCCGCCGAACTGACCCGGCTGGGAACGGAACAGGTGCGCGAGGAAATCTCGGACATGGTCGCCGAGATCATCAGCATGCGCGCCTTCGTCCTGTCCGCCGGCGAACAGCAATCGATGATCGACGACATCTGCAACGACATGCTGGGCCTGGGGCCGCTGGAGCCGCTGCTGGCCCGCGACGATATCGCCGACATCATGGTGAACGGCAGCGACAAGGTCTATATCGAGGTCGACGGCCGGATCGAGCTGACCGACATCAAGTTCCGCGACAATGCGCAGCTGATGAACATCTGCCAGCGCATCGTCACCGCCGTCGGACGCCGGGTCGACGAAGCCAGCCCCATCTGTGACGCCCGCCTGGCCGACGGCAGCCGCGTCAACGTCATCGCGCCCCCCCTGGCCATCGACGGGCCGACCCTGACCATCCGCAAGTTCCGCCGCGAGAAGCTGACCCTGGACCGGCTGGTGCAGTTCGGCTCGCTGTCGCCGCAGGCGGCCCGGGTGCTGGAAATCGTCGCCGCCTGCCGCTGCAACGTGCTGATCTCGGGCGGTACCGGATCGGGCAAGACCACCCTGCTCAACTGCCTGACGCGGCGCATCGATTCCGGCGAACGCATCGTCACCTGCGAGGATGCCGCCGAACTGCAGTTGCAGCAGCCCCACGTGGTCCGGCTGGAAACCCGCCCGCCCAACCTGGAAGGGGTGGGGCAGGTGAGCATGCGCGATCTGGTGCGCAATTGCCTGCGCATGCGGCCCGAGCGGATCATCGTCGGCGAGGTGCGCGGCCCCGAAGCCTTCGACCTGCTGCAGGCCATGAATACCGGCCATGACGGCAGCATGGGAACGGTCCACGCCAATTCCCCCCGCGACGCCCTGTCGCGCATCGAGAACATGGTGGCGATGGGCGGCTACAACCTGCCGGCCAAGGCGGTGCGGGAACAGATCGCCGCCGCAATCAACGTGGTGGTGCAGGCGTCGCGCCTGCGCGACGGCAGCCGCAAGGTGACGCATATCTCCGAAGTGGTGGGGATGGAGGGCGAGGTGATCACCCTGCAGGACCTGTTCGTCTTCGACATTCACGGCGAGGACGGTGCCGGCCGCATCGTCGGACGTCACCGCCCCACCGGCATACGTCCGGCCTTCTGGGACCGCGCCCGCTATTTCGGGCTGGAACGCGACCTGGCCCTGGCCCTGGAGGAAAGCCATGTTTGACCAGCGCCTGAACCGCCGCATTGCCGCCCTGAAGGGAACCGCCGAACCCCATGCCCGGACACGCCGCAAGTCGCTGAAGACCCGGCTGCAGCACGTCCGCCAGGGCCGTGACCGCACCATAGGCTGGCGCCTGCGTACCCGACTGGCCCAGGCCGACATCGGCCTGGGCCTGTGGGGCTATCTGGCGCTGAGCGCCGCCCTGACCGGCGCCGTGGCCGCCGCCATCCTGGCCGCCGGCATGCCGATGGCCTGGGCCGGGCCGGGCGCCGTCACCCTGGGACTGGGCGGACCGAAACTGGTGGTGGCGATCCTGGCCCGCCGCCGCCTGGGCCGCTTCACCGGCCAGTTCGCCGACGCCATCGACGTGGTGGTGCGCGGCATCCGCTCGGGCCTGCCGCTGGGCGAATGCCTGGCCATCGTCGGCCGCGAGATGCCCGACCCGCTGGGGGCGGAATTCCGGCAGGTCCATGACGGGCAACGGCTGGGCCTGACCCTGCACGAGGCGCTGGTGCGCGCCGTCGAACGCATGCCGACGCCGGAATTGCGCTATTTCGCCATCGTCATCGCCATCCAGCAGCAGACCGGCGGCAACCTGGCCGATACGCTGGCGCGGCTGTCCGACGTGCTGCGCGCCCGCAAGCGCATGCGCGACAAGGTCCAGGCCCTGGCCGGAGAAGCCCGGGCCTCGGCCTGGATCATCGGCTCGCTGCCGGTGCTGGTGACCCTGGTCCTGACCGCCATCGCCCCCGATTTCGTCGGCATCCTGTTCCATACCCCGACCGGCCATGTCCTGCTGTTCATCGGTGCCGCCACGATGGGGGCGGGGGCGCTGGTGATGAGCAGGATGATCGACTTCGACATCTAGGAGAGCCGCGATGCTTGCCGACCTGATCATCGCCGTCGCCGCCCTGACCGCCTTCGTCTCGGTGCTGGCGGTGGGGCTGCCGCTGATGTCGCGCCACCGCTGGAGCGGACGGGTCAAGGCCATCGCCGGCCACCGGCAGGAGCTGTCGGCCCGCCGTCGCACCGCCCTGCAGGCCAATGGCCGCCGCGTCGAACTGATGAAGGCCGTGCTGGGACGGCTGGATCTGCACGACCGCCTGCAGGCCCGGGACCTGAAGGCCCGGCTGGCCCAGGCCGGCTGGCGCCATTCGTCCGCCGCCGTCACCTACCTGTTCTCGCGGGTGGCGTTGCCGGTGGCGGGGCTGGCGGTGGGGCTGTTCTACGCGACGACGCTGTTTGCCGATTCCCCGGCACCGACCCGGGCCTTGATCGTTCTGGGTGCGGTGGCGGTGGGGCTGTACCTGCCGCCGCTGCTGCTGACCAACGCCGTGCAGAAGCGGCAGACGGCCCTGGCCCGGGCCTTTCCGGACGCCCTGGACCTGCTGGTCATCTGCGTCGAGGCCGGCCTGTCGGTCGAGGCCGCCCTGGGCCGCATCGCCGAGGAAATGGGCGACGAATCCCCGGAACTGGGCGAGGAAATCGGCTTGGCCGCCGCCGAGCTGGCCTTCCTGGCCGACCGTCGCCAGGCCTGGGACAACCTGGCCGCCCGCACCGGCCTGCCCCAGGTCAAATCCCTGGCCACGGCGCTGGTCCAGTCGGAAAAGTACGGCACTCCGGTCGGCATGGCGCTGAAGGTCCTGGCCCAGGAAAACCGCGACGCCCGCATGGCCGCGGCGGAAAAGAAGGCCGCCGCCCTGCCCGCCAAGCTGACGGTGCCGATGATCGTGTTCTTCCTGCCGGTGCTGTTCCTGGTCATCGCCGGCCCGGCGGCCATCCAGGTGATGGGCATGATGAAGTGATACGAAGCCCGGATGATTCATTCGGGCTTCGTATCCAGCGCCCGCTCCAACTCGCTTGACGAGCCAACACGGTATCTCAACGGGCATAGTCCTCGCTACGCTCGTCCAAAGGAGATCACCCTGGGACCGGCATCATTCCCGCTGCCCGGCCAAGGCCCGCAGGATGGCCGCGTTGTTGCGGGCCATCTCGGGCGGCAGGTCCTGGCGCTGCAGCTTTTCGGCCTGGGCGCCGTCCCCCTTCAGGGCCAGCAGGACGGCCAGATTCTGCCGGACCTGACTGGAGGCGCGGGGATGGTCGGCGGCACGGCTCAGGGTGGCGACGGCGTCGTCCAGCTTCCCGGCCAGCGCCTGCGACAGCCCCATGTTGTTCAGCACGCGGGGATTGTCCGGCGACAGGGCCAGCGCCCGGGCATAGGCCTGGATGGCCTCGTCATAGCGGCCGGCATTGTCCAGGGCCACCCCCAGGGCCGAATGGACGTCCCACCGCCCCGGCGCGGCGGCACGGGCCTGCTCCAGGATGCCGAGCGCCAGCTTGACCCGGTCGGCGGCCAGATAATCCTTGCCCAGTTCCGTCAGCAGATCGGCATCGGCCGGCCGGGCCTCCAGTTGCGCCTGCATGATGTCGGCGCTTTGCTGCGGCTGGCCGGCATAGCGCAGGGACCGGGCCAGCGACAAGGCGATATCGGCATTGCGCGGATGGCGCTGATACAGGGTTCCCCAATGCTGTGCGGCGCCCTTGTAATCGCGCGCCGCCTCGGCCGAAGCGGCGGCGGCCCGCAGCGACGGCTCGACGGCGTCGGCCAGGCGGTCGTCGCCCGCGGGGGAAGGCCCCCCCGCGCAGGCGGCCAGCAGGGGCAGCGTCAGCAGGGCGGCGCGAGCAGAAATCATGTGGATGGTCCCGGGGCCGATGGTGAGGGCGTTCACAGTCGCGGCGAAGCCTGCCGTCTATAATAGCCGCCATGTCGGGACAAGGGAACGAGGCTTGAAATGTCGGAAAGAACCACAGCCATTCTGGCCGCCGCCGCCTTGCTGCTGGCCGCCTCGTGCATGAATTCCGCCGCCCTGGGCGCCGAAGCCATGCTGGTCCCAGCCGGCTCGGCGGTGATCGTGCGGCTTGACCGCCCCGCCCGCCAGGTCATCGTCGGAAATCCGGCGGTGGCCGATGTCACCGTGCAGTCGCCCCGGCTGCTGACGGTCTTCGGCAAGGCGGTTTCCGCCACCACCCTGACGGTCCTGGGCGATGGCGGGCGGATCGTGCTGGAAGCGCCCATCGTGGTGGGACCGGGGTCGGACGCATCGCTGGGGGTGATCTATGCCTCGGGCAAGGGGGTGCCCAATGGCGGCCAGCATCTGGCGGTGGAATGCGCCGCCGCATCCTGCGTCGCCGTCCGCTAGGGGCCATGACGTCATGACGCCCCGCCCCGTCCCCATCCTTGGCGCCCTGGCCGCCGACGCCGGCGGCAGCGTGGCGGTGATGGTTGCGGTGACCCTGCCGGTTCTGGTGGGCGTTTCCGCCCTGGCCGTCGAAAGCGGCCTGTGGTTCGCCGAGCGCCGCACCCTGCAGAATGCCGCCGATGCCGCCGCGCTGTCGGGAGCGATGGAACTGACCGCCGGCCGCCGCGGGACGGTGCAGGCATCGGCCCTGGACGACGGAAGCCGCAACGCTGCGGGCGCCGTCTTCACCGTCCGCACCCCGCCGGCATCCGGCCGCCATGCCGGCAGCACCGCCGCCGTGGAGGTGACGGTGAGCCGTTCGCAGACCCTCCTGCTGGCCTCGCTGTTCACCGGCGGCATGCAGGTCGGGGCGCGGGCGGTGGCCCGTGCCGGTTCGATCGGCGACGCCTGCATCCTGGCGCTGGAGCGGGTCCAGTCCTCGACGGCGGAATTCACCGGCAGCGCCGACATCACCCTGACCAATTGCGGGGTGAAGGCCAATTCCAGTTCGGCCCAGGCCCTGACCGTCTCGGGCAGTTCCTCGCTGACGGCCCAGTTCGTCGAGACCGTCGGCGGCTACGAGGTGTCCGGCTCGGGCCGCCTGACCGCGGATACCGCCATCACCAATTCCACCGCCACCGCCGACCCTTACCTTTCCCTGCCCTATCCCGCCGCCGGCGGATGCACCCGCAGCAACTATCATCAGAACGGCAGCGACAGCCTGAGCCCCGGAATCTATTGCAACGGCTTCGAACTGGGAGCCCAGGCCAGGGTCTCGCTGGCTCCGGGCGTCTACGTCATCGACGGCGGCAGCCTGAAGGTCAACGGCGGCGCCCAACTGTCGGGAACCGGCGTCACCATCTTCCTGACCGGCTCGGCCGGAAACTTCGCCGCCGTCGACATCAACGGCGGCGCCCAGGTCGCCCTGACCGCCCCCGGCAGCGGCCCCTATGCCGGCATGCTGATGATGCAGGACCGCAACGCCCCGTCCGGAACGGACAGCAAGTTCAACGGCGGCGCGACGATGAGTCTCGGCGGCGTCCTTTATTTCCCCGGCCAGCAGGTCGACTTCCGCGGCAACACCGCCAATGCCGGCGGCTGCACCCGCATCGTCGCCGACACGGTGACCTTCAGCGGCGATTCGGCGCTGGGAAACGATTGCCGGTCCCTGGGAATCGCGGCCAACGGGGCCACGGCCCCCCGCCTGGTGGAGTGACCGCCATGCGCGCCCCCCTGTTCCGCTGCCGGGACGGTGTGGGAGCCGTGGAATTCGCCCTGATCCTGCCGGTCCTGGTGGTTCTGCTGCTGGCCGGAGCCGATCTGGGTCTGGCCGTGAACGAAAAGATGCGGCTGACCAGCGCGGCCCGGGCCGGTGCCCAGTCGGCCTATCAGAAGTCGGGGGACACCGGCGGCGTGACCCTGGCCGCCCGACAGGCGGCCGGTTCGTCCGCCGATGGTCTTGCCGTCGTGGCGCAAAGCTTCTGCGCCTGTGCCTCGGGTGCGGCGGCCGCCTGTTCGGAAACCTGTCCGGACGGCACCGGCACGCGGAGCTATGTCAGCGTCAGCGTCAGCAGAGTGTGGTCGCCGGTTCTGGCCTATCCCGGACTCGGCCAGGGACTGACCTTGTCGGGATCGATGACCGTCAGGGTCAGATAAGGTGGCGCCGCGATTCAGCCATCGGCAGAAGAAAGCCCCTTCGACGGCGACGGTCCGGACGACGCGGCCGGCGGGCGAGATCAGGTCGATGTATTCGAAAAGCTCGGGATGGTCGGACAACTGACGCCGCAGCACTTGCGTGAACGAGACGATGGTGCGGCGCTCGCTGATCTGGGTCCAGTTTCCGGCCGAATCGCTGATGATGATGGGAGCGTCAGATATCCCCGAAGGTTCCCTCGAAATCCTCACGCAACCCCCACATGCTGCGGAAACGCGCGTTCGAGATCAGCAGACGGTCGGCGCCGGCCCGATGTCACCACCATGAAGAGCGTAATGGAACGAAGAACAATCTTTCAGGAAATACGCACAGATTTGCCCAAGTTTGAAGCTGTGGCAACACGGCACTGCCGAGCCGGCAATAATTGAGCAAAGTCATATGTGACCATACGGCGTTGATTGATATTAAGAGGAAGATGACGCTCAGAATCTTCTATATATAAATCAAGGGTTGCTTTACCTTGGCGGTTAATGAAAAAATCGCACTGGCGCTTGCCAACCACAGCCTGTGGAAGATGCAGATCCGGCGGGCCATCGAAAGTGGGCAAAGCGCCATTTCCGCAGACGAGGCGGCGCAGGACGGCTGCTGCCCGTTCGGGCGGTGGCTGCACGAGTGCGAACAGATGCCGTCGGTCTCGGACAACGACGATTACCGCCAGGTCCGCGGACTGCACGCCGATTTCCACCAGGCCGTGGGCGACACCCTGGCCCTGGCCCTGGCCGGGCACAAAAGCGCGGCCCGGAAAGAACTGGAGCACGGCAGGTTCGCGACGACCGCCGCCGCCCTGTTCTCGGCCCTGGTCGGCTGGCAGCGCGCGGTCGCTCTGGGCGACGGCGGGGCCGGACTGTCGTGGCGCAAGCGAATCCATCGCGGAATCGGCCGGGTCAGAACCCGGCTGTGGCTGGCGATCATCATCCCGTCCCTGCTGGGATGGATTGCCTTCGGGGGATTCCTTTATCACGAGAAGAATCTGGTGGCGGCGGCGCGGACCACCGAGCGGGTGGCAGAGGTGGAAGGCGCCATTTCCGCCCTGATCCACGAGTTGCAGCGCGAACGCGGCCAGTCGGCCGCTTTCCTGGCCGGACACAAATTCGACCTTGGTCCGCAATGGGTGGCCACGGCCTCCCGCCGGCAGGATCTGGATCGGCTGATGGTTTCGATGGCCCAAGATTTTCCCGACCGGCTGGACCGCCCGTTCCGGAATGCGACGGATCATTTGCATGGACTGGCCGCAATCGGGAAGAAGCTGTCGACCGGGGGGGCCTCGCACCAGGACGTGATCGACCAGTACAGCCGAGCCATCCGGTCGGTGATGGCCATTTCCGAGGCGATGCTGCCGCTGGTCTCGGAAACGGAATCCCGCAATCTGATACTGGCCCGGACGCATCTGTCCACCGCCAAGGAATATGCGGGCATCGAGCGGGGCATCGGCGCCACCGTCTTCGCGAGCAAGGCGCTTAGCCCCGCGACACGCCAGCGCCTTCAGGAACTGATTGCCGTTCAGGATGAACGATATTCCCAGTTCCTCAATTCCGCCGGCTCCATAGCCGCCGCCGTCGTCGACGGCCTTCCCCTGGCGCACGGCCGGACCGACCTGCAGACCTTTCGGGCGGCTATCGGCGGCAAACGCATGGACGCCATCAGCGCCGACCAGTGGTTCGACGCGGCCTCGGTCAGAATCAACGCGCTGCGCGATGCCGAAGACCGCATGATCGCCATCATACTGGAGCAGACGGCGGCGCAATCCCGTCAAGCCGTACGGACGATGCTGATCGGCTCGGCGCTGTTCGCCCTTTTCCTGATCTCCGGGGCGATGATCGTGACCGTCCTGGCCAACGGGATCAGCCGCCCGATCAGCCGCCTGACGTCGGCGACCAATCTGGTGTCCAAGGGTGATTTGGGCGTCGACATCACCGACACCGACCGCTCCGACGAAATCGGCGACATGGCCCGCGCCCTGCTGGTGTTCCGCCAGCACGCGATGGCCCTGGAACGTCAGACGGAAAAGATCGCCCAGGCCCAGAACAGCCTGTCGGCAAAGAACGCAGAACTGGTCCAGCTGGCGGCGGCGGCGGAACAGGCCAACCACGCCAAAAGCGAATTCCTGGCCAATATGAGCCACGAAATCCGCACCCCGATGAACGGCATCATCGGCATGGCCCACCTGCTGCTGGCGGGCAATCTGTCGGGGGTTTCGCGCGGGCACGTCCAGATGATCGAAAGTTCGGCCATCCGGCTGCTGGGGATCATCAACGACATCCTTGATTTCTCGAAGATCGAGGCCGGAGAGATCAGCCTGGAACAGGTGGCCTTCAACCTTGAAATGATCGTCAACGCCATCATCGACAATGTCAGAACCGAGGTCTTCAACCGCAACCTCAATCTGATCGTGCGCTTTGCCCCGGAAGTCCGCACCGACCTGATCGGAGACCCGCTGCGCATCGGCCAGATCATCCTGAACTACCTGAACAACGCGGTGAAGTTCACCGAGAAGGGCGAAATCCTGATCGACGTGTCGATGGCGCCCGGCGACGGCGAAACCGGCCGGCTGAAAATCGCCGTCACCGACAGCGGCATCGGCCTGTCGCCGGAGCAGCAGGGCAAACTGTTCCAGGCCTTCCAGCAGGCCGACAGCTCGACCACCCGCAAATATGGCGGAACCGGCCTGGGCCTGGTGATTTCCAAGCGGCTGGCCACGCTGCTGGGCGGCGAGGTCGGCTTCACCAGCACCGCCGGCCAGGGCAGCACCTTCTGGTTCACCGCACAGGTCAGGCTGCGCCCGGCGGCGGCGGTCCGGCCGGAGGGCGCGGCCAAGCGGCGGCGCGTCCTGATCGTCGACGACAATGCGACGGTGCGCTCGGCCGTATCGGACATGCTCCGCCCCCTGAATGCCGACGCCGAGACCGCAGAAAACGGTACCGCCGCGTTGGAGATGCTGATCCAGGCGGCCGAGTGCGGCAATCCGTTCGATTTCGTCCTGGTGGATTGGGGCATGCCGGCCCCCGACGGGCTGGAAACGATCGACGCCATTCGCGAACGCTTCCCCGACAATGGTCCGGCCCTGATCCTGATGTCGGAAGTCAGCGTCGGCACCGATGGGATCCAGATCCTGACCAAGCCGGTGATGCCGGCCTCGTTGCGCCACATGCTTGGCGGGACCGCCGGAATTGCCGCCCCCACCAGGCCGGAGCCCGGCAAGGCACATCCGCTGATGGCCGGAACCCGGGTTCTGGTCGCCGAAGATGATCCGACCAATCAGGCCGTCATCCGTGGATTGCTGCAAGTCGTCGGCATAAAGGCGGACATCGCTGCGGATGGCGTGATGGCGGTCGAAATGGTGCGGCAGAACGATTATGAGATCGTCATGATGGACATGCAGATGCCCAGGATGGGAGGACTGGAAGCCACCAAGGCCATCCGGACCGACCCCCGGTTCGCCGAGCTGCCCATCGTCGCCCTGACCGCCAATGCCGTGGCCGGCCACCGGGAAACCTGCCTGGCCGCCGGCATGAACGATTTTCTCAGCAAGCCGTTCCAGCCCGACGAACTGTACACCCTGATGGAACGCTGGGTGACCGGGGCCGCCGATTGCCTGCCGGACGGCTGCGCCGAGTTTCCCGCACTTGCCGGAGCCGACATCGAACTGCCGCCGGACATTCCCGGTATCGACATCCGCGCCGGATTGCGGCGGTTTTCCGGACTGAAGGGATTGTATGTCGAATCGCTGAAAAGCTTTGCCCTGCACCAGGCCTGCGCAGTCTCGGGCATCTGCAGTGCCATCGCGGGCAACGATATCGCTGCGGCGGGCCGCATTGCCCATACGCTGAAAAGTGCGGCCGGGATGATCGAAGCAAAGGAAGTCTGCGATCTGGCGACGAAAATCGAGGCAACCCTGGAAGACGCCGACATCGACGCCGCCCTGGACGGTGCTGCGCGGCTGAACGACGAATTGAGCGCCCTGATCGCCAATATCAAGGACGCCATCGCCCTGTCCTGAACCTGCCGCGGGCTCTGCGGCCCGGCACGCCCCGGAGGCGAACGGAACGGGCTGCTCCACAGACCCGGCCTCGATCTGCCTTGATTGCTTTATCGTAAAAGCACATGCTTTTCTGGCATGGTCAACGATTGGCCGCATTGCGCTTGCGCTCTACCTGGATACCGGCCTTGTCCAGCGCATCCTTGAGTGCCTGCGGCGGGTTCTCGCCCATGCTCTTCTTCAGCTCAAGCACGGCGCGGCTGGCTTCGGTCAGCTTGGCGCGGGCCTTGTCCAGATCGGCATGAGCCGCCTCCAGAGGCTTGAACCGCGCACGCTCGGCGGACAGCTTGGATACCGTTTCACCCAGGACGTTGAGCTTGCCCTGCGCGAGGCCTATACTCTGCTGGAAGGTGGCGCCGATCATCGCGCCGATAACCATGCCGATGGAAACATTAGCCATGTCGTCCTACTCTGAACCCCCCGGCATTGAGCCCTTCGTTCTGCCGGGAATGGTGATCGGCGCCGTAGTCTCGTCCTTCAGCTTCGACACCTTCGCCGCATGGTTTCTCGGCACCGCCATCCTCGGCCCCCTGGCCGCTTTTTGTGTCGGCATTATCTGGCTGTTTGCCTGCTATCCCGTTCTGTTGATTTTCCGGGCACTCACCCGGCGCGTCTGACGGCTCCGAGCCAGTCCATCAATTCGGCGCACGTCAAGTCCGACAACTCGCCAAGCCCCCAGCCGGGCACATGGCGATGCGAGATGCGCTGCGGGTCCGTGCCTCCAATGCCATCGGTGAAGGGAGTCCACCCCACACTTGGGATCACAGTGAAATCAACGCCTTGAAGGCTTGGTGGGCGGTGACGGGTTCGAACCGCCGACATCCTGCGTGTAAAGCAGGCGCTCTACCGGCTGAGCTAACCGCCCGGCCCGGGGAAACTAAGGGCTTCGCCCCTTCCCGGCAAGAGCGAGTTTTGGGGCGCGACGGATTTCCATGGACGTGGGGCAGCAGGAACGGCTTGACGGCGGACGTGCCGTCCCGGCAGCATCGGCGAACGCTCACGGTATCGGAACGATTTCATGATCAGGGGTCTGGCGACGGCCATGTTGATGCTGCTGACCGTCTGGCCGGCCCAGGCCGCCGATTGCGTCGTCATTCTCATGCATGGCAAGTGGGGCGGGCCGAAATCGCCCCATCTCAAGGTCCTGAGCGAAAAGATCGAGCCCGTCTGCCGGGTCGAGATGCGCAACATGCCCTGGTCGCGGTTGCGCAATTACGACCAGACCTACCAGGATGCGCTGGACGATCTGGCCCTGGCGGTCGCGCAGTACCGCCAGACCGGCAGCAAGACCGTCATTCTGGCCGGCCACAGCTTCGGCGCCAATGCCGCCCTGGCCTATCAGGCCGCCATCGGGGATGCCGACGCCGTGGTCGCCCTGGCCCCCGGCCATTCGCCGGCCAACATGTACCAGTCCGGCCTCAGTGTCCGGGCCGTGGACGAAGCCAAAAGCCAGATTGCCGCAGGTAATCCCGGGGCCAAGGTCGCCATGACCGACCTGAACCAGGGCGAACGCAAGGAGTTCGAGCTTCGCGCCGACATCCTGTTCAGCTATTTCGACCCGACGGGCCTGGGCCACATGCCCGGGACCGTGGCCCGGTTCAAGCGCCCCACGCCGTTCCTTTGGGTGATCGGGACCCAGGATCCGCTGTTCCGCCAGGGCCAGGCCTATGCCTTCGACCGGGCTCCGAATACGCCGCTCAACCAGTACATCGTGGTTGAAGCCGGCCACGCGGCAACGCCCGAGGTGGCCGCCGGCCAGGTGGTCGAATGGATCGAGGCGGTCGCCGCCCGATAATTCCGTCGATGGCGCCGCTGAAAAACGAAACGCCGGCCGTCTGGTGACGACCGGCGATCAGGACGGCAACCCGCAGCTTACTGCACGGCGTCCTTCAGACCCTTGCCAGCCTTGAACTTCGGCTGCTTCGAGGCGGCGATGGCGATCTTTTCGCCGGTACGGGGATTGCGACCTTCCGAGGCCGCGCGCTCGGCCACGGCGAAGGTGCCGAAACCGACCAGACGCACTTCGTCGCCCCCCTTCAGAGCGCCGGCAATGGCGTCGAACACGCTGTCGACGGCCTTGGCGGCATCAGCCTTGGTCAGGCCGGAATCGGCGGCTACCGCGTTTACGAGATCGTTCTTGTTCACCTTAAGGCCCCCCTTTGGCTTTGTTCCCACGGATCGGCGTCGGCCCGGCCGACACTGCAAACCACTGCGGGCAGTCTAATCGCGGCATTCGCCCAGCGTCAATCACCAATGCGCTCAAACAGGCGGGATTCCGCCATTTCGACACACAGATCACGGGCTTTCCGCCCGCGCTCTGTGCGCATGGTCAATGCGTGGTCACACCGCCGACGGCTGGCGCATCGCCGTCGCCGGTGACTTTGGCCGCAGCGTCCTCGGGTTCGGCCCACTCGATGGGAACCGGGATCCGGACCAAAGCCCGGGCCAGAACCTCGTCGACGGTGGCGACGGGGACAATCTCCAACCCCTTTTTCACATTGTCCGGAATCTCGGCCAGATCCTTTTCGTTTTCCTTCGGGATCAGAACGGTCTTCAGGCCGCCGCGCAGCGCCGCCAGCAGCTTTTCCTTCAGGCCGCCGATGGCCAGGACGCGCCCGCGCAGGGTCACCTCGCCGGTCATCGCCACTTCCTTGCGCACGGCGATGCCGGTGATCGCCGACACGATGGCGGTGCACATGGCAATGCCGGCCGACGGACCATCCTTGGGGGTGGCACCTTCGGGAACATGGACGTGGATGTCCTTCTTCTCGAACACCGTCGGCTTGATGCCCAGGCTGACCGACCGCGAGCGGACATATGAACGCGCCGCCTGCACCGATTCCTGCATGACATCGCCCAGCTTGCCGGTGTGGGCGAAGCTGCCCTTGCCCGGCATGGTCACCGCCTCGATGGTCAGCAACTCGCCGCCGACCTCGGTCCAGGCCAAGCCGGTGACGGCACCGACCATATCTTCCAGTTCCGCCTCGCCGAAGCGGAACTTGTGGATGCCCGCGTATTTTTCCAGATTGCGCGGAGTGACCGAGACCTTGGCCTTGCCCTTGGAAACGATCTCGGTGGTCGCCTTGCGCGCCAGGTTCGACAGTTCGCGCTCAAGGTTGCGCACGCCGGCTTCACGGGTGTAGTACCGGCACAGGTCACGGATGGCATCGTCGGAAACCGACCACTCGCCCTTCTTCAGCCCGGCCGCCGCCGTCACCTTGTCCAGCAGATGGCGCTTGGCGATTTCGACTTTCTCGTCCTCGGTATAGCCGGACAGGCGGATGATCTCCATGCGGTCCAGCAGCGGCTGGGGCATGCGCAAGGTGTTGGCGGTGGTGACGAACATCACGTCGGACAGGTCGTAATCGACCTCCAGGTAATGGTCGTTGAAGGTGGAATTCTGCTCGGGGTCGAGAACCTCAAGCAGGGCCGACGACGGGTCACCGCGCCAATCGGCCCCCAGCTTGTCGATTTCGTCCAGCAGGAACAACGGATTGGACGACTTGGCCTTCTTCATCCCCTGGACGACCTTGCCCGGCATCGAACCGATATAGGTGCGGCGATGACCGCGCACCTCGGCCTCGTCGCGGACGCCGCCCAGGCTCATGCGGACGAAGTTGCGGCCGGTGGCCTCGGCCATCGACTTGCCCAGCGAGGTCTTGCCGACACCCGGCGGACCGACCAGGCACAGGATCGGCCCCTTGACCTTTTCGGTGCGGGTCTGCACCGCCAGATATTCCAGAATGCGTTCCTTGACCTTTTCCAGCCCGTAATGCTGGGCATTCAGGATCCGCTTGGCCAGCGGGATGTCCTTCTTGACCTTGGTGCGCTTCTTCCACGGAATCGACAAGATCCAGTCGAGATAGTTGCGG
>CAJANN010000144.1 GCA_903941095.1 uncultured Rhodospirillaceae bacterium | reverse complement strand
GCCCTGGCGGCCCTGGCCGCCGACCTGGGCGGCGGCGCCCGCGGCCCCGACCGGCTGGGCGCCGCCGTCGCCCTGAGGGATGCCGGCCGGCCGGCCGAGGCCGAGGCCGCCTGCCGCGCCCTGCTGGAGGAGAATCCCGACGATTCCGGTGCCCTGCACCTGCTGGCCGCCATCCTGCTGTCCGACCGCCGCCCGGCCGAGGCGGTGGCGCCGCTGACCCGGCGGGCGGCGATCGCCCCCGGTGCCGACGTCTGGCGCTTCCTGGGGCAGGCGCTGGTCGCCGCCGCCCGCCCGGCCGAGGCGGTGGCCCCGTTGCGGCAGTCCCTGGCCCAAGGTCCCGAGCGGCCCGGCCTGCGGGAAATGCTGGCCTCGGTCCTGATGGAAACCGGCCGCTACGACGAGGCCCTGGCCGAGGCCCGGACCGCGGGCGCCACCGGCCTGGAGGGCACCTTGCTGCATCTGCTGGGCCGCCCGGCCGAGGCGGTGGCGACGCTGAACAAGGCCCTGGCCGCCACCCCCGGCGACGACAAGGCCCTGAACTCGCTGGCCCAGGCGCTGTACGGGCAAGGCCGCCACGCCGAGGCCGAAGCCGCCTGGGACGAATGCCTGCGCCGCAACCCGGCCAACCATCCGGCCCACGGCTCGCTGGCGCTGATGCTGCTGGGGCTGGAACGCTACGGCGAGGGCTGGGACCATTACCGCTTCCGCCACACCGCCCTGGGGCGCCCCGGCATCCCCAGCCGCCGCCTGCCGGAGCGCCTGGACGGCTATGACGTGCTGGTGGTCGGCGAACAGGGACTGGGCGACGAACTGTTCTTCCTACGCTTCGTCGCCCGGCTGGCCGACCGGGGCGCCCGCATCACCTATGTCCCCGGCCCCAAGCTGGCCGGCATCGCCGCCCGCCTGCCCTTCCTGGCCGACATCCGGGACGGCCGGCAACGTCTGACCGCCGACATCGGATTGTGGCCCGGCGACCTGCCCTGGCTGCTGGACGAGACCGGACCGCTGCCGCCGGTGCCCCTGACCGCCCGGCCCGACCACGTCGCCGCCCTGCGCGACCGTCTGGCCGCCTTCGGGCCGCCGCCCCATGTCGGCGTCACCTGGCGGGCCGGTATCGCCGGCTTCAACAAACTGTCCAAGGACATTCCCCCCGAAATCCTGGGGGCGGCCCTGGCCGGGACCGCCGGTTCGGTGGCGGTGCTGCAGCGCGCCCCCGCCGCCGGCGAGATCGACCGCTTCGCTGCCGCCCTGGGCCGTCCGGTGCTGGACCTGTCCGGCCTCAACGACGACCTGGAAGCGATGCTGGCGGCGCTGACCCTGCTGGACCGGCAGGTGGCGGTCAGCAACACCAACATCCATCTGGCCGCCTCGCTGGGCCGGCCGGCCAGCGTGCTGCTGCCGCATCCGCCGGAATTCCGCTGGCTGGTCGGAGGGGATTCCTCGCCCTGGTTTCCGTCGTGCCGGCTGTACCGCCAGACCGCCGACGGCGACTGGCGGACGGCGCTGGAACGGCTGCGGAGCGATCTTTCCCGCCCGTGAATCCCCTTTGCGCTGGGGGCGCCTGTGATATACTGCCCAGCCCTGCCGCGAGTGGGGATGCAGGCATCAACGGATCCATCCAGAACGCCATGAAGCTGACTATCGAACGCGCCCAGCTGTTGAAGTCCCTGGCCCATGTCCAGAGTGTCGTCGAACGCCGCAACACCATTCCGATCCTGTCCAACGTCAAGCTTGAGGGCCGCCCCGGCTCGCTCAGCCTGAACGCTACCGACATGGACCTCGACATCGTCGAGACCGTGGCCGCCGACGTGGTCCGCCCCGGCGCCACCACCGCCCCTGCCCACACCTTCTACGAGATCGTCCGCAAGCTGCCCGACGGCAGCCAGGTCGAGATCGAGTACCATTCGGACGATGGATTGCTGTCCCTGCGTTCGGGCCGTTCGAAATTCTCGCTGTCCTGCCTGCCGGTCGAGGATTTCCCCGTCCTGTCGGGCGGCGACCTGCCGCATTCCTTCGGCCTGCCCGCCGCCGAGCTGAAGGTCCTGATCGACCGCACCCGCTTTGCCATCTCGACCGAGGAAACCCGGTACTACCTGAACGGCATCTACCTGCATGCCGCCACCTCGTCCGCCGGCGAGGTGCTGCGCGCCGCCGCCACCGACGGCCACCGGCTGGCCCGCGTCGAAGTCACCCTGCCCGAGGGTGCCGCCGGCATGCCCGGCGTCATCGTGCCGCGCAAGACCGTCAACGAAATCCGCAAGCTGATCGACGAAACCGACGCCGAAATCACCGTGTCGCTGTCCGAGACCAAGATCCGCTTCGCCTTCGGCGACGCCGTGCTGACCAGCAAGCTGATCGACGGCACCTTCCCCGATTACGAACGCGTCATCCCGGAAGGCAACGACAAGCTGCTGGACGTCGACGTCAAAAGCTTCGCCCAGGCCGTCGACCGCGTTTCGGCCATCTCCACCGAGAAAAGCCGCGCCATCAAGCTGGCCCTGGAAAAGGGCACCGTCACCCTGTCCGCCTCCAGCCCCGAGAACGGCACCGCCGTCGAGGAAATCGAGGCCCAGTACGATTCCAGCCCCCTGGAGATCGGCTTCAACTCGCGCTATCTGCTGGACATCCTGTCCCAGGTCGAGGGCGACAGCGCCCGCTTCGTCATGGCCGACGCCGCCAGCCCGACGGTGGTCAAGGACGTGGCCGACGGCAGCGCGGTCTATGTGCTGATGCCGATGCGGGTGTGACCACGGGCCAGGAGGATCGCCCCCCATCGTCGCCGCGTCTGGAATCGCCGCATCTTGCGGTCCGCCGCCTGACGCTGACCGACTTTCGCTGCTACCGCTTCCTGCGCCTCGATACCGAATGCCGCCCTGTGGTCCTGACCGGGGCCAACGGGGCGGGCAAGACCAATCTGCTGGAGGCGCTGTCCTTCCTGGCTCCCGGGCGCGGCCTGCGCCGGGCCACCCTGTCCGAGGTCACCCGGCGCGAGGTGTCCGCCGGCGGAGCCTGGGCGGTGGCCGCCGTACTGGACGGACCGGCCGGGCGGGTGGAAATCGGCACCGGACGGCAGGCGGGAACGGAACGCCGGGCGGTGCGCGTCGATGGCCAGCCGGCCAAGGCCCAGACGCTGGGGTCGCTGACCTCGGCCCTGTGGCTGACGCCGGCGATGGACCGGCTGTTCATCGAGGGGGCCGGCGGACGCCGCCGGTTCCTGGACCGGCTGGTGCTGGGGCAGGATCACGGCCATGCCGGGCGCGCCGGGGCCTATGAGCACGCCATGCGCGAACGGACGCGCCTGTTGCGGGCCGGCCGGGCCGATGCCGGCTGGCTGACGGCGCTGGAAGACGCGATGGCCCGCCACGGGGTGGCGGTGGCCCTGGCCCGGCGGCAGGCGGCCGACCGCCTGAACCGGGCCTGCGCCGCCCAGCAGGGGCCGTTTCCGGCGGCCCGGCTGACCCTGGCCGGCGAGGTCGAGGGCTGGCTGGATACGCTGGACCCGGCCACGGCCGAGGATCGGGCCAGGGCCGCCCTGCTTCGCGCGCGCGCGCGTGACGAAGCGGCCGGCGCCGCGACATTCGGGCCGCACCGCACCGACGTTCAGGTGCGGCACGCGCCCAAGGATCTGCCGGCCGGGCAATGCTCGACCGGCGAGCAGAAGGCGGTTCTGGTGTCCATCGTCCTGGCCCAGGCCCGCGTGCGGACACAAGCCAGCGGCACCGCACCGCTGATGTTGCTGGACGAGGTGGTGGCCCATCTGGACGATACCCGCCGCCGCGCCCTGTTCGACGAGCTTGCCGGCCTGTCGGCCCAAAGCTGGATGAGCGGAACCGACGAGCAGCTGTTCGCCGGCTTCGAGGACAGGGCCCAGTTCTTCCGGGTCGCGGACGCCTCCGTGACCCCACTTTGAGTGAATGAGGATGACCCGATGACCGAATCCGTGACCCCGATCGCCGCGCCCGAGGAATACGGCGCCGATTCCATCAAGGTCCTGCGCGGCCTGGATGCGGTGCGCAAGCGGCCCGGCATGTATATCGGCGATACCGACGACGGGTCGGGCCTGCATCACATGGTCTACGAGGTGGTCGACAACGCCATCGACGAGGCGCTGGCCGGCCATGCCGACCGCGTCGAGGTGACGCTGAACGGCGCCGGGACTTGCACCGTCCACGACAACGGCCGCCGCAACCCCACCGACATCCACAGGGAAGAAGGCGTCTCGGCCGCCGAGGTCATCATGACCCAGCTGCATGCCGGCGGAAAGTTCGACCAGAATTCCTACAAGGTCTCGGGCGGCCTGCACGGCGTCGGCGTCTCGGTGGTCAACGCCCTGTCGGAATATCTGGACCTGCGGGTCTGGCGGGCCGGCAACGAGCACGCCATGCGCTTTTGCATGGGCGAGCCGCAGGCGCCGCTGCGGGTGGTCGGCCCCTGCGGCGACCGGACCGGCACCGAAGTCACCTTCCTGCCGACCTCGACCATCTTCACCAGGACCGAGTTCGACTTCACCACCCTGGAGCACCGCCTGCGCGAGCTGGCCTTCCTGAATTCCGGCGTGCGCATCCGTCTGACCGACCTGCGCCACGGCGACCCCCACACGGTGGAACTGCACTATGACGGCGGCATCGAAGCCTTCGTCCATTATCTCGACCGCTCGAAGACCGCCCTGCACGCCCCGCCGATCTCGGTGGCCGGCGAAAAGGACGGCATGACCGTCGAAGTGGCGATGGAATGGACCGACAGCTATCACGAAACCCAGCTGTGCTTCACCAACAACATCCCGCAGCGTGACGGCGGCACCCATCTGGCCGGCTTCCGCGCCGCCCTGACCCGGACCATCAACACCTATGCCAACGAATCCGGCATCGCCAAGAAGGAAAAGGTCGCCCTGTCCGGCGACGACATGCGCGAAGGCCTGACCTGCGTGCTGTCGGTCAAGGTCCCCGATCCGAAATTCTCCAGCCAGACCAAGGACAAGCTGGTCAGTTCGGAGGTGCGCCCGGTGGTCGAGAACGTCGTCGGCGAGAAGCTGGCCGAATGGTTCGAGGAGCATCCCGCCGAGGCCCGCAAGGTGGTGACCAAGGTGGTGGAGGCCGCCGCCGCCCGCGAAGCCGCCCGCAAGGCCCGCGAGCTGACCCGGCGCAAGGGCGTGCTGGACATCGCCACCTTGCCCGGCAAGCTGGCCGATTGCCAGGAGCGCGACCCCGCCCTGTCGGAACTGTTCATCGTCGAGGGCGATTCGGCCGGCGGCTCGGCCAAGCAGGGACGCAACCGCGCCAACCAGGCCATCCTGCCGCTGAAGGGCAAGATCCTGAACGTCGAGCGGGCACGCTTCGACAAGATGCTGTCCTCGGCGGAAATCGGCACCCTGATCGCCGCCCTGGGCACCGGGATCGGCCGCGAGGATTTCAATATCGGCAAAGCCCGCTATCACAAGATCATCATCATGACCGACGCCGACGTCGACGGCAGTCATATCCGGACGCTGCTGCTGACCTTCTTCTATCGCCAGATGCCCGAGATCATCGAGAAGGGATACCTGTACATCGCCCAGCCGCCGCTGTACCGCGCCAAGCGCGGCCAGTCCGAGGTGTACCTGAAGAACGAGCGGGCGCTGGAGGAATACCTGATCGACGGCGGGCTGTCGGACGCCGTGCTGCGGCTGTCGTCGGGGGCGCAGCTGGGCGGGGCCGATCTCAAGCGCCTGACCGAACAGGCCCGCAGCGTGCGCGCCCTGGTGCAGCCGCTGACCCGCCGTGTGCCGCTGAAGGTGGTGGAACAGGCGGCCATCGCCGGCGCCTTCAAGGTCGCCCTGCTGACCGACCGCACCAGCGGCGAGGCCGTCGGCGCCACCATCGCCACCCGTCTGGACGCCCTGGAAAGCGACCTGGAACGCGGCTGGTCGATGCGCTGGGCCGAGGGCGACGGCTGGGTGTTCGTCCGCACGCTGCGGGGCGTCACCGAAACCCACGCCCTGGACGCCGCCATCATCCGCTCGCAGGAAGCCCGCCGCCTGGACGATCTGGCCGCCGCCCTGGGGGAAACCTATGCCGGTGCCGCCACCCTGGCCGCGAAAGACAAGGAAACCCGCATCGACGGCCCGGTCGCCCTGGTCGGGGCGGTCATGGACCTGGGCAAGAAGGGTATCGCCTTCCAGCGCTACAAGGGCCTGGGGGAAATGAATCCCGACCAATTGTGGGAAACCACCCTGGATCCCGAAGCCCGGTCGCTGCTGCAGGTCAAGGTGGCCCATGCCGACGATGCCGAAGAAGTGTTTTCGACCCTGATGGGCGACGTCGTCGAACCCCGCCGCGATTTCATCCAGACCAACGCCCTGAAAGTCGCCAATCTGGACGTGTAGGATGCTGTCCGTTACGGCATTGTCTGTCGGGTGACCGGCCTGATCGAGCTGCAGGAGGTCTGCCGCCTGCTGCGGGTCTCAAAGGCTCCCGCCAAAGATCTGATTGCCGCCGGGTACATCAAGCCTGTGGCGCTCAGCACCAGGCGGGCGCCCCGTATCCGCTATCGCCGCGCCGAGGTCGAGGAATTGCTGGCCGCCGTGCCGGGCGACGCCCCGGTACAGGCGGATCGGGGCGGCTTCATCTTGCTGGCTGGCGCGCTCCGCCGCCTGTCCTTCCATCACCTGGGGCTCGCGGATCTGGTGGGAGAAATCCTCGCCGGTGCCGTCACGGTGCGGGCACGGCTGGATGGAAAACAGGGCCTGGGAAAGCGGCCGCGCCGTCCGCTTGGTGCCAGCCGAGGCGCTGGCGGAATTCAAACGGGATTACATCGCCGCCGCCGAGCTCGCCCACTCGGTCGGCACATCCGCGCGCAGCCTGATCGAGGCGCTGGACGCCCAAGGGGTGAAGCCGATCACCGGTCCCGGTGTGGATGACGGGCGGCAGTACTTCTTCGAGCGCGTGGCGGCCGAGCACGCCGTGGCGCGTACGGTGTTTCCGCTTGGAGAGGCGGCGCGCTTCTGATCCCGACCTGTTGACCTATTCCGGCGCAGCGGAGCCGACCAGACGGGTTCCCTTGACGTCCATCCCGTTTTCAGCATCGGCCACGTCACGCTGTCCTGGGTGGCGCCAAAAACCACCAACGTCGCTTTCTCCGGCCTTACCGTCGTTTTGTCGGCTGACCTGGGATGCGACGCGCTCGACGGCCTTGCCGCTCCCGAGAGACGGCTGCTGTTCATGACCGGCAACCGCCCCGAGGTGCTGGACCCCGCTCTGGTCCGGTCCTGAAGCCGAGTCGACGTGATGTCCGCCTGGACCGGCGGGGGCCGCAGCTACTTTCGCCGGTCGATCAAGTGAAGGGTCGCCGGATCGCCGAACGGGGTCTTGGGGTGCCATTCCACGGCCATAGTTTCGTCGCGCGATGGCCAAACCTTTTTGTTCCAGTTCAAGTATTTTGAATCGTTGGGCTTAAGATCCCACATTTCCCAACTCAAGCCGAAGCGGTAGGCCAATTCGCGTTGCAGTTCCAGGCGCGGCCGATCGCCGAGGGCCTGGACGATCTCGCGGGCTTTGCCCGTTTTCGGGTTTAGAAAGATGTCGAGGTGGATGTCCGCCTTTCGCAGGGCCAACCGCTGGGGTTCGGCCGCACCGATTTCAAATCCCTGCTCGGCGGCAAGGCGGCGGATCTCGGCTTCGCTCATCCCCAGGCGAAAGCCCTCCAGGGTTATCTTCCTGTCGATGGGCGGAACCACATGAATGATTGGCGGGGTGGTGGCCAATTCCTTCGGCACCCGGCAGCCGAACGTGTACCCATTGGGGGTCTTGTGCCATCCCCATTGCGCGATCGGGCCGGGAACCTCGAGGATGAGGCGGTACAGGTCCGTTTCCAGATCCGTTTTCCCATACATGCAGTACAGTTGCCCGCCTTCGGGATGGTTGTCGATATGAGGGCGTTCAATATCCGGCCAGGTGTCGTAATGCTCGAAATGCAGCGGGCCGTATTTCAATTTCTTCGACGGGTCGAGGGGAAAGCGCATGGGGCAATCGATCCAGGCCAAGGTCTCCGCCGGCGGGCAGGCGGGATGGACCTTGGCCTTCTCCTCGAAGGTCCCCGGGCACTGGTCCGGCCTGTCCCGCGCGGTCAGCGGTCGGGCGGACATGAGCAGGGCTAGAGCAATGGCCACGGCTGCTGCGGGTGTCGCACGCATATCTCCCCCTCCAGCGATGGTTGATGATCACTGGAGGGGGAGGTTACGCTACTTGCGGCGGATGACGCTATAGCCGTTGAGTTCGCTGGGCGGAACGGACCTTTTCTCGGCCGGCCGGCCCTTGCGGGAACGCTCTCCGTTCCGGCCGTCCCTGGGCCCGTATTGGTCGACGACGATGATGTTCCCGGGGACATCAGGGTCCGGCCCCATATAGACCATGGCGTGGTTGCCGGAACTGCTGCTGGGGTATTTGCCATCCTTGTCCCAGCCATTGGCGATGGCGGTGCCGGGTTGCAAGTTCGGCACGGCATCCCCCTTGATGTCCTCACCCTGGCGCCAGTCGCGGGTGCTGACGTTGCGCAATTCGGGCACCACCGTCTTGACCAGGGCAACGCATTCCGTACCGCCGTTGATCTGCTTGTCTCCGCCGCTGGCCTTGGCCTCCTTGAGGATTTCCTCGGTGGTCTTGGTGGTCCGATGGCCGGGAGCCGGTTCGGCCGGGGGCTTCGGCGGTTCGGTTGTCGGCCCGGCGGAGGGTTCCGGCGTCTGCATCGGCTCCGGTGTTGGAGCGGGTGTGGTGGCCGAAGGTTCGGGGGTAGGCTGGGGCGTCGGCGACGGAGCCGGTGTCGGGGCCGGGGTGGTTTCCGGCGGATTGGTGAC
Organism: uncultured Rhodospirillaceae bacterium; assembly: GCA_903941095.1. Classification (GTDB taxonomy): domain Bacteria; phylum Pseudomonadota; class Alphaproteobacteria; order Rhodospirillales; family Magnetospirillaceae; genus Magnetospirillum. The sequence goes on along the minus strand of CAJANN010000144.1, from coordinate 8,095 downwards.
CGGCGGCTGGGTCACCGGCGGTGGGGGCGGCGTCGGCAGCTCGGGGGCATCCGCCGATATGGCCAACCCGGCATCCCGCATCTGCGTGGCGAACTTCATGGCCTGCATGGGGTTCTTGTCGGCCATGATGTCGTGCACGGCGGCCAGATACGGCATGGTCGCGCTGCGGTCGGTGCGAAAGTGCTTCACCGCGTCCACGTAGTCGCCCTTGCCCAGCAGGGCTTCAGCCATGTTCCCTGCCGCCCAGCGGTCGGCACCCTCGGCGCTGCCGAACGGGGCCTTGGGGGCCTGGGCCAGCTTCTCCTCGTCGGTCAGCTCGCGGAAACCCTCGCCCACCGGCGCGACGCGGAACGGCAAGTCCTCGCCGGTGGCGTCCCTGAGGGCGCGGCGCAGCGTCTCGGACTTGGCCGGGTCGATCTTGTGGAAGCGGCCCAGCAGATCGGCCACATCGCCGCGCCCTTGGTCGCCGTATTCCTTGATGGCGACCGTCAGCATGCGGGCAGTCTGGCTGGGGTCGCTGTCGCGCACCAGCAGCTTGGCCCAGTCGTCGTGCTCCTTGGCGCCGGATTCCGAGATGGTGTGGCCGGGGAAGCGGTCGGGAACGGTGCTGGGCGGCTTCGGGCGCAGCTCGGGCGGCAGGCGGCCGCCTTCATCGATGACCGGAGGCTCTGGCAGGGGCGATGGCTTCCGACCCCCGTTCATGATCCGGATCAGGGCTTCGAGGTCGTCCTGTCCGCCCGTCGGCGGCTGCGGCTTCTCCCAGATGTCGCCACCGGGAACATCGGGGCCGTCCACGGGCGGCTTGGGCTTCGGCCACGGTACGGTGGGGCCGGTACCGACATCGACGGGCGGCTTCGGCATCCGGGGCGCCCAGGGGCCACGGACGATGTCGGTCTGTCCGCCGAACCCTTCCCGGGTGGGGTCCGGGCTGGCTTCGGTCTTGGCCGGGCTCGCGCCGCCGCCGAGCAGGCTGCCGATCTTGCCGATGGTGGGGCCGTCGGGCTTGAGGAAACCATCCACGGCGAGACCGTGGTCCTTCTGGAAGGAACGGATGGCGGAATCCAGGTTGGTGCTGTGCCAGCCGCTGGGGCCGTCGTTGGTCAGCGGCTTGTAATAGCCGGCATCGCCCAGGAAGGTCTCCACCTTGGCCACGTCTGGGCGGTGGTTGTCGGCGCCCGAGCGGCCGACGCTGCCGTGCAGGGTGAAGGGGCTGGGGCCGAACAGGTCGTCGAAGGTGGCGCCCCCCTTCCACGCCTGCTGGAAGACGGGAATGGCGGGCTCGTCCTCGTCGGACATCCCGGCGCCCAAGGGCGAACTCTGGCGTTTGGGCAGGTTGGTGAAGAAGGGACGGATCTTGTCGAACATGGCGGTGCTCCTTGGTCAGGGTGTTTGCCGGCGCGCCGGCACGAAAACGCCCGGGCCGTGGCCGGCACCGGGCGGGGTTGGAGAAACAGGGCAACGAAGGGGTGGATCGGCCGGCTTGGGCGGCTTGGGCGGCTTGCGCCGCCGTCCCAGCCCGATCCGGCGGATGATGTCCTTGACGCGCCGCTTGGCGGACATGGCGTCCTCCGATCCGGGCAAAGAAAAACCCCGGCTCGCTACCGCGGGCCGGGGTCTGGGCGCACCTGTGGTGGTGCTGGCATCATTTATAGCGGATGTGGGCGCCTGCCGTCAATCACGTTTTGTTCTCGTGCGGATTGCCGCCGTCTGCCATGCGGGCTCTTCTGCGGCTTGCAGATTTTGGGTCAATGGCCGCAGAATGTTTGCACCATATGGGTCAGGGCATTTGCGAAATATCTGTCTGGGCATCTTGTAAAATCAATAAGTTGGCAGACGTCGGATTGCAGGTTATGCGTCGCCGGACACATAAGGTGTCACACGGAACCCGAATGAATCATCCGGGTTCCTAAGCCCTCGCCGGGCGGCCGCATCCGCGGCCTTGGCCGCGCCCAATGGGCGCTGGATACGAAGCCCGAATGAATCATCCGGGCTTCGTATCAGATGGCCGGCTTGGGCGCCCTACCGTATGATCAGCTTGTTGACCAGGATGTCGGCGCATTTGTCGCCGCCCGGTTCCTTGCGGATGATGTCCAGCACCACCGCCTTGACGGTGGCGGCCGGGTTGCTGTGCATGAAATCTTCCCAGGTCATCATGCTCAGGGTCTGGGCGATCTTCGGCCCGACCTTCTTGTCGATCTTGGCGTCCTTGACCTCCAGCGGATAGGCGGCGGTCAGGTCGATGATGACCATGTGGAAAAGGCCGTTCTGATCCCAGAATTCCAGGTTGACCGACGGGATCTTGACCAGAAGTTCCTTGGGCTTGACGGCACCGCCGGCGGCCAAAGCCGGCAGGGCCGGCGCCAGGGCCAGAAGGGCGGCCAGGGCCAGGATGCGGCGGCGGGAATGGACGATGGTGTCGCTCATCGGCGGGTCGCGAAGTTCTTCGGCACCAGCACCGTGTTCTGCACCGGGGCGATGGCATCCAGATTGGGAAAATCCAGGGTGTAATGCAGGCCGCGGCTTTCGCGGCGGGCCAGCGCCGACCGCACGATCAGGTCGGCCACCGTCACCAGATTGCGCAGTTCCAGCAGGTCGTTGGTGACGCGGAAGCTGCCGTAATATTCCTCGATCTCGCTGTTCAGCAGCTTGACCCGATGCTTGGCCCGCTCCAGCCGCTTGGTCGAACGCACGATGCCGACATAGTCGGACATGAAGCGGCGCAGTTCGCCCCAATTGTGGGCGACCACCACTTCCTCGTCGGAATCGGTGACCCAGCTTTCATCCCAGGCCGGGATGACCGGCGGCGCCGGAGCCTTGGGCAGGGTCCGCACGATATCCTCGGCCGCCGCCTTGCCGAACACCAGGCATTCCAGCAGCGAGTTGGACGCCATGCGGTTGGCCCCGTGCAGTCCGGTGCAGGAAACCTCGCCGATGGCGTACAGGCCGGGAATGTCGGTCCGCCCCGACAGATCGGTCAGCACGCCGCCGCAGGTGTAGTGGGCGGCCGGCACCACCGGAATCGGCTGGCGGGTCATGTCGATGCCGTATTTCAGGCATTCGGCGTAGACGGTGGGGAAATGGCTGGTGATGAATTCGGCCGGCTTGTGGCTGATGTCCAGATAGACGCATTCGCAGCCCAGCCGCTTCATGACGTCGTCGATGGCGCGGGCCACGATGTCGCGGGGGGCCAACTCGCCGCGCGGGTCGTAATCGTCCATGAAACGGCTGCCGTCGGGGCGCAGCAGATGGCCGCCCTCGCCGCGCACCGCCTCGGTGACCAGGAAGGTCTTGGCCTGCGGATGGTACAGGCAGGTGGGATGGAATTGCGAGAATTCCATGTTGCCGACCCGGCAGCCGGCCCGCCACGCCATCGCGATGCCGTCGCCGGTCGAGCCGTCGGGATTGGACGAATACAGATAGACCCGGCTGGCCCCGCCGGTGGCCAGCACCACGTTCTTGGCGGCGAAGGTGCAGACCCGGCCGGACGACCGATCCAGCGAATAGACCCCGACGCAGCGGCCCGGCCCGCCGCCGGCCAGCCGGTCGCGGATCAGGTCGATGGCATTGTGATGTTCGAAGATGTCGGCCCCGGTGGCGCGCACCCGCTCGACCAGCGTGGTCTCGACGGCACGGCCGGTGGCGTCGGCGGCATGGATCACCCGGCGATGCGAATGCCCGCCCTCGCGGGTCAGGTGCCAGCTATCCCCCTCGCGGTCGAAGCCGACCCCCTGCTCGATCAGCCACTCGATGGCGGTGCGGGCGTTTTCCACCACGAAGCGGACCGCCTGGACGCTGCACAGCCCGGCCCCGGCATTCAGCGTATCGGCGACATGGGCATCGGTGGTGTCGGCGGCATCCAGCACGGCGGCGATGCCGCCTTGGGCGTAAAGGGTGCTGCCCTCGGCCAGCGGTCCCTTGGCCAGGATGGCGACGCGGGCATCCGGCCGGGCTTCCAGGACGCGCAGTGCCAGGGTCAGGCCCGCCGCCCCCGACCCGATGATCAGCAGATCATAAGACATTGCCGCCTTCCCTTTTCGTCAGGACCAGTCCAGGCCGATATCGACCGCCGGTGCCGATTGGGTGATGCGCCCCACCGAAACGAAATCGACGCCGGTCTCGGCGATGGCCCGGATGGTGTCCAACGTGACCCCGCCCGAGGCTTCGGTGCGGCAGCGTCCGGCCACCACCGCCACCGCCTGGCGCAGACGGTCCGGCGCCATGTTGTCCAGCAGCACGATGTCGGCTCCGGCCTCGACCGCCTCGGCCACCTGCTCCAGGGTGTCGCACTCGGCTTCGACGTTGGGCAGGCCGGCGGCCTTGGCCGCCCGCACCGCCGCGCCGATGCCGCCGCAGACGGCGATGTGGTTGTCCTTGATCAGCACCCCGTCATACAGACCCATGCGGTGGTTGCGGCCGCCGCCGCACAGGGTGGCGTACTTGGACAGCCGGCGCAGGCCGGGAATGGTCTTGCGGGTGTCCAGCAGGGTGCAGCCGGTTCCCTGGATCAGGGCCGCATACTGGGCGGTCAGGGTGGCGATGCCCGACAGCAGCTGCAGCAGGTTCAGCGCGGTCCGCTCGGCGGTCAGCAGGCCGCGGGCCGGTCCCTCGATCTCGGCCAGCACGGTGCCGGCGGCGACGTTCTGGCCGTCGGCGACCCTGGCGGTGAAGCGGGCCTCGGGCACCACCATGCGGAAGGCCTCGGCGGCGACCGGCAGACCGGCCACCACCATCGCGTGGCGGGCCTGCATCACCCCCTTGAAGCGCAGGTCGGCGGGAATCACCGTGGCCGAGGTGATGTCGCCGGCCCCGACATCTTCGGCCAGGGCGGCGGCGATGACCCGCCGGGCATCGTCCATGTCCGGTTCAGGCCGCATTGGGAGCCCCCGACGACATCGGCACCGCCGCCGACAGTTCCAGCATGCGTTCCAGCGGCTTCAGCGCCTGGACCCGCAACGCCTCGGGGATCTCGATGGCCGGGGCGCGGTTGAGCATGGCCAGATAGATCTTTTCCAGGGTGTTCCGGGCCATGAACGGACAATCGGCGCAGGAGCAGCCGCCATCGGCCCCGGGAGCGGGGATGAAGGTCTTGCCGGGCGCGGCCTTCTGCATCTGATGGATGATGTGCGGCTCGGTGGCGATGATGAATTCGCCGGCCTGCGACTTCAGCACGAAATCCAGGATGCCGCGCGTCGAACCGACATGGTCGGCATGGGCCAGGATGGCGTCGGGGCATTCGGGATGGGCGGCGACCAGCGCCTGCGGGTGGCGCACCTTCAGCTTGACCAGTTCCTTTTCCGAGAACTGCTCGTGAATGATGCAGCTGCCCGGCCACAGGGTCAGGTCGCGGCCGGTGCGCCGGGCGACCCAGGCGCCCAGGTGGCGGTCGGGGGCGAACAGGATCGGCTTGTCCCGGGGCAGGGAATTGACGATCAGCTCGGCGTTGGACGAGGTGACGATGACGTCGGACAGCGCCTTCACCTCGGCCGAGCAATTGATGTAAGTGACCGCCAGATGGTCGGGATTGGCCTGGCGGAACCGGCGGAAGGCGTCGGCCCGGCAGGATTCCTCCAGCGAGCAGCCGGCCTCGGCGTCGGGAATGACCACGGTCTTGCCGGGCGACAGGATCTTGGCCACCTCGCCCATGAAGCGCACGCCGCAGAACACGATCATGTCGGCGTCGGTATTGGCCGCCTTGCGCGACAGGTCCAGCGAATCGCCGACGAAATCCGCCAGATCCTGGATTTCGCCGTCCTGGTAGTAGTGGGCCAGGATCACCGCGTTCTTTTCGCGGCGCAGGACGTTGATGGCCTCGACCAGATCCAGGGTCGGGTCGATGTCGGCTTCGGTCAGGGCGCCGGCGGACGGCAGCACAACGGTATCGGTCATGGGCGGAAGGTCCTTCAACGACGGCCTGGCGGGACGGCGGTGGGGCAAGAAAGGTTAGTAAGATCGAATTCTATGCCCGAAGGCAACTGCTGTCGGCAGGAAAACGCCCTGCCCGGGTCAATGCTGCTCTCGCGTGGCGGTGAAACGGACATTGGGGAAATCCTGCTGGGCACGGCCCAGCTGCCAGGAATTGCGCGCCAGATAGACGGCACCGCCGTCGCGGTCTTCCGCCATGTTGGATTTGTGGGCCAAGGCGAAACGCTCCAGCTCGGCCTTGTCGTCGGCGGCGACCCAGCGGGCGGTGACGAAGCCGCCATCCTCGAAACCGGCCTTGATGTTGTATTCCGACTCGATGCGGGTGGTCAGCACGTCGAACTGCAGCGGACCGACCACGCCGACGATCCAGGTCGAACCGTCCACCGGCTTGAACACCTGGGACACCCCTTCCTCGGCCAGGTCCTCCAGCGCCTTTTTCAGCTGCTTGGCCTTCATGGGATCGTCCAGACGCACCCGGCGCAGGACTTCCGGGGCGAAGGTGGGAATGCCCAGGAAATTGACGTCCTCGCCCTCGGTCAGGGTGTCGCCGATGCGCAGCTGGCCGTGATTGGGAATGCCCATGATGTCGCCGGGGAAGGCCTCTTCCGCCAGTTCGCGGCTTTGCGCCAGGAAGAACACCGGGTTGTAGACCGCCATCACCTTGCCCGACCGGACATGCTTCAGCTTCATGCCGCGCCGGAACCGGCCCGAGCAGATGCGGAAGAAGGCGATGCGGTCACGATGGTTGGGGTCCATGTTGGCCTGAACCTTGAAGACGAAACCGCTGACCTTGTCCTCGGCCGGCTCGACGACGCGGGCGTCGGTCCGGCGGGGCAGCGGCGCAGGAGCCAGCGTGCCCACCCCCTTCAGCAGCTGGGCGACGCCGAAGGTCTTGAGGGCGCTGCCGAAGAAGACCGGGGTCAGGTGGCCGGCGCGGAAACTGTCGAGGTCGAATTCCGGATAGCCGCCACGCACCAGCTCGACATCCTCGCGCAGCTTTTCCGCCGCCGCCCGGCCCACCGCCTCGTCCAGGCGGGGATCGTCCAGACTGGCGTCGACGGCGATGTCGGCGATGTGGTCGCCGCGGCCGGGGTCGAACAGGATGACGCGGTCGCGGATCAGGTCGTAGACGCCCTTGAGGTCGCGCCCCATGCCGATGGGCCAGGTCACCGGACAGACGTCCAGGGCCAGGGTCTTCTCGATCTCGTCCAGCAGTTCCAGCGGCTCGCGCCCTTCGCGGTCGACCTTGTTGACGAAGGTGACGATGGGCACGTCGCGCAGGCGGCACACTTCGAACAGCTTCAGGGTCTGGGTCTCGATGCCCTTGGCGGAGTCCAGGACCATCACCGCGGAATCCACCGCGGTCAGGGTGCGGTAGGTGTCTTCCGAGAAATCCTCGTGGCCGGGCGTGTCCAGCAGGTTGTAGGCCAGGCCTTCATGCTCGAAGCTCATCACCGAGGCCGACACCGAGATGCCGCGCTCCTTCTCGATGGCCATCCAGTCCGACCGGGTCCGCCGCTGCTCGCCGCGGGCGCGAACGGCGCCGGCCATCTGGATGGCGCCGCCGAACATCAGCAGCTTTTCGGTCAGCGTGGTCTTGCCGGCATCCGGGTGCGAGATGATGGCGAAGGTGCGCCGCAGCGCCAGTTCCTGGACGAGAGAAGTCATGGAGGCGGTTTTTCCCCGCTTCCGCCAGTGAAATCAAGTGAATTGACGAAAGGTCCCGGCGATATCCGGCCGAAGTGCCGCGGCGGGATCATCCCCGGCGCCCCATTGTCCCGCCGCCCCGCCCCCGGGCCGGGTCATGCCAAGCCCGAATGAATCGAAGCCCTCGCCGGGCGTGGCCTCCGGCCCCTTGGCCGCGCCCGCAATGGGCGCAGGATAGCAGATCCGGAAGCGATCTCCCGGGTCCGGCGTCAGAACCGCTGGACCCGCCAGCGCAGCAGCCGTTCGATGCCGCGTTCCATGCGGGCGCGGATCAGCCCGCTGCGGACGTCGACATAGGCGAACAGCCGCTGCGAATGGGCGTCGTCGCGGATCTTGAGGAACAGTCCCAGCCGGTTGGCGAAGATATCGCCGACGTCCGGCTCGGTGCGGGCCGGACCGTCGGCGAAGGTCAGGCCGACGCCGTCCACCGGAACCAGCGCCAGTTCCGGATCGATATAGCGCAGCG
>CAJANN010000143.1 GCA_903941095.1 uncultured Rhodospirillaceae bacterium | reverse complement strand
GGTCCTGGCGGCCAACGCCACCTTGTGCCCCGGCTATGCCCGGGGACTGAAGGGCATCGCCCGCTCGATGCCGACCTCGGCGGCACCCGACCGCGTCGCCGCCGCCCTGGGCATCCCGGCCTACGAGACCCCCACCGGCTGGAAGTTCTTCGGCACCCTGCTGGATGCCGGGCTGGCCACCCTGTGCGGCGAGGAAAGCTTCGGCACCGGGTCCGACCACGTGCGCGAGAAGGACGGGCTGTGGGCGGTCCTGATGTGGCTGAACATCCTGGCCGTCCGCAAGCAGCCGGTGGCCGACATCGTCCGCGAACATTGGGCCAGATTCGGCCGCAACGTCTATTCCCGCCACGATTACGAGGGCATCGACGCCGCCGCCGCCAACGGCCTGATGGACCATCTGCGCGGCCTGGACCTGAAGGGGCGGGTCCTGGGCGGCTATACGGTCGCCTTCAACGACGATTTCGCCTATACCGACCCGGTGGACGGCAGCGTCAGCACCCGCCAGGGCATCCGCATCGTCTTCGAGGACGGCAGCCGCGTGGTGTTCCGCCTGTCCGGCACCGGCACCGAGGGCGCCACCTTGCGCGTCTACATCGAACGTTTCGAACCCGATCGGGCCAGGCACGACATCGACCCGCAGCAGGCCTTGGCCGACCTGATCGCCATCGCCCGCGACGTGGCCCAGATCCAGGCCCGGACCGGCCGCAGCGAACCGACGGTGATTACCTGATGGCCCATCTTTTCCATCCCACCATCCTGCGCGAATACGACATCCGCGGCATCGTCGGCGAGACCCTGTTCGCGGCCGACGCCGAAGCCATCGGCCGGGCCTTGGGCACCAAGGTGCGCCGGGCCGGCGGTTCGGTGGTCTGCCTGGGCTGGGACGGGCGGCTGTCCAGCCCCGAGATGGCCCGGGCACTGGAAGCCGGGCTGGTTTCGACCGGCTGCACCGTCCGCCGCGTCGGCCGCGGTCCCACCCCGATGCTGTATTACGCCGCCAAGGTGCGCGACGCCGATGCCGGCATCATGGTGACCGGCAGTCACAATCCGCCCACCCACAACGGCTTCAAGATGGTGTTCCAGGGCAAGCCGTTCTTCGGTCCCGACATCCGCGGCCTGGGCGAGATGGCGGCGTCCGGCGATTTCGCCGACGGCGACGGCCATGCGGTCGACGACGACATCCGCGTCGAATATGCCGACCGGCTGGCCCGGGATTGGGACGGCAAGCGGGACCTGAAGGTGGTGTGGGATTGCGGCAACGGCGCCGCCGGGGAAATCACCCGGATGCTGACCGAACGGCTGCCCGGCCGCCATACCGTGCTGTTCGGCGAGATCGACGGGCGCTTTCCCAACCACCATCCCGATCCCACCGAGCCCCACAATCTGCGGGCGCTGCAGGATGCGGTGCTGTTCGAACGGGCCGACCTGGGCGTCGCCTTCGACGGCGACGGCGACCGTATCGGCGTCATCGACAACGAAGGCCGCATCCTGTGGGGCGACCAGATCCTGGTGATCCTGGCCGAGGACCTGCTGAAGGTCCGGCCCGGCGCTTCGATCATCGCCGACGTCAAGGCCAGCAGGGTGTTCTTCGACGAAGTCGCCCGCATGGGCGGCAAGCCGGTGATGGGCCGCACCGGCCACTCGCTGATCAAGACCATGATGGCCGAGACCGGCGCGCCGCTGGCCGGCGAGATGAGCGGGCACATCTTCTTCGCCGACCGTTATTACGGCTTCGACGACGCCCTTTATGCCGCCGTCCGCCTGCTGGGAATCGTCAGCCGCATGGATCGCGAAAGCCTGGGCCGCCGCCGCGATCGCCTGCCGCACATGGTCAACACGCCGGAAATGCGCTTCGATTGTCCGGACGAGCGCAAGTTCGCCGTCGCCGCCGAGGTCAAGGCCCGCCTGGATGCCGCCGGGGCCACCGTCAACGCCATCGACGGCGTGCGGGTCGACACCGCCGACGGGTGGTGGCTGTTGCGCGCCTCGAACACCCAGGCGGTGCTGGTGGCCCGGTGCGAGGCCACCTCGGTCGACGGACTGAAGCGTCTGCGCACCGCGCTGGAGGAGCAATTGTCCCTGAGCGGCGTCGCCTTGCCCGGTTGAGGAAGGGGCTGCGATGAACCTGTTCTTCTATGGCACCCTGATGGATCCCGATATCCGCGAAATCGTCTGCGGCAGGCCGCTGGATCGTGTCGAACCGGCCATTGCCCAGGGGTTCCGCCGGGTTCATGTGGCGGGGCGGCATTATCCCATGCTGCTGCCCCACGCCTCGGGCTGGGTCGACGGAACCCTGGTGACGGGCGTCGATGCCGAAGCGGTCCACCGTCTGCAGGTCTATGAAGGCTGGGAATACGCCCTGCATCCCATCAAGGTCCGCACCGGCTCGGGCCATCAGGTGATGGCCCATGTGTTCCTGTGCCCGCCGGGCATCCGGCCGGACCCGCGGCACTGGCGGCTGGACAAATGGCAATTGCGGCACAAGCGGCCGTTTCTGCGCAAGGCCCTGGCACTGATGGAGCGGGCGCTGAAACGGCCCGGACTGGCGCCGCGGCGCTGATCCTGGCGCGGTACGCCTTCAATCCGAGGTGCAGCCATTCCTGCGGGCGTTGCGCGGGCGGCCGCATCCGCGGCCTTGGCCGCGCGCTCAATGGGCGCTGGATACGAAGCCCGAATGAATCATCCGGGCTTCGTATCACAGCCCCTGCCGGCCGGCCCAGTCGGTCAGCCCGTATTCCGCCAGGATGGCCGCCAGCCGGCCGCTGGCCCGCAGGGCGTGGATATTGCGGTCCAGGATGGCGGCCAGATGATTGCCGCGCCGGTTGCCCAGGGCGATGTGCAGGCTGCCGCCGGGCAGCCGGCCGGCCACCCGGACCGGCAGTCCCTGTCCCGAGCGGCGGAGGGTGTCGCCGGCCACGGCGTCGTCGTCCAGCATCACGTCGATGCGGCCGGCCAGAAGCTTCCTGAGATTGCGCCGGGCTCCGCCGCTGCCGCTGATGGCCTGGACCTGTCCCGGGTTGGCCGCCAGCCAGGCGTCGATTTCCGCCGAGTAGCTGTAGCTTCTGACCGACCCGACCTGGCGTCCGGCCAGGGAATCCAGGCCGGTGAACCGCCAGGGGTCGTCCCCGCGGGTCAGGAAGACGTTGACCTGGACGCCCAGCGGCTGGCGGTGGGTGATCAGATCGGGGGCTTCGTCGACCAGGGCGCCGACGGCGCCGTCGGCGCGCTCCTGCCGGACATCGCGCATGGCGCGCGCCCAACTGGTGGTCTTGTAGATGACCTCGATGCCGTCCATCGCAAAGGCTTCGCGGGCGATGTCGACCATGTAGCCGTCGATTCCGGACTGGCTGTCGCAGGTGTGCGGGCACCAGGGGTCGGCCACCAGGACCACGGGGGCTTCCCCGGCCAGGGCCTGCGCCGGGGCCAGCAGACACAAGGCCAGGGCGGCGGCCAGCCTGCGGATCATTTTGGCGCCCAGCGCGCCAGGGTCGAGGTCAGGGCCAGGAAATCCACCGGCTTGGCCAGGAAGGCATCCATCCCGGCCTCGGCGCATTGTTCGGCGTCCGAGCGGAAGGCGTTGGCGGTCAGGGCAACGATGGGAACCTGACAATTGGGCTGGGGCAGGGCGCGGATGGCCCGTGTGGCGGCCAGACCGTCCATGACCGGCATGCGCATGTCCATCAGCACCACGTCATAGGGGTGCTGGCGCATGGCCTCGACGGCCTGGGCGCCGTCTGAAACCGTATGGACCCGATGGCCGCGCCGTTCCAGAAAGACCTGGATCACCTTGCGGTTGACCGGATTGTCCTCGGCCATCAGGATTTCCAGCGGGGCCGGGCCGGGCCTGTCGGCGGCGTCGGGAACGCTTTGAACGGCGGAAGCCTCGGCGGCCTGCAGGGGGACCTCGAACCAGAAGCGGCTGCCTTCGCCGGGCTGGCTGTCGGCGCCGATGGTGCCGCCCAGCGCCTCGACCAGCCGGCGGGCGATGGCCAGCCCCAGCCCGGTGCCGCCAAACCGCTTGGCAATCTGGGCGTCGCCCTGGCTGAAGGGGGCGAACAGGCGGGTCATCACCTCGGGGTCGATGCCGGTGCCGGTGTCGGTGACGTCGACGCGCAGCCTCAGCGGGGCGCGGTTGGCGACCGAGACGATCAGGGCGATGGTGCCGCGTTCGGTGAACTTGACGGCGTTGCCGACCAGATTGAGCGCGACCTGACGCAGTCGCAGGTCGTCGCCTTCCAGCAGCGGCGGCACCTCGGGGGCGACGGCCATGCCCAGGTACAGGCCTTTTTCCCTGGCCCGATAGCCCATCAGGTCGGCGATTTCCGAGAACAGGCGGCGCGGGTCGAAGACCTGGACGTTCAGGTCCAGCCGGCCGGCCTCGAGTTTCGACAGGTCCAGGATGTCGCCCAGCAGGGCCTGCAGCGCCCGGCCCGAGGCGCACAGGGTTTCGACCTGGCTGCGCTGCTCTTCGTCCAGCGTCGTCTCGCGCAGCAGTTCCGCCATGCCGATGATGCCGTTCATCGGAGTGCGGATCTCGTGGCTCATGGTGGCCAGGAATTCGCTTTTGGCCTGGGTGGCGGCCTCGGCCTCGTCCTTGGCCTCTTTCAGGGCCTGTTCCATGCGGTGGCGTTCGCTGATGTCGGCGATGCCGCCCAGCAGGATCTTCTCGCCGCGGAATTCGGTCGAGATGATCGACAGCAACGCCCAGAACTCGTCGCCGTCGGGGCGGCGCATGCGGGTCTCGAAATTGTGGACGGCGCCATCGGCGGCGATGCGGGCCAGCATGACGTCGCGTTCGGCGGGGACCACCCACAGATCGCGGGCGGCCATGCCGACCGGGTTGGTGGTGATCTGGAACTCTTCGCGCAGGCGGCGGTTGACGAACAGGACGGTGTGGTCGGACAGCCGTGTCATCAGCAGCGGGATCGGCAGGTTCTCGACGATCAGCCGCAGGCGTTCTTCGCTTTCGCGGATGGCGGCGGCGGTCACCTTTTCGGCTTCCAGCCGTTCGATTTCGATGACGTGCAGGCGAAACACCTCGGCGGCACGGGCGATGTCGCCGATTTCGTCGGCCCGGCCGGTTCCGGGAATCTCCAGGTCCTTGCGTCCGCCGGCCAGGGCCCGCAGGGTACGGCTCATTTCGCTCAGGGGCTGGCTGATGCGGCGCAGGCTGCCGCTGATGGCCAGGGACAGGGCCAGGAACACCGCCAGCAGGCCGCCGATGCTGACCAGGGCGTGGCGGCGCAGTTCGGCGTCGGCGGCGTCGGCCGAGAAACCGATGCTCAGGCGGCCGACGCCTACGCTCTCGCCGCGATTGACATGGACGATGGCCCGCTCGGCGACCAGGCTGGATGCGATGGGCTCGCGCAGGCGGGCGACGGTTTCGCCATCGGAATTGTCGACGCGGACCCATTGCACTTCGGGGTCGCCGGCCAGGGACTGCACCAGAACGGCGACGGTCTCGTCGTCGAAGTCGAACAGCGGCCGCGACATCGACAGGGCCTGGGCGTGAACGGTGGATGCCGCCTTCAGGTTCAGCCGCTCCAGCCGCTCGCCGCGCACGCTCCACAGCCGGTAGGCCTCGGCGGCGGTCACCACCAGGAACGTCGAGACCAGGGCGGCGGCCAGCACCTTGCCGGACAACGAAAGCCCCGACCGCACCGGACCCGGCGCGGGCTGACACAGCGAGGAGGGTGAAGCTTGCTCGTCGGACACAGCCGACTCTACCGCGATGCGGGAGCGGCTGCAATAATTTACAGAACGATTACAGGAAGCAGTCCGCCGCTCTCAGGGCGGAACCAGCGCGGTCAGATCGGACAGGCCGACCCGGCTCAGGTCGGGCCAGACCGCCCAGGCTCCGGCGACATCGTCGTCGGCGCTGTAGGCGCTGCGGGTGACCACCACGCCGATGCCGGCACCGCGGGCGGCCAGGACGCCGTTGCGGGTATCCTCGACCGCCAGGCAGTCCGCTGCAGGCAGACCCAGCCGTTCCAGCACGAAGCGATAGACTTGCGGATCGGGTTTCTTCACCGGGGCGTCGTCGGCGCAGGCCATCACCTCGAACCAGTGATGGCCGGCCCCGCCGGTGGCGCCGTCCAGCAGGGCCAGCAGGTTGGCCCGGGTGGTGGTGGTGGCGACGGCCAGACGCAGGCCGGCGGCGCGGGCCTCGGCGATCAGGCGGGCGACGCCCGGGCGCAGGGGGACCGCGCCGGTGGCCACGGCGGCGGTGTAGATCCCGGTCTTGCGGCGGTGCAGGCGGTCGACCAGACCGTCGTCCAGGTGGCCGGGGGCGGCGAAGGCCCGCATGCGCTCCTTGCCGCCGGACACCTTGAGCAGGCGGCCGTAAAGGCCGGCGTCCCAGTTCCAGTCCAGCCCGAACTCGGCGAAAGTCCGGTTGAAGGCCTGCCGGTGGGCTTCCTCGGTTTCGGCCAGGGTGCCGTCGACATCGAAGATCAGGGCGCGCAGCATCCCGGCAGGATACGCCGGGGTCCGGGCCGGCGCCACGCCCCGGGCGGGTGGGGTGGATTCCACCACAAATGGCGGCTGCCGGGTTCAGGATTCGTGATTGCGCTCGATCTTGTCCAGGACGGGCCAGAATTCCAGGAAGATGCGTTGCTTCCCGATATCGCCCTTGCCCCCCTGATCGGGGTGGAAATGGCGGGCGAAGGATCGTTTGGCGTCGCGGAAGCGGTTGTCGGCGGCGCCGGGGCCGGGCAGGACGGCGCGGGCCTTGGCCGCCTCCAGGGCGTCCTTCAGCAGTTCCAGCTTGTTGTTGGCGATGCGCAGGTCGTCTTCGGCCATCATGGCGCGGGCCAGGGCGGCGTTCAGGCGGGTGTCGGCGTCGATGGCGGGGCGGTGGCCGGACTGGCTGGCCAGTTGGGCTTCCAGATCGGCGATGCGGTCGCGGGCCTCGGCAAGGTCCCGCTCTTGCCGGGCGATGTCGGCGCGGTCGGCGCGGTCCAGGCCCTGGCGCAACCGCTCGACGGCGTCGGCATGTTCGGCGATCAGGCGTTCCTGTTCCCGGCCGTGGCTCAGGCGCAGGCGGGCCAGATCGGCTTCCAGATCGGCGATGCGGTCGGTGGCGGCGATCAGCCGGTAATCCAGTTCGCCGCGCTGGCGGTCGGCTTCCCGCTGCAGGCGCTCGATTTCCTGGCGATGGCTGTCGCTCAGGCGGGCGCCGTCGGCGGCGGCGGCGATGGACGGGCGGTTCTGCAGACTGGCGATCTCGGCGGCATGGGCATCGCGCTGGCGGGCCAGTTCGTCGGCCAGGGCCGCGATGCGCGCCTCGGCGGCGGCGGCGGCCTGGGCGTGGCGTTCGGTCAGGGCGGCGATCTCGCCGGCCTGGGCGGCATGCAGGCCGTCCTCGGCTTCGCTCAGCCCCTCGTGGCGGGCCTCGGCGATCCGGGCGGTCAGGCGGGCGACCTCGTCCGCCCGGTCGGCGGCGGCGCTTTCCTGCACCGCATCGAACTCGGCCGTCATTTCGCGGCGCATCAGCTCCAGGGCGGCGGCATGGGCCCGGGTTTCGGCTTCGGCCCCGGCCTCCAGTTCGGCGATGCGGCCGTCGCGTTGCGCCAGCTGGCTTTCGGCGGTTTCGGCGGCCTGGGCCAGACTTTCCCGCAGGATCCGGTCGTGAGCGGCCTGCAGGTCGTGCCGCTGGTCGGCCAGGGCGGTCTGCAGCCGTTCCTCGGCGGCCCGGATTTCGTCCTGGGCTTCGGCCAGCTGGTGCTGCAGCGACACGGTGCGGGCCTTGGCAGCCAGCAGGGCGGCCCGGGATTGCTCCTGCCCGGCCTCCAGGGCGGCCTTCACCGCCTCGGCCTGACGCTCCTGCGGGGCCTCCATCTGCCGTTCCAGTTCGGTGATGCGGTCCAGTGCGCGCTGCAGATGGGGACGGAACTCCTCTTCGACCGCCCGCCGTTCGCGGGTCAGTTCGGCGGCGTGCCGGTCCGCCAGGATGCCCAGTTCCCGCAGATGGGCGTCCCGCTCTTCCTTCGTGCGGGCTTCCCACTGGCGCCGTTCGGCCTGGATGCCGGTCAGCTGCTCCAGGGCATGGCGCAGGTTGGCGTCGCCGCTGGCGGCCAGGGCGGCCCGGTTCTTCTCGATCTCGGCGGCGTGCCAGGCGGCGGTGGTCTCGCGGGCGGATTCCAGTTCGGCAACCCGGTCCAGGGCCTGTTGCAGCATGGCGCGGGCCTGGGCGGCCATGTCCTCGCGCAGGGCGGTCAGTTCCGCCGAATGGCGGTCGGTCTGCTCGCGCTGCTCCCTGGCATGGGTTTCCAGCAATTGGCCGATGCGGGATTCCAGAACCGATCGCAGGCGGGCGGCCTCGTCCCGGGCCTGCTCGTGCTCGGCCTGCCGGGCGGCGGTCCGCTCATGCGTCCGGCGTTCGGTTTCGTCGCGGGCGGCGGCGGCCTGACGGCGCTGCTGGTCCAGTTCGTCGGCGTGGCGGCCGGCCTGAAGGCGCAATTCGTCGAGATGGGCCTGGCGCACGGCCTCAAGTTCGGCCTCCAGCGCCGCCTGCCGGCGGGCGGCAGCGGCTTCGGCCCGTTCCAGGTCGGCCAGCAGGGCGTTGCGGTCCTGTTCGGCCTTGCGGGTTTCGGCCTCGGCGGCGGCCTGCATCTCGGCCAGGATGGCCGCCATCTCGCGATCCTTGGCCTCGCCCAGGGCGGCCAGGGCGCGGGCTTGGCTTTCCACCAGTTCGTCCATCCGCGCCAGCAAGTGGGCGCGCTGGCGGGCGGCCTCGGTCAGCTTGTCGCGGGATTCGTGCAAGGCGGCGTCCAGGGCGGCCGAGGTGGCGGTGACGGCAGCCTCGCTTTCCGCGCCCATGTCCTGGCGCAGCCGCTCCAGTTCGGCGGCATGGGCCGCCGTCATTCCGACGATGCGCAGATCGCGCTCGGTCAGCTGGATTTCGGCGTCGGCCAGTTTGCGGGCGGTCTCGGCGGACAGGTCGGCCACCAGCGTTTCGGCGGCGGCCTGGTTTTGCGCCGCTTCGGTCCGGATTTCGGCGATGGCGCGCGCCGACGATTCGGCGGCCTGTTCCAGGGCGGCGGCATGGGCGGCATGAGCCGCCTCCAAGGCCCGGTCCTGGTCGGCCCGCAGCGAGCCCATGCGTCGTTCCAGTTCCTCGACCCGGTCCAGGGCCTGGCGCAGCGGGCCGTCGCTGATGGCCGCCGCCGCGTTGCGGGCCTTGGCCAGTTCGGCGTCATAGGCCTGCTGCAACTGGTTGGTCAACTGCTCCAGCTTGCTGGTGCGTTCCCGGGCGTGGGCCAGCTCGCGCCGGGCTTCCAGCAGCGAGCGGTCGGCCTCGGCCTGGATTTCGGCGCGGATGCGGTCGATGTCGTCGCCGTTTCCCCGGCGCGCCTGTTCCAGGGCGGCCTGATGGCGGCCGTGCAGCCGGTCCAGTTCGGCCTGATGGGCTTTTTTCTGGCGGTCCAGCTCGATCTCGTAATTGTCGAACAGCCGGGCGATGTGGCTGGTGTCCTGGATGTCGGGCCGCTTGCGCCCGCCCATGCGCCACATCCAGTAGCGCATGTTCTTGCCGACGCCCGAGGACGGGGCGGAATCCGCCGGGTCCGCCCCGTCCTCGGCGCGCGGCGCCAGGAACTGCTCGGTCAGGGCCAGGGCGGTGGACAGGTCGGCATCTTTGCGCGACGAAGGCGGGGCGGAGTCACTCATCACGGCCAAGAATGACAGGTAGGACGGTGGCGGAAAAGGGGCTTGGGGCACGGACGGGCTTGCTCCCGGCGCGGCAAGTCCTATACTCCGGGCCTTCCCTTATTCCATGTTCCAGGGGCGTTACCCATGAAGGGCGAAGTCAAGAAGGTCGTTCTGGCCTATTCCGGCGGTCTCGATACCTCGATCATCCTGCGCTGGCTGCAGGATCAGTACCAATGCGAGGTGGTGACCTTCACCGCCGATCTCGGCCAGGGC
>CAJANN010000142.1 GCA_903941095.1 uncultured Rhodospirillaceae bacterium | reverse complement strand
TGTAAGGCGGCAGGTCGGCATGGCCCCAGCCGCCGGCGATGAAGCCGGCGGCCCCCGGCACCCCGATGATGAATCCCATTGCCGCGGCGGTCCCCACCGCCCGGTGCACCGGGCTGCCGTACATGGTCATCAGCGGCACCGTCATGGTGCCGCCGCCGACCCCCATCAGTGCCGACAGGACGCCGATGGTGCCGCCGATCAGCACCCGCCCCAGACCGCCGGGGGGCCGTTCCCCCAGTTTCCAGTCGGGATTGCCCAGGGCGATCTGGACCGCCAGCACGCAGGCCACCGCAGCGAAGATCGCCGTCAGGACCGGCCCGCGCAACTGGCTGGCCAGGGCGGTGCCGGCCAGGACGCCGGCGACGATGACCGGACCGTAGCTTTTCAGGAAGGCGGCGTCGACGTTGCCGCGCCGCCAGTGGGCCGACGCCGACGACCACGCGGTGGCGACGATGGTGGCCAGCGAGGTTCCCACCGCCACCTTGATGCGCACGGCGTCGGCCACGCCGACATGCCCCAGCAGGTGAAACAGCACCGGGACCAGAACCAGGCCGCCGCCGATTCCCAGCAGGCCGGCGACCACCCCGGCGAAAGCGCCGGCGGCCAGCAGCGGCAAAGCCAGGGGCAACAGGGAAAGAAGCTCGTTCGACATCGTCCAGCTATACGGCCTTTGCCGGGATGATGCTACTGTTGCGGCCGGATGGCAGCATGGACGGGGAGTCATGGCGGACGGACCGACGCCGGAGCAGCAGGCCGATTATCTGGTGCGCAAGCTGGAACAGACCATCCGGGACAATCGGACGGTCAAGGGGATGTCGTTCCGGACCTGGCAGGCCATCGCCAAAGAAGAGCTGGTCAACGCCATCCGGGCCTCGGAACGGCGCCACGCCCGGCAGGACCGCACCCTCAACCGCATCGCCCTGGCCGGGGCGGCCTCGCTGGTCAGCATCGGCTTCTGGGGCACGGTGGTGGCGGTGGACCGCGCCTATGGCGGTCAGGCCGCCCTGATTTCCCTGCTGGCCGGGGCCGTGCTGTTCTTCCTGGCCGCCGACTGGGGGCTGCAGCGGGCCGGGGCCGGCTGGTCGCGGCGCAAACGGGCGCAGCGTCTGGCCAACATCGAAGAGCTCGACCGCCGCATCAAACGCATGGAAGACGCCCTGCGCAAGAAAGAAGAGCGCCTGAAGGAAAGGATGGAGGAGGTCGGCCCGCTGTGAAAGCCCTACCCGCCCTGGCCGCCATTTGCCTGCTGGCCGCCGCCGCCCTGGCGCTGGCCTCCGGCGCCGGACGCCGCGCCGCCGAAGCCGGGCTGCTGCTGTCCGACGTCGCGGCCGGCGGCGGCCCCAGTCTGCTGAAGCGCCTGACGCCGCGGCCGGCCCGTCAGGCGGTTCAGGCCGGCCCGGTTGCCGCCGACCTGTACCTGCCGGCGGAAAAGGCCAGGGCCGGTCTGGTCCTGGTGCCCGGAGCCGACCGCGCCGGCAAGGACCATCCCCGTCTGGTCGCCCTGGCCGAAAGCCTGGCCCGTCTGCGGTTCCTGGTTCTGGTCCCCGACATCGCCTCGTTGCGGGATCTGGACGTCTCGGCCGACGACCGCCACCCCATCGCCGCCGCCGCCCGCTGGCTGGCCGACGAAAGGCATCCGCCGCGGGTCGGGGTGGCTGCCATCTCCTACGCGGTGCTGCCGGCGGTCCTGGCCGCCCTGGACCAGCCGTCCATCAGCTTCATCCTGGGTATCGGCGGGGCCTACGACCTGACGGCGACGACCACCTTCGTGACCACCGGCTTCCACCGCCAGAGCCCCGGCGCCCCCTGGCAGTACCGTCAGCCCAACGCCTATGGCAAATGGGTGTTCGTGCGCAGCAATGCCCGCCGGATGGACAATCCGGCCGACCGCGCCGGTCTGGCCGCCATCGCCGGCCGGCGAATGGCAGATGCCGACGCATCCATCGACGACCTGCTGCCCGGCTTGACCGCACAGGGCCGGGCGGTGATGACCCTATTGAACAACACCGACCCCGACCGGGTGCCCGACCTGCTGGCCGCCCTGCCGTCGCCGGTCGGCAAGGCAATCGCCGCGCTGGACCTGGCCCCGCGCGACCTGTCCGGCCTGCAAGCCCGGCTGGTGCTGATCCACGGCCGCACCGACGGGGTGGTCCCGTGGACCGAAAGCGCCGCCCTGGCCCGCATCGCCCCCGCAGCCCAGGTTTTCATCCCCGACAACCTTGCCCATGCCGAGCTTCGCTCCGGATCGCTCGACGACACCCTGACCCTGTGGCTGGCCACCCAGGCTCTGCTGAAATCGGCGGATTCATGACAGAAACCACAGGCTGTGTTAGACTGTCCGCACACGCCTTATCATACGGAACCCGAATGATTCATTCGGGTTCCCAAGCCCTCGCCGGGCGGCCGCATCCGCGGCCTTGGCCGCGCCCAAGGGGCGCTGGATACGAAGCCCGAATGAATCATCCGGGCTTCGTATCATTGGATGACGGCAACCTGACGGGAGGACGCGGCCGTGTCGCCATCGGTGCTGGTTGTGGACGACGAGCCCAACATTCTCCTGTCGCTGGAATTCCTCCTGCGCCAGGTCGGCTATGACGTCCGTGTCGCCCGCGACGGCGACGCGGCACTCGAAGCCGTCGCCCAGTTCCGGCCCGGTCTGGTGCTGCTGGACGTGATGATGCCCAAGCGCGACGGCTTCGACGTCTGCCGGGCCATCCGCTCCAATCCCGACTGGCAGGATGTCCGGGTCATCATGCTGACCGCCCGCGGCCGCGAGGTCGAGCGTGAAAAAAGCCTGACCCTGGGGGCGGACGGCATCGTCAGCAAGCCGTTCTCGACCCGCGACGTGGTCGAGAAGGTCCGCGGCATTCTCGGCACCCCCTAGGTGTTTGGCCCCTCGCCGGGCGCAAGCCTCCGGCTTGCTTGGCCGCTCGCTCAATGCTCGCAAGAGCGTCGCGCGGCGAAACCGCGGCACGACGGACGGCATGGTTACGGCTTCTGCGACGACCGGCCCAGGGCCTCACCCAGGGCGTTCAGGTCGGTAATGTAGGACTTGCCCCATTCCGCCGTTTCCGCCTGAACCTTTTCCCACAGATCGCGGGCCCCCTTTTCCAGAACGGCAGCCTGGTCGGCGGCGGCCGTCGTCGCGTTGTGGTCAAGCGCCGCCCAGCGAACCTGCATCAGATCGCAGGATTGCTGCAAAGACAAACCCGTGACGGTGTAGCGAACCCAGGCATTGCTCAAGCCGCCCATCTTGTCGACCAGCAGGATCGATGCCCCGACGGCGGCGGCCAGATAGCCCAGCTGACTGGCCGATTCGGCGGTCAACCCGAACAGATCGGCAATCCGGACCGGGCCGAACACCGACAGGACCGGCAGCCACAGAACCGTTGCAGCAACGGCGACAACGGCGGTCCACCGGCACAGACTGGCGGGACAGCGATACAGTCTCTTTCGCCGCATATACCAAGACGAGGCCTCGCCATATCCGCGGACCAGCCATTCCAGCAGATCCCGCATCGCCTCGGGCTGGCCGGTCCGGATTTTTTCCAGCAGATCCCTCGGCAAGGGAGACAGAAGCAGGTCGTTCGGGCTCGGCATGGGGATGTCAACCTTTGAATGCAATTCCATACAAAATTACATTTCAATATTTGTATACTCAAGCCGAATTCGCTGTTTGCATCGATCGTTGCGTCCTGGCCCGCCGCCACGGCCGGCAACGAAAAAGGGGCGCCCGGTGGGCGCCCCTTGAAGGATCGGCTGACCGGCAGCCTATTCCTCGGTCTCTTCCTGCTTTTCGGCGGTCGGACCGGAATCGGCGCCCTTGGCGGCCGGGTCGCGGTCGACCAGCTCGATGATGGCCATCGGAGCCGAGTCGCCATAGCGGAAACCGGCCTTCAGAACCCGGCAGTAACCGCCCGGACGGCCCTTGTACCGCTCGGCCAGGGTCGAGAACAGCTTGGCGACAACGGCATCGTCGCGCAGCATGGCATAGGCGCGGCGGCGGTCGTGCAAGGTGCCGGACTTGCCGAGCGAAATGATCTTTTCGGCGATCGGACGCAGGTCCTTGGCCTTGGGCAGGGTGGTCTTGATCTGCTCGTGCTTCAGCAGCGCAACCACCATGTTGGCGAACATCGCCTTGCGGTGCGAGCTGGTGCGGTTCAGTTTCCGACCGGACATTCCATGACGCATGGTCTCTCTCCTCTGGCTTGGTCTCGTCGCGCGAGAGCCGATTTCACACCCCGGCCGCCCTCTGATCGGGAAGCACGGCGGGGTCGGACCGGACTGGTCCCTTAAAAATCAACGCGGCCGTGGTGATGCCACGGCCGCGCCGAATTCCGACCTCAGTAGGGCTCTTCCAGCTTCTTGGCCAGATCCTCGATGTTCTCGGGCGGCCAGTTGGTGATTTCCATACCCAGGTGCAGGCCCATCTGCGACAGCACTTCCTTGATCTCGTTCAAGGACTTGCGGCCGAAGTTCGGGGTGCGCAGCATCTCGGC
>CAJANN010000141.1 GCA_903941095.1 uncultured Rhodospirillaceae bacterium | reverse complement strand
GCGGCGAGGCCCCGTCCAAGGATTGCCCGGAATGCGGGGCCAGCGTGCCGCTCGGCGTGTCCGAATGCCCGATCTGCGGCTATGTCTGGCAGCGCGGCAGCGAGGTGATCCCGATCAACGACTTCGCCATGACCGAGGTCGATCTGCTGCAGCGCTCCAGCTTCCGCTGGTGCGACCTGTTCGGCGACGACGCGGCGCTGGTGGACAGCGGCTTCAACGCCTGGGGCGGCATCTTCTTCCTCGACGGGCTGTGGAGCGCCATCGGCGGCCTGCATCGCCAGCAGCCCCGCCTGCTGGCGGTGGGCGAGCGCACCATCTGCCTGGCGGCGGCCGACGACTGGCTCAACGAGAACGAGACCGACGAAAGTGCCCACAAGAGCAAGCGCTGGCTGGGCCAGCCGCCCACCGACAAGCAGTTGGCCCTGCTGCCGGCGGAGTGTCGGCAGGATTTCGGGCTGACCCGCTATCAGGCCTCCGCCCTGCTGGCGTTCCGCTTCAACCGTCAGGCCATCCGCGCCCTGGTCACCCAGGCCCGCGACGGCTCCACCCGGAGGGCGGCGTGATGGAGGCCGGTCATGACCGAAACTGCCGCCGCCCGCCTGCGGGCATGGCATCCGCGTGGGGCGCTCTGTGCCGTCTGTCGGCGACCGACCCGTGGCTTTGGCTGGCGCGATCCTGTGGTTTCGAAGCGGCACCGGCCATCGGTCTGGTTCTGCTCCAAGGGCTGCCAATGCTTCTGGACGCGTTTGGCGCGGGAGCGGCCCACCATGGTTGACCTCACCCCTCAGGAAGACGCCGCCATCCATGCCGCAGTCAAGCCGGTGGCCGAGCTGATGGAGGAGATCGGCTGGGACACCCCGCTGGCCGGTCTCACCGAGGCCCAGGTCTGCGCCCTGATCGAGGCCGCCGTCGAGGGGTTCCAGGACGCCATGCGCGCCCAGGCCGCCACCGACGGCATGGAGATTCCGTTCTGATGCTGGACTTCAATCACCGGCCCAAATTGGCGGAACGGGTCAACGCCCTGATCGACGACGCCCTGGTCGCCGAACGGGATGCCACGCCGTCCCGCACCTATCTCGGCGCCTCCTGGCTGGGAGTGCCGTGCGACCGGGCGCTCCAGTTCGAATATGTCGGTGCCCCCAAGGACGAGGGCGCCGATTTCGACGGCCGGACGCTCCGCATCTTCGCCATCGGCCATGTGCTGGAGGATCAGGCCATCCACTGGCTGCGCCAGGCGGGGTTCGACCTCTACACCCGCAAGGGGAACCGGCCGGATGGCGGCCAGTTCGGCTTCTCGGTCGCCGATGGGCGCATTCGCGGCCATGTGGACGGCATCATCGCCGCTGGCCCCGCGCTTCCCGGCATGGCGTTCCCGGCGCTGTGGGAATGCAAGACCATGAACGCCCGCAACTGGCGCGAGACGGCCGCCAAGGGCGTGGCGGTCACCAAGCCGGTCTATGCCGCCCAGATCGCCACCTATCAAGCCTACATGGAGGCGACGGTGCCGGGCATTTCCCAGGCCCCGGCCCTGTTCACCGCCATCAACAAGGACACCGCCGAGCTTCACCACGAACTGGTGCCGTTCGACGCGGCGCTGGCCCAGACGGTCAGCGACCGCGCCGTGCGCATCCTGCGCGCCACCGAAGCCGGCGATCTTTTGCCCCGCATCGCCCGCGAACGCGATTTCCACGAATGCCGCTTCTGCGCTTGGTCCAACCGCTGCTGGAGTCTGCCGGCATGACCGACGCCGCCCCCGGCCCGTGGCAGGATTTCAACGACGCGGCCCCCCAGGACGATTGCGCCGGCCTGGAGGTGGATGCCGGGGAGATCGCCATCTTCCTCGACGTGGTGTTCGGCTATTGCGACGGCCGGATCCCGTTGCGCGGCTTCGTCGACAAGGGCCAAGGCATCCAGGATCGCCCCCATATCGCCTGGATTCAGGCCGATGCCACCATGGTGGACAGCGCCCTGGCCTTCGCCGGCTGGGCGGCGCGCGAGGGGGCGGCCTTCTATGTCGTCCCCGGCACGGTGGCCGAATCCGGTCAGGCCAAATCCGCCGATATCCGGCAGATGCAGGCTGTGGTGGTCGATCTCGACACCGGCGACATCGAGGCCAAGCTGGTGCACCTCATCCGCCACCTCGGCGATCCCACCCTGGTGGTGGAAAGCGGCGGACGCACGCCCGAGGGCGACGACAAGCTGCATGTCTGGTGGCGCCTGACCGAGCCAGCCGAGGGCGAGGATATCAACCTGC
>CAJANN010000140.1 GCA_903941095.1 uncultured Rhodospirillaceae bacterium | reverse complement strand
TGACGAGTATGTACCAGGGGAAATTAGCCACTTCTTAACCTGGATTCGGAGCCCTGGCGCCTGAGCACGGCTTCTTTTCAGGCATCGCCTGTCCGGCTATTCTGACGCGGAAAGAGGGGACGGCCACTTTCCAATGGAGCCAGGCTGATGGGTGACCGCGTTCTGCTGATCGATGACGACCCGCGCTTGCTGTCCGCGTTGGCCCGGCACCTGAGCGAGGACTTCCATCTGGAAACGGCCCTGGACGGCGAGCGGGGGATCGAGGCGGTCCGCGCCGCCCTGGCGGCGCGGGCGCCGTTTGCCGCGGTGATCTGCGACATGGCCATGCCGGGGCTCAACGGGATCGAGACCCTGAAGCATATCCGCGAGATCGCCCCCGAAACCGAACGGATCATGCTGACCGGCCATGCCGACATCGAGACGGCGATGCAGGCCATCAACGATGACGCCATCTTCCGCTTCTACACCAAGCCCTGCCCGCCCGAACGGCTGAGCAAGGGGCTGTGGGCCGCGGTCAAGCAGTACCATCTGGTCAATGCCGAACGCGAATTGCTGGAAAGCACGCTGAACGGCAGCATCAAGGTCCTGGTCGAGGTGGTGGCCCTGAACGATCCGGTGGCGCACGGTCTGACCACCCGCCTGCGCGAGTGGGTCCGGGCCTTGACCGAAGAATTCAAGATGCCGCAACGGTGGAAGCTGGAAATCGCCGCCGCTCTGGTGTCCATCGGGCAGGTGGCCATTCCCGCCGAGCTGATCACCAAGAAGCGGCTGAGCAAGCCGCTCAGTCCCGAAGAGAAATCCATCTTCGAACAGGCTCCGGCGGCGGCGCGCAACCTGATCGTCCATATCCCGCGCCTAGCCGAAGTGGCCGAGATCGTCTACCTGCAAGATCGCGGGTTCGACGGAACCGGCTTTCCGCCCGATGGTCCGTCCGGCACCGACATTCCCCTGGACGCCCGCTTGCTGAAAATCCTGAAGGATCTGGCCGAGGCCGCCGATGGCGGCGACCTGACGGGGCTGGTCTTCGAAAAACTGCAGGTCCGCAAATCGCAATACGATCCGGTCCTGCTGGGCAAGGTGCAAAGCTGTCTGGAGGCCCTGTCGCGGGTCGCTCCGGCCCATTCGGTGGAAGTGCCGCTGGCGGCCTTGCGGCCGGGACAGAAGATCCTGACCAACGTCCGTCTCAGCAATGGTCACATCATCCTGGCGGCCGGGACGCAATTGTCGCAGGTGCAGATCGAGCGGCTGCGGAACCTGCGCAAAATCTTCACCTTCATGGAGCCGGTCGACGTTCAGGCATAGGCGGAAGCGGAAAAGGCCGGCTCTCCCGCAGGGGAGCCGGCCTTGCCGCGTCAGCGTCCGAACAGGCCGCCGGGATTGATCGGCAGCGGGCTTTTGCCGCCGCCGGGCAACAGGCCGCCGGTTCCCTTGCCGCCCAGGACCCCCTCGATGGCCTTGGTGGCCTGGCCCTTGACCAGGGCTTCCAGGTCGGGGCGATAGGACAGGTTGTCCCAGGGGCCTTCGACGATCACCGGCACGCCGATGCCGGTGGCGTCTGATTTGCCGCCCTGACCTTCCAGGCTGGCCACGGCCTTGGGGTCGATGCGGTAGTGGACGGTGCGCGGCGGCAGTTCCACCGTGCCCTTGCCTTCGACCCGCAGCAGCGGCGACTTCATCGCCAGATCCTGGTTGCTGACGATGCCGTTGGTGATGGTGAAGGTTCCGCCCAGTTCGGCGAAATCGGTCTTTTCGGCCTCCTTGCTGGCGCCGGTGAAGGCCGATGTGACGTTGCGGACCATCGCCGCCAGGTTGATGCCCTTGATCGAGCCGTTCAGGAAGCTGACGGCTCCCTTGCCGTCGAGGTCCTGGATCAGTTGCCGCTGGGTGCGGCCCTTGCCGGCGACCTGGACGTCGAAGGTGGCGGTCCCGTCCAGGCGGCTGAAATCGGCGGCATCGGTCAGGAACGGTTCGGCCTGCAGGCCCTTCAGGGCGAAGCCGGCATCCAGTCCGATGCCGGGCTGGCTGCCGTCCAGGGCGATGCGGCCTTTGCCGGCCCCCTTGTACAGGGCCAGTTCGGTCAGGTCGGCGGCCAGCCGGCCGTCCTTCAAAAGAAGGTGCAGGGCGCTTTTGCCGACGACGATCTTCCTGACCTTCAGGGCGGCGACCGACAGGTTGAAGTCCACGTCGGCGGCCTTCAGACCCGAGGCGTCGATGGGGTCGTCGCTCCAGTCGGATTTCGCCGCCTTGCCGCCACCGCCGCCGCCGGAGGAGGGGGAGGGGGCGGCAGCGCCGGCCTTGGCCGGCTGTTCCGGCGGCAGATAGGGATTGAGATCCAGGGTCTCGACATCCAGGCGGCCCTTCAGGGCCGGGCGGACCCCGCCGGTGTCGACGGTGAAGTCACCCTTGGCCTTGATGGCGTCCAGCACGATATCGGCACGGGTCAGCCCCACCCTGGTGCCGCCGGCGGCCAGATCGCCCTTCAGCGAGAACGGCCCCAGGCCGCTGCCGGCCATTTCCAGCGGTTTGCCGGTGGCCCACTGCGCCAGGGTACGGATGCTGGGCACCGACAGGTCCAGGACGCCCTTGATTCCCGCGGCCTTGCCGCCGGTCACATCGCCCTTGTAGGCCAGCTTGACCGCGTCCGAACCGATGGAAATATCGGCGGCGGTGGTGCCGCCTTCGATCAGGGCGCGCGGCTTGGCGACCGTCAGGGCCAGTTCCACGGCCTTGCTCCGCCATTTCAGCGCCCCCTTGGCGGTCAGCGGGTCGGACAGGCTTTTCAGGCCGACGGCAAGGTCGATGGCCTCGACCTCTTCCCTGGTCTTGGCCGGACCGTCGATATAGATCAGCCGGCCATTGGCGATGCGGACGTCGCCCAGGGAAATTTCCGGTATTGCCGCCGGGCTTGCCCCTGCCGCCGGTTCACCCTGCTTTGCCGCCGGCTTGGGGGCGGCATTCTTGCCGTCGGGAGCGTCGAACACCCAGTTGGCCTTGCCGTTGCGGTCGACTTCCAGGGTGATGGTCGGGTCGATCAGGACGAAGCTGTCCACCTCGACCCGGCCCGACAGCACCGGCAGCAGCTTCAGCCGCACGTCCAGGGCGCCCAGGCGCACCAGATCCTTGCTGGAAAAGCCGGCCGGGCTGGACAGGGCGACGTTGGACACCTGAACCGACAGCGACGGGAAGGCCGACACCGACACCTTGCCCTGGATGGACAGGTCGCGGCCGGTGGCGTTTCTGACCTGGGCCACCAGTTCGTCCTTGATCCGCTCGACGGGCACGAACATGGGCAGCGCCACCAGGGCGCCGACCACCAACACCACCAGAATTCCGGCGGCGATCAGCAGTTTTTTCATGCTGTGGGCTCCTTAATTGGCAAAGACTTTGCGCAGGATGTCGCTGGTCCGCCGAGCCGGGTCGGAACGGATGGCGGCTTCCTCGCGGGCCAGATAGGCGAACAGGCCGGCCAACCCGCGTTCCAGGACATGGTCGGTCAGCATCGAACGCCCGTCGCCGGCCAGCGGCATCCCCTTGGTCAGCGAATCGTAGCTTTTCACCGCGCCGGCATCGGCGACGGTCCTGTCGACGATTGGGCGCATGGCGGATTTCAGGTCGGGGCTCATGGTTCGCCGGAAATACTGGGTGGCGGCGTCCAGCGGTCCGTTCAGGACGGCGCGGGCGTCGGTCAGGGTCATTTTTTCCAGGGCGTTCCAGAAAATGCGCCGGGCCTCGGGGGCGGCGGCCTCGGCGGCACGGTTCAGCTTCAACTCCAGCTCGTCGGCCACCCCGGACAGACCGGCCATCTTCAGCCCGCCCTGCACGCTTTTCAGGGTGTCGGGCAGGGGGATATGGACCTGCGGGTCAAGATTGTAGCCGTCGGCACGGCCCAGTTGGGCGGTGACCTTCTCGGTTCCCAGCCGCAGGGCTTCCTTCAACCCGCTGGCGATGTCGCCGGACGACAGGTTTTGACCGCTTCTGCCGTCGGCAGCGGCCGGTGCCGACGTGCCGCCCAGTTGGCGCTGCAGCACGGAGTTCCCGAAATCCTTCAGCGAGCCCTGGGCGAATGCCGGCAGGGCTGCAGCCAAAGCGAGCATTATGGATAGTGCAGTCACCCGCATTTCGTTTCCCCTGACGCGACGATCCACCGTCAGGGTACCGCCTTTTGCCGTCCGTCGCTACTGTCCTGCTTCGGTGCAATGGCGACGCAGGGCGTCGACGTCGTCGATGCGGACCGAATTTCCTTCGGTACGCACCCCCATGTCGCGCAGGCGGGCCAGGACGCGGGACAGGCTTTCCCGGCGAATTCCGACCCGGCTGGCCAGGATTTCCTTGTTGAAGGGCAGGGCCACCAGGGCGGTTCCCTCGCGGGCGTCGGTCAGGGCCAGCAGGAACTCGGCCACCCGCTGCCACGGCGGCTGTTCCTTGAGGTGGCGGATTTCCGAGGACAGCCGCTGATGCCAGCGGCACAGGCTGGCCAGCATGCGGTAGCCGACGCTGCGGTCCGATTGCAACGTATTGATGAAGGCGCGCCGTCCGACCTTGATCAGGGTGGCGTCCTCGATGATTTCGGCATGCAGGGGGAAGGCCCCCATCGACAGCATGGCCGCTTCGCCGAACGACGAGACCGGGGTGAAGACCTCGACGATGCTTTCGCGGCCGTCCGGGGTCAGGGCGAACAGCTTCACCTGGCCGTCCAGGACGATATAGAAGCTGTCGGCGGCGGCGCCGGCGGAAAACAGCAAGGTTCGCCGGTCGCAGGCCAGGGCGGTGGAATCGCCCATCAGACGTTCCAGAACCTCGTGGTCCAACCCGTCGAACAGCGGCAAGGCCATGACCTGCCGGGCCAGCGCCGGCCCCGAGGCGCGATGGCGCGGCAACGGCGTGCCGGGACGGGTGCAGCCGGGCTTCGGGACCAGACAGAGCGGGCGGCAGGGACAGCTCATGGCTTTCCTCCATCCATCATGGTCTCCATCTCTTCGCTCATCTCGCGCAGAAGTGCAAGGTCGGCGATCTCGACGCGGTCGCCGCGGCCGGTCTCGACCCCCATTTCCCGCAGCCGGGCAAAGGCGCGGGACAGGGTTGCCGGTTCCATTCCCAGGCGGTCGGCAAGCAACCGCTTCTCGAAGGGAAGGCGCACCACGGTGCGGCCCTGGCCCCCGCCGGCCAGGGTGACCAGATAGCTGGCCAGCCGCTCGGTGGTCGATTGCAGCTTCAGTTCGGTGATTTCCTTGATCTGGCCGCGCAACGACCCGGCCATCACCGCGATCAGCGATAAGGTCAGGTCGAAATCGCCGGCCAGGGCATCTTGCAGCCGCGGGCCGGAAATGACGGCGGCACGGGCGGCTTGAACGACGCGGGCGGCGGTGGAATGGATGGCGTCGGGCATCAGGGCGTTGGCCCCGGCGCATTCGCCGGTTCCCAGCCTGGCCATGACCTCGGGCGGCAGGCCGGGGCGGTCGACGTGAAGCTCGACCAGTCCATCGGCCAGGACATACAGGCGGTCGGCGGGATCACCTTGCCGGAACAGTGTCAGGCCCTTGGGAAGCGCAACCAGTTCCGGCGCGTCCAGGACCTGCGGCAGGACATCGGGCGGCAAGGATTCGAACAGCGGGTGGTCGTTCAGGACGGCCAGGATGTCGGAATTCATATCCCCCTCCGAGCCCCGTGGCTGCGATGACGCAAAGGCTCCTAACGGCCAGGAGAATGCATCCGTTCCGGGGGGCGGCCCCTTGACTTTGGTCAGGGTGGCGGCGGGCGGAAAAACAACCCCCCGGAAGCAGGGCTTCCGGGG
>CAJANN010000139.1 GCA_903941095.1 uncultured Rhodospirillaceae bacterium | reverse complement strand
GCATTCTCGCCATTGCCGACCGCCTGGGCGTGTCCACTATCACGGTTCGCCGCATCACAGCCAAGGCGGGAGTGACCCGCCCGCGTGGCAACAAGCTGTACAGCCCGGCAGACATGGACCGGATGGAGGCCACCCGCCTGCAAGTCCATGCTCTCATGGCCGCCGGGAAGTCCTTCCGAGAGATCGGCAAGCTGCTGGGGATCGATAAGGCTACTGCGCACCGCTACTCCAAGATCATGGAACCGCTGGTATGAGCATCATGACATACGAAGAAGCCTTTTCCAAAGCCGTGGCAGAAAACGCCGCCACCCGCGAGCGGATCAAGATTTACCGCGCCACCTGGGACGGCAGCTATTTCCCCTCCCGCTATCTGGTGCCGCTTCCCCACGCCTGGGCTGTGCTGATTGGCGAAGTCGGCCGGAGGACGCCGCGATGATGTACGAACTTGTCCTATTGGCCTGCTTGGCCGACCGCCCTAACAGCGAAGAAAGCTGCCGTGTGCTGTACGCGCCGCTGGGCACCGAAGCCTATTGCAACGAACAGAAGTCCATCGCCGGGGCTTCGCTGCGCGGTGAAGGTTATCGCGTGTTCGCGGTGTGTGCGCCCACCCAGGTTCAGGAAGCCCGGAGATGATATTCGGACTGATAAAAACCTTGGTGATGGACTTGCTAACCCTGGCCGTCGTTGCGTTGCTGATGCTGCTTGCCGTGGCTAAGTTTACTCAGTCAGCCATAGACGACAGCGACCTAGACGCCGATCACCGCTCGGGGCTGCGTGTCTACACCGATTACAAAACCGGCATCCAGTACCTGGGGCAGATCACCGGAGGGCTTGTGCCGCGCCTGAATGCCGACGGGTCTGTGATGCGTGTGGAGGTGCCAAAATGACCGAGTACTATCTAAACAGCATCATCGGCCACAATCTTCAGCGTCTGCTGATTGAAAAGGGCCTGCGCCCGGTCGATGTTGTCCGGAGGTCTGGCATTTGCAAATCCCATGTGTCGGAGATAATGAACGGCAAGATCACGCACCCCACGATTTGGACATGCGTTCGTCTGGCCGAGGCCATCGGGTGCAGTCTGGACGATCTGGTGAAGTCATGACTGACACCACCATCAAGTCCATGCTGCGCTACGCCATCGAGCGCCAGCAACCCGACAGCCTGATCCTGGCCGCGATTGGTAGGACGGCGCTGGGGGAGATCGAGCGGCTGGAGGCGGAACTGTCCTACGCCTACATGTGCGTGGATGGCGGCTTCACCCACGGAACCTTTGACTTCTCGCTTCTGCGCAAACGCGCCGCCGAGCATGTCGCCAAGTTGGAGAATGACCATGATTGACTGGACCAAGCCCGTCGAGACCACCGAAGACCCGCCGCGCCCTGTGCGGGTGCTGTGCACGGACCTGGACGAAAGCTCCATGCCAGTTGTTGTCAAGATCGGTGATGAGGTGCATGTCCGTCATGCGAGCCTAGACGGACAGACCTCCATTTCATACGGAGGCCGTCCGTGCGCCATCCGCAACGTCCCCGAGGCAAAACCCGAGCCGGTGCTGCGGGAAATGTGGGT
>CAJANN010000138.1 GCA_903941095.1 uncultured Rhodospirillaceae bacterium | reverse complement strand
TGACGAGTATGTACCAGGGGAAATTAGCCACTTCTTAACCTGGATTCGGAGCCCTGTGGCCGGGGGGCGGTTGCCGCTCTGGCGGTGGCCGCCTATTGTATGCGGGCGGGGACTTGCGACGGTCGGGGAGGCGTGGATGATTCATGTCATTTGCCTGGGAAACCCCATGCATGGCGACGACGGGTTCGGCCCGGCCGTCTTTCGCCGTCTGGACGGCATGGACTGGCCGATGGGGATTCGCGTCTTCGACGCTGCGGCGCAAGGAGGGGGTGTCGGCCTGTTCCGCGAATGCAGCCGGGCCATCGCCATCGACGCCCTGCCGCCCGGGACCGGGCAACCGGGCGAGGTCCTGCGCCTGCGCGACTATCCGGACGATCCGCAAGGGGCGGCGGCCGGAGGGGTGGGCGGCATCCTGGCTGCGGTGCGCCGCACCATCCGCCCGCTGCCCGACGTCGAGATCGTCGGCGCCGTCGCCATCTGCTGCCGGCCGTTCCAGCCGGGCCTGTCGCCCCTGGTCGCGGCCGCGGTGGAAACGGTGGCCGTCATGCTGCGGCGCGACCTGGGCGGCCGGTCCCGCAAGGCGGCGGGATAGGCCGCCGCCCTACAGGGCCAGCACCCGGCCGGCATGGATCGCCTGGGCCATTCCCATCAGCATGTCGACGACATCCTCGAAATCGGCCATGCGGTCGGTGTTGATGGTGATGTCGAACTGGCTGGCGTCGGACAGACGGGACTGGAAAACCTCCCACACGAACTTGCCGCGATGGTGGTTGACGTCGTGGACCTTGGCCAGCTGTTCCTGGAAGCTGCCATAGCCGGCGGCGCTCATGCGGCGGGCGCAGATCTCGGGCGAGCCGGTGATGCGGACCCTGAGGGCGCAGGCCTCGGCCAGGATCACGTGGGCGCCGCGTCCGACCAGGACGCCGCCCAGGCGGCCCAGGCTCATGACCACCTTGACCAGAGTATCCCGATAGGCGTCGGGGCCGACATCCTTGCCCGAGAACAGCCGGTACAGCCACATGTCCTTGGCCCGGCCGAAGCCTTCGTCCACCAGCCTGACGATGGCCGGATCGTCCTGCAGGCGCATGGCGATCTCTTTCAGGACCGTCTCGTCGTACAGGGGGATGTTCAGCCGCTGCGTCAGACGGGTGGCGATGACGTCGCCGCCCGAGCCGTAATCGCGGGAGATGGTGATGACAGGTTGTCTGGGCTTGCGGGTCGTCGGCTCTTCATGGGTGACCGTCGCCACCTCGGCCATTGCCGAAATCACGGAGAGGATGTTGTGCGTCATAGTCGCCTCCATCTACCGTCCAGGGGCCATCATACCCCCGGACGGTTCCTCCCGGAAGCGCCATCCACGCAGTCCTGCTAGACCCCCTCTCCGGAGGCGTCGATCTCGGCGACGCGTAGCAGGTTGGTGGTGCCGGGGCAGCCGAACGGCACGCCGGCGGTGATGACGATGCTGTTGCCGGGAACGGCGAAGCCGTCGCGCTGGACGGCGGCGGCGGCCCGTTCCAGCATTTCCCCGACATTGCGGACTTCCGGGGTCTGGACGCAATGGGCGCCCCAGACCAGGGCCATCTGGCGGGCGACCTCGATGTTGGGGGTCAGCGAGACGATGGGCTGTTCCGGGCGCTCGCGGGCGGCGCGCAGCGTGGTCGAACCCGACGCGGTGTAGGTGATGATGCAGGCGGCCTTCACCGTATGCGCCACCTGGCGGGCGGCGGCCGAGATGGCGTCGCGGGTGGTGGCGTTGGGCTGCGAGCGCGAGGCGTCGATGATCAGCCGGTAATGGTCGTCCTTTTCCACCTGCTCGATGATGCGGTTCATCATGGTGACGGCGTCGATGGGATAATCGCCCGAGGCGGTTTCGCCGGACAGCATGACGGCGTCGGCGCCGTCATAGATCGCGGTGGCGACGTCGGACGCTTCGGCGCGGGTCGGCGACGGCGAATGCACCATGCTGTCCAGCATCTGGGTGGCGACCACCACCGGCTTGCCGGCGCAGCGGCCGGCCTTGACGATGCGTTTTTGCAAAATGGGCACGGTTTCCGGCGGGCATTCGACGCCCAGGTCGCCGCGGGCCACCATGACGGCGTCGGACAGGTCGATGATCTCGGCCAGATGCTCGATGGCCGACGGCTTTTCCAGCTTCGACAGCAGCCGCACGCGGTTGCCGACCTTGCGGGTGATCAGCTTGCGGGCCTCAAGAACGTCCGAGGGGCGCTGAACGAAAGACAGCGCGATCCAGTCCGCCCCCATGTCGACGGCGAATTCCAGGTCGACCTTGTCCTTTTCGGTCAGCGGCGAGATCGGCAGCAGGACGTTGGGAACGTTGACGCCCTTGTGGTTCGACAGCTCGCCGCCGACCAGGATGCGGGTTTCGGCGAAGTCGCCGCCGTGATGTTCGACCCGCATGCGCAGGCGGCCGTCATCCAGCAGCAGTTCGGTGCCGACGGTCAGCGCCGCGAACACTTCCGGATGCGGCAGCGCGGCGCGCTCGGCGGTGCCGGGGGCGGCGGTCAGGTCGAAGCGGAACATGCTGCCGGTTTCCAGGCGGACCTTGCCCTCGGCGAAGGTGCCGACGCGCAGCTTCGGTCCCTGCAGGTCGGCCAGCACGCCGATGGGGCGGCGGCGCTCTTTTTCCAGGGCGCGGATGAAATCATAGCGTTGCTGATGGTCGGCGTGGGTGCCGTGGCTGAAATTCAGGCGAAAGACGTCGGCCCCGGCGGCGAACAGCCCCTCGATGCTCTGCGGCGTGGAACTGGCCGGCCCCAGGGTGGCGATGATCTTG
Source organism: uncultured Rhodospirillaceae bacterium (assembly GCA_903941095.1). Classification (GTDB taxonomy): domain Bacteria; phylum Pseudomonadota; class Alphaproteobacteria; order Rhodospirillales; family Magnetospirillaceae; genus Magnetospirillum. The sequence goes on along the minus strand of CAJANN010000138.1, from coordinate 10,879 downwards.
GCGTTTCTTGACCTGCGCATGGTTTTTTCCGTCGTGGTTCCCGGGGCGCACCATAGCAGAGCCCGCCGACACGGCAAACCGCCCCGGTGTGACGGTTTTCCCCCATCCGGACAGGGGGGTCAGGCGGCCGGGTGGCGGCAGTGGGTTTCGCGGATGGCCAGGGCCGCCGCCAGGGCGACCGCCTGGCAGGCCGGCAGAACCAGGAAGGCGTCGCTCCATGCCGCCTGGTCGTAGACCCGGCTGCCGGCATCCATCGCTCCGGTCCAGCCCAGGTCCAGCAGCCAGCCGATCAGCGGCTGGAAAATGGCGCCCGAGGACATGCTGGCGGTGTTGACCACGCCCAGCGCCGCCCCCGAGGCCCAGGCGGGGACGTTTTCCCGTCCGGTGGCGAAGGACAGCACGAAGCCGCTGGAGGCCGTGCCCAACAGGCACAGCAGCCCCTGGCGGGCCAGGACCGGCAGGCCGGGCAGATACAGCGCCGCCGCCGTCAAAGCCAGGGCGACGGCGGCGGTCACCACCAGCGCCGGCCTGCGTCGGCCCATGTGGTCCGAGATCCAGCCGGTCAGCGGCGAGCCGATGCCCCAGGCGACCAGCATCGCCGATGTGGTGAAGGCCGCTTCGGCCCGGCTCAGCCCGTGGACCTGCATCAGGAAGGGCACGCCCCACAGGCCGGCGAAGGCCAGCATGGGCGCCGCCATCGTCAGGGAGTACAGGCCGATGATCCAGGTCTGGCCGGTGCGCAGCACCCGGCGCAGGCCCTCGGCCAGGGACGGGCCGTGTTCCGGACGGGCGCCGTGCGCGCCGTCGCGGACGAACAGCGCCAGGACCACGGTCAGCGCCGCCGCCACCGCCGCCGCACCCCACATGGTGCCGCGCCATCCCACCGTCTGGACGGCGGCGGCCAGGGGGGCCTGGGCACCTACCGCCCCGGCCATTCCCATCGCCAGGGTCAGGCCGGTGATCATGGCGAAACGCTGCGGCGCGAACCACAGCGAGGCCAGTTTCAGGGCGCCGACCCAGGTCACCGCCGCGCCTACCCCCACCAGTCCGCGGCCGACATAGGCGGCGGTCACGCTGTCGGCGCTGGCGAACAGGGCGCTGCCGGCGCAGGACAGGGCGGCGAAGACGGCCAGCATGCGGCGCGGGCCGAAGCGGTCCAGCAGCAGGCCGATGGGAATCTGCATCGGGGCGTAGGTATAGAAATAAAGTCCCGACAGCATGCCGGCGATGGCCGCCCCGACCGAGAATTCCGCCATCATGGCGTCGACCATCACCGCCGGGGCGACCCGCTGGAAGAAGCCGAAGCAGTAGAACGACGCCCCCAGGAACCACATGGCCCAGGGCAGCAGGGCGGCGGCGTTCACCCGGAACCGTCGCCCTTGCGGGCCTGTTCGTCGCGATAGGCCGCGACCACCCAGCCCAGGTGGGTCTGCATGGCCGCCGCCGCCGCCTCGCCGTCGCCGGCCATGATGGCGTCGTAGACGGCCCGGTGATGGCCCAGCAGGATGCCGTCGTCGCCGGCCGAGGGGAACATCTCGTAGCGGTGATGGTCCAGCATCTTCTGCAAGATGCCGCGGAACGTTCCCATCACATGCATATAGATGGCCGAGCCCGAGCTTTTGGCGATGGCCAGATGAAAGCGGATGTCGTTTTCCGTCTTGTGCTTGCCGTCGGCCAGATCGGCTTCCATCGCCGCCATGATCTCGCTCAGTTCCGCCCGCTCGGCGGGGCCGGCGTTGCTTGCCGCGCGCCGTGCCCCCCAGGCCTCGATGATGCAGCGCAGTTCCGCCAGGTCGGCCAGGTTCTGGTGGTTGACGCGGACCAGTTCGGCCAGACCGGGGTCCAGGCTGGCGCCGTCCGAGATCACCCGGGTGCCGCCCCCCTGGATCACCTCCAGAAAGCCCTGCGTCTTCAGGGTTTGCAGCGCGGCGCGGACGGAAACGCGCGATACCTCCATTTCCTCGGCCAGCTGACGCTCGCCGGGCAGGCGCCGCCCGGGCGCCCACTCGCCAGAGGCGATGCGGGCCAGGATGCGGTCGGCAATCCGGTCGGAAATGCGGATACGGGTCTCCGCGTTGGGAGGGGTGGGTCTGGTCATACCACTGATGGTGCCGTTCTCGCGGAACGGCGTCAAGCGGTCTGCTGCGGCAGACGGGCGGCCAGCAATGCCGGAATGCCGGTCCGGCCCAGGAACTCGCCCATTTCGGCGGCGGTCACCGGCGGTCCCAGCAGGAAGCCCTGGACGCGGTCGCAGCCCGAGCGGGCGGCGAACTCAAGCTGTTCGGCCGTTTCGATGCCCGGCGCCACCACCGACATGTGCAGGCCGCGGGCCAGGGCGGCGATGGCCGAGACGATTTCGGCGTCGTCGGCGACGGTGCTGGCGTTGCGCACGAAGGATTGCGCCACCTTGATGGAACTGGCCGGCAGCCGGCGCAGGAAGGCGAACGAGGAATAGCCGGACCCGAACTCGTCGATGGACAGGCCCAGTCCCAGGGCGGCGATGCGCTGGAAGACCGGCGCCGGCTCGGGGCCGCGGTCGATGACCTGGGCCTCGGGGACTTCCAGAACCAGACGGGCCGGCGGCAGACCCGACCGCTCCAGGGCGGTGGCGATGCCGTCCAGCAGGTCCGGTTCGCGCAATTGCCGCCCCGACAGGTTGATGTGCAGTTCCAGGTCGGGGCATCCCGTCAGCCGCCATGCGGCGATGTCGGCGCAGGCGCGGTCGACGATCCAGCGGCCGATTTCGACGATCTGGCCGGTTTCTTCCGCCAGGGGCAGGAACTGGCTGGGGACCAGCGCCCCCACTTCCGGATGGTGCCAGCGCAGCAGGGCCTCGACGGCGGCGACCCGGCCCGAGGCGATGTCGAAGATGGGCTGGTAATGGACGTCGAACTCGCCGCGTTCCGAGGCGTGGCGCAGTGACGTTTCCAGGGCCAGCCGCTCGAAGGCCTGGGCGTTGACCTGCTCGGAATGGAACTGGCAGCGGTTGCGGCCCATATGCTTGGCCTGGTACATCGATTCGTCGGCCAGACGGATCAGGGTCTGGGCATCCTGTCCGTCGGCGGGGTAGATGGCGACGCCGATGGACGAGCTGATCTGTGCCCGGGTTCCCGCCAGATCGAAGGATTCCGCCAGCCGGTGCAGGATCTTGTGGGCGACGATGGCGGCGTCGCGCGGCTGCTCGACGTCTTCCAGGATGACGGTGAATTCGTCGCCGGCCAGCCGGGCCACGGTGTCGCCCTGGCGGGTGCAGCCGCTCAGCCGTTCCGCGACCTGCTGCAGCAGCAGGTCGCCGGCCAGGTGGCCCATGCTGTCGTTGACCTGTTTGAAGCGGTCCAGATCGATGAACAGCAAGGCGACCAGCGTCTGGTTGCGCTGGGCGCGGGCCATCGCCCGGCCCAGGCGTTCGTGAAACAGGGTCCGGTTGGGCAGGCGGGTCAGGGGGTCGTGGTTGGCCGCATAGGACAGCCGTTCCTCGACCTGCTTGCGCGAGGTGATGTCGCTGATGACCGCCACGTAATTGGTGATCTTGCCCTCGGCGTCGCGGACGGCGGCGATGTTCTGCCAGCCGGCGAACATCTCGCCATCCTTGCGGCGGTCCCAGATCTCGCCCTGCCACTTGCCGGCCTGCGCCAGGGTCTCGCGCAGGCGGGCGAAGAATTCCGGAGCGTGGCGGCCCGATGCCAGCAGGGACGGGGTTCTGCCCAGCACTTCCTCGGGCGGGTAGCCGGTGATTTCGGTGAAGGCGGCGTTGACCTGGACGATGCGGCTGGCCGCATCGGTGACGAACAGTCCCTCGCCGGAATTTTCGAACACGGTGGCGGCCAGCCGCATGTGGTCTTCCAGGCGCTTGCGTTCGGTGATGTCCTCGGTGACGGCGACGGCGAAATTCAGGGTGCCGCCGGGATGGCGCACGGCGGTCACCGTCAGGTGCGCCCAGACGTCGCTGCCGTCCTTGGTCCGATAGCGGGTGGCACCGCTGAAGCGGTCCCGTGTCCCGTCCGCCAGTTCGGCCAGCCGGGTGTGATTGGCGGCGATATCCTCGGGATGCGAGATGTCGAAGAACAGCCGGGACTGCAATTCGTCTTCGTCATAGCCCAGCATGGTGCAAAAGGTGGGATTGGCGGCGATGACCCGCCCCTCGGGGGAACAGGTCACCACCCCGATGCCGGCGCTTTCGAAGACGGCCCGGAAGCGGGCTTCCGACGTGCGCAGCGCCATCTCGCCGCGGAACCGCTCCATCGCGTAGCCGATGGCCCGGCGCAGCAGGTCGCCGTCGCCGCGCCCCTTGACCAGATAATCCTGTGCCCCCTGGCGCAGGGCGTCCAGGGCCAGGGCTTCGCTGTCGGTGCCGGTCAGCACCACCACGGGGATCAGCGGCTGCACCGCCCGCAGGCGGGCCAGCGTTTCCAGCCCGAAGGAATCCGGCAGGGACAGGTCCAGCAGGATGGCGTCGACGCGGTGGTCGGCCAGGGCGGCCAGGGCGGCGGCCAGGGTGTCGGCCTTGATCACCCGGAACGGCCGGGCCGGGTCCTCGATCAGGAAAAGCTCGACCAGACGGGCATCGCCGGGATTGTCTTCGACAACCAGAACGGTCTTGATGTCCGGGCCTCTGCCCATCGGCGTGGCTCAGCGCGGCGGCAGCGTGACCACCGAGCACCAATATTCCTCGATGGAGCGCACGACGGTGATGAACCGATCCAGGTCGACCGGCTTGGTGATATAGCAATTGGCGTGCAGGTCGTACGAGCGGTTGACGTCCTGCTCGGCCTGCGAGGTGGTCAGCACCACCACCGGAATGCGCCGCAATTCGGGGTCGGCTTTCATTTCGGCCAGAACTTGCCGGCCGTCCTTGCGCGGCAGGTTGAGATCAAGCAAGACCAGATGCGGGCGCGGCGCCTCGGCGAAGGGGCCTTCGCGGCGCAGGTAGCTCATGGCCTCGACGCCGTCGACGACGATCTTCAGCCGGCTGGACATCCGCCCTTCCTTCAGGGCCTCCTGCGCCAGGCGGGCATCGCCGGGATTGTCTTCGACCAGCAGAATATCAAAGGTATCGGGCACGTTGCGCAGGCTCACGGCGGGCTCCTCGATTCCCGATCGGGATCGCTTCCGCCCGACTATAAAACGGACGGGCGAGGATGCAAACCGCGATTAATCGTTTTCTGGGATTGCCCTGTGCGGTCATAGGAAGCCCGGATGATTCATTCGGGCTTCCTATCCAGCGCCCATTGGGCGCGGCCAAGGCCGCGGATGCGGCCGCCCGGCGAGGGCTCAGGAACCCGAATGAATCGTTCTGGTTCCGTATCAGACCACTTCGCGCCCCTCGTGACAATAGCGGCCCAGCTTGGTCAGGTCGCCGATGCAGACGGTGTGGCCGTCGACCACGACTTCGTGGGTCTTCAGTTGGGCGAATGCCCGCGACAGCGTTTCCGGGCGGACGCCGATGCGGGCGGCGATCAGACTTTTGTTGTGCGGCAGGCGCAAGGTGACGGTGCCGCGCCGGCGCGGCGTCAGCCCCATCAGGTACAGGGCCAGGCGCTGGCTGGCCGATTTCAGCTTGAGGTCCTTGACCTCCTGGATCAGCAGACGGAAATGCCGCGACAGCGAGGCCAGCATGGCCAGGGCCAGATCCGGATTGGACCGCAGCGACGACAGCAGCGGATCGCGCGGGATTTCCATCAGGCGGCACGGCGTCAGGGTGACCGCGCTCATCAGATAGGGCTTGCCGGTCAGCAGGGCGGCGGCGATGAAGGATTCGCCGGCATCCAGGATTTCCAGCATGGTCTGTTCGCCCCCGCCTTCGACCGCCGCCATCAGCGCCACCTGACCGTCCAGCAGAACGTGCAGCACGGCCGCCGGGTCGCCCTGATGGAACAGCGTGCCGCCGCGCGGCACCCGGGAAACCTTGGATTGGCCGGCGATGTCGGCCAGCGCCTCGGGCGTCAGCCCGGCAAACAGCGGCACCCGGGCCATGATCTCCAGATCGTCGCCGCGCAATTTTCGCCTCAATACGGATGTGGTCGCCGTGTCGCCCATGATCCCGATCCCCGGTTCAGCCCCAAACCAGGCTTATTTCGCCAAGTATTTCGTCGGATTGGTGTGACAAAGATCAAGACGGGCGGGGAAGCAAGGAATTTGGCCGGGTCCGATGGTTGAGGGGGGAATCGGACCCGGCCGGTCCCGGCGCGTTCGGCAGAGCGTCGAGGATATGACGACAAAGTGCCCGATAATCGACTGTTGAACTTTGACTTCAGTCAACCGCCACGAATATTCGTGTGGCACGAATACTTCTTGATCAAGATCAAGATGTGGGGCTCTGCTCCGGCTTGGGCGCTTGTGCCGGCAGGGTGAAAATAAAAGATGTGCCGCGATTCTCGCCGGCGGAATCCACCCAGATCCGGCCGCCGTGGCCTTCGACGATCTTGCGGCAGATGGCCAGGCCGATGCCCGATCCCCCCTTGAACTCGTCCCGCCCGTGCAGGCGCTGGAAAATGCGGAAGACGCGGTCGAAATGCTCGTGGGCGATGCCGATGCCGTTGTCGGCCACGGTGAAGCGCCAGGCCCCGGCCTCGCGGTCGGCCGAGACGGTCACTTTCGGCGGCGTGCCGGGGATGGCGTACTTGATGGCGTTGCCGATCAGGTTCTGGAACAGGCGGACCAGATCGTCCTCGCTGGCATAGACCTCGGGCAGGGGGGCCACGTCGACGCTGCCGCCGCTTTCGGTCAGGGCGACGCTCAATTGCAGGACCGCCCGCGCCGCGGCATCCTGCGCCGGGACCATGCGCCTGGGGGCGGACATGCGGCCGATGCGCGACAGTTGCAGCAGGTCCAGCACCAGCCGGTCCATGCGGTTGGCGCCGTCCCGGGCATAGCCCAGGAATTCCATCAGTTCGGGGTCGGCGGCGGTTCCCAGCCGGCGCTCGATCAGGGCGATGTAGCTGCTGATCATGCGCAGCGGTTCGCGCAGGTCGTGGCTGGCGACATAGGCGAACTGCTCCAGTTCCTCGTTGGAATGGCGCAACTGCTCCTGTACCTGCCGGGCTTCGGTGACGTCGATGCAGGCCGACAGGAACCCGCCCGGATTGTCCTCTGTGTCCGGCAGCGGGCGGGTGGTCTGGTGAACCCAGTGATAGGTGCCGTCGGCGCCCATCAGCCGGTATTCGCAGTCTTTCTCGGCCATCGGCAGGTGGCGGTCTTCCGGATGCACGCCGGCCAGCCAGCCATCGTTGAGTTCGGCGACGGCGTCGCGGCCGGTGAAGTCCTGCCAGGTGCGGTTGACGGAATCGCAGCGGCCGGTGGAGTCGCTGCGGCGGATCAGGGTGGGGAACCTGTCCAGCACCCGCATGTAATAATCGCGGGCCTGCATCAGGCTGTCATGGGCGGCGCGGCGTGCCCGTTCACGCGACCGGCTGACCCGGACCAGGGCGATGGCGATGGCGCAGACCAGGGTCAGGACCACGATGTCGCCGGTCAGACGGACCACGACCGGGCGCAGGATGTCGCGCATCGAGGCCGAGACCCCGATGGTCAGGCCCCAGGGGTCGACGGTGCGGATGGCCAGCATCCGCAGGACAGCATCGACGCCGCCGGCACCCTCCTGGATGGAATGGGCCCGGCCGCTGGCAACATGGGCGACCATCATCGGCATCTGGGCCAGCGACATGCCGATGGCGCTGCCGCCAGGATCGGGAGAGCGGGCCAGGATGACGTGGTTGCGGTTGGAAATGGTGATGGCACCGGACGGTTCCGAGGGCAGGGCCGCGTCCAGCATGCCGGTGAAGATGTCGGGGGAAACCGCCGACACGGCGATGGCCTTCAGGCTGCCGTCGGCATTCTGGATGCCGCGGGCGGCGAAGACGATGGTGCGGTTCAGCAGGCCGGCGACGGGCTCGCCGATGTAAAGTTCGGACGAGTGCGGGATGGCGCGGAAATGGTGCAGGTAGGATCGGTCGCCCACCGACTTGCCGACCAGATCGGGGGTGGTCGAATGCAGGATGACGCCGGCGGGGCTGACGATGGAGATGCTCAGTGTCTCGATCTGGAAGCGGGCGCGGGCGGTGAGATAGCGATGATAGGCGGGCGACCCGGGTGGGCCGGCGGCATCCAGTTCCTGGCCGGCATCGGCCAGCATGCGGTCGATGCCCAGGAAGACCTGCCGGGTGCGGGCCTCGACGACGCGGGCCAGCGCCGTCAGCCGCTCCTGGGCGCTGGCCCGGCGGTTGACGTAGGAATTGGTGGCGTCCCAGGCCGCGACGGCCAAAGCCAGAAGGACGATCAGCGGCACCCATAGACGGTCGCTGCCGAAATGTGCAAGCCGCATGTGTGACCCCGAAGGTTGCTTGGATCACTATAGAAGAGCCGGGGGGGAATCAAAAGAGCGGTAAAATGAAAACGCCGGCCCCAGGCGGGACCGGCGTTTACAACCGTAAGAAGCGTGCGGATCAGTTCTTGGCCTTGTCCACCAGCTTGTTCTTGGCGATCCACGGCATCATGCCGCGCAGGCGCTCGCCGACCTGTTCGATCGGGTGTTCGGACTGGATGCGGCGGGTCGCCTTGAAGCTGGGCTGGCCGGCCTTGCATTCCAGCATCCAGTCGCGGACGAAGCGGCCGGACTGGATGTCTTCCAGCACGCGCTTCATCTCGGCCTTGGTCTCTTCGGTCACGATGCGCGGGCCGGTGACATAGTCGCCGTATTCCGCGGTGTTCGAGATCGAGTAGCGCATGTTGGCGATGCCGCCCTCATAGATCAGGTCGACGATCAGCTTGACCTCGTGCAGGCATTCGAAATAGGCCATTTCCGGGGCGTAGCCGGCTTCGACCAGGGTCTCGAACCCGTACTGGATCAGCTTGGTCAGGCCGCCGCACAGCACCACCTGCTCGCCGAACAGGTCGGTCTCGCATTCCTCGCGGAAGTTGGTCTCGATGATGCCGGACCGGCCGCCGCCGATGGACGAGGCATAGGACAGGGCGATTTCCAGGGCGTTGCCGGTGGCGTTCTGGGCCACGGCGACCAGACAGGGAACGCCGCCGCCCTTCAGGTATTCGCCGCGCACGGTGTGGCCGGGACCCTTGGGGGCGACCATGAACACGTCCAGGTCGGGGCGCGGCACGATCAGGCCGAAATGCACGTTCAGGCCGTGGGCGAAGACCAGGGCGGCGCCCTGCTTCATGTTGTCGGCCAGATCGGTCTTGTAGATGTCGCCCTGCAGCTCGTCCGGGGTCAGCATCATGACCACGTCGGCCCACTTGGCGGCATCGGCCGGGCTCATGACCTTCAGGCCTTCGCCTTCGGCCTTCTTGACGGTGGCCGAGCCGGGACGCAGCGCGACCGCCACTTCCTTGACGCCCGAATCGCGCAGGTTCAGCGCATGGGCATGGCCCTGGCTGCCATAGCCGACGATGGCGACCTTCTTGCCCTTGATCAGATTGACGTCGGCGTCACGGTCATAATAAACGCGCATGGTCTTTCCTTTCCGTCGCGGTTCCGGATGAACCGCCTGATGTCTCGTGGGGGTTTCCTTACAGCGCCTGAGCGCCGCGTGCAATGGCGGCGACGCCGGTGCGCGACACGTCGGTCAGGCCCAGGGGCTCCATCAGCTTGATGAAGGCGTCGACCTTCTCGGTGGCGCCGACCACTTCGAAGACGAAGCTTTCGTTGGTGGAATCGATGGCGCGGGCGCGGAAGATGTCGGCGATGCGCAGGGATTCCACCCGCTTCTCGCCGGTTCCGGTGACCTTGACCAGGGCCAGCTCGCGCCCGACATGGGGGCCTTCGATGGTCAGGTCCGACACCTTGTGCACCGGCACCAGCCGGCGCAGCTGGTTTTTGATCTGCTCGATGATCATGCGGGTGCCGCTGGTCACGATGGTGATGCGCGACAGGTTCTCGGAAGCGTTCACTTCGGCCACCGTCAGGCTTTCGCTGTTGTAGCCGCGGCCCGAGAACAGGCCGATGACGCGGGCCAGCACGCCCGATTCGTTGTCGACCAGGACGGCGATGGTGTGGCGCTGGATGTCTTCATGCTTGGTCATTGTTCTATCCCCCGTCTCACACCAGGACCATGCCGTCTTCTTCCGAGCCCGGATGCTCGACCGAGCGGTCCTCCGGCCCCAGCACCATTTCGTTGTGGGCCATGCCGGGCATGATCATCGGGAAGCAGTTTTCCGAGGCGTCGGTACGCAGTTCCGCCACCACCGGCCGGTCGACCGAGATCATCTCGTTGATCAGGTCGTCGACCTCGCCGGGCTTTTCGGCGCGCAGGCCGACGGCGCCGAAGGCTTCGGCCAGCTTGACGAAGTCCGGGTGGGTGTGCATGTGGCTTTCCGAATAGCGGCCGCCGTGGATCAGTTCCTGCCACTGGCGGACCATGCCCATGTACTGGTTGTTCAGGATGAACACCTTCACCGGCAGCCGGTGCTGGGCCAGGGTGGCCAGTTCCTGGATATTCATCTGGATCGAGGATTCGCCGGCGATGTCGATGACCAGGGCGCCGGGATGGGCCACCTGCACGCCCATCGCCGACGGCAGGCCATAGCCCATCGTGCCCAGGCCGCCGGACGTCATCCAATGGTTGGGCTGCTCGAAGCGGAAATGCTGGGCGGCCCACATCTGGTGCTGGCCGACCTCGGTGCAGATGAAGGGGTTCTTGTGCTTGGTCAGCTCGTACAGGCGCTGGATGGCGTATTGCGGCTTGATGATGGCGTTGGATGCCGGATAGCGCAGGCAGTTCTTGCCCCGCCACTGCTCGATCTGCGCCCACCAGCCCTTCAGGGCCTTGTCGTCGACGCGGATCTGGCGGGCCTTCCACACCTTGATCAGGTCTTCCAGCACATGGGCGGCATCGCCGACCACCGCCAGGTCGACCACCACGTTCTTGTT
>CAJANN010000137.1 GCA_903941095.1 uncultured Rhodospirillaceae bacterium | reverse complement strand
CGCGGGCCACTGCCGACAGCACCCACAGGGAGCCGAAGGCGCGGGACAGGCGGGTGTCGGCAGCGCCGAGATAGGTGACGGCCCAGGCTTCCAGCCGGGGGATGCCGTCCCATTTCAGGTTGGTCAGGTATTCCCGCACCGGATGGACGCGGATGTCGCGGGCGACCGCGCCGATGGTGCGGGCCACCACCAGCGAGGAAACGTTGATATCGCGGCGCTGGAGCCATTCGGCACAACGGATGTCGTCGGCCTCGCACCACGGACGGGGAATGGTGGCCTTGTGGGGATCGTCCCAGGGCAGCGGCCGGTTGACGACGATCTCCTGGCGGAATTCGTCGAAGATCAGTGCCCCGGCGAAGGCTTCGTCATGGGAAAGCGCGGTGATGACATTTGCTTCGTTGCGCTCGGGATTGCCGTCGGCCCCGGTGCGGATCTGGGCGAACCAGGCTGGGCGGGCGGATTGGGTGCCGTCGCCGCTGCGCAATTGATTACGAAGCAGCGAGAGGTGTTTTTCCGTGGTGGCAATGGGAATGCGGGCCGCAGCCTTGATGGCCGTCAACACTTCGCGTTCATGGGCCGGTTCGAGCTTGGCGCTGGCAAGCTGCCTCAGAACCCTGCTGAATTCGTCCATGTCGGGCGGAAAGGTCAGCTTCAGCGCGGCAGCCCGCAGGTCGTTATAGCTGGTGAGTGGCGGCGGCTCGGCCACCGACGGCAGCTTGTTATAATGTGCGGCCACCGCGCCCTTGCGCAGATCATCGTTGAAATCGTCCCCGTGCAGGGGCGACACAATGGTGGACGGGATGCTGGCGGCGGTGAGCCGTTCGGCCAGGGCGGCGGCGGCCTGTTGACCGGCGTCGCCGGCATCGGCAAAGATGGTGACGCGGCGCACGCCATCGGGCCACTGCCAGTCGCGCAGGTTACCCGCCGACAGGGCCGCCCAGGTGGGAATGCCGAAGATGGCCCAGGCCGACAGGGCGGTTTCGATGCCCTCGCCGATGCCGAGGTGGTCGTCGGCGGGAATGGGCGCAAGGCGCACGCTGCCGCCCGCGATGGGGCCGAGCATTTTCTTGCCCGGCGGGGCCTTGCCCGAACCGTCTTCCAGCAGGAAGGTTCGATGGATGCCGCCGGTGGGATTGCCCGCCCCATCACGGACGATGGCCACCAGCCCTGGCCAGCCGCGGCGGCTGTCGAAATCGGCTAGGTCATCGTGGAACAGCAGATCGGGGGAGTGTGGATCACCGATTCCCCGGAGGCGGAGATAGGTGTCGCCCATGGTCCCGGCCAGGGCCTGGGCAGAACCGACGATGCGGGCCACTTCCAGATCATGGCTGGGCTTCGTGGGATTAGGACGGGCTGGCGCGGGCAGATCCAGCCGGGCCAGCCGGGCGGCCTCCTCGAACAGATCCCGATCGGCGAGGCCGGTGGCATGGTGAATCAGGTCGATGGGACCGGCACTTTCCCCGGTGGCATGGTCGAAGCCCCAGCCGACATGGCTGCCGCTCAGGTGCAGGATGCAGGAGCCTTCCTTGCGCGGTGCCCGGCCCGACAGGTCGGCACAGCGCAGGGTCCGCCGGTCCTGCGACCAGCGTGCATGGGGGAAAAGCCCAGGCAGCCAGTCCTGCGCCGTGGCGGCCAAACGGTCGCGGATGTCGTCCAGGTCATGGCGGGCTGGTGGTGCCCAGACGTCGTTGAGGTCGATCATGCCAGGATCACCAGCCCCCGTTCCGCCCGGGTGATGGCGGTGTACAGCCAGCGGCGGCGATCCTGCTCGGTGCGGCCCAGACCATCGTCCCAGACGATGACGTTCTCCCACTGCGACCCTTGCGCCTTGTGGCAGGTGATCGCCCAGCCGAAGGTGGCCTCGGCCAGCTTCTTCTTGTCGCGCCAATCGCGGTCATGGCGGTGGGGATCGAGGGCGACATGGTCCTCGAAGTGGCCCTTGTAGAGCATCAGCCTGCCCGGCGTACCGTCTTTCACCAGAGGCCCGATGGGGGCGCCGTCCTCGTCGGTGACCACCGCCGAGAAGTACAGGCTGCCCTCGTCGGTTATGTCGGCCAGCGACAGGAACATGCCGTTGATCAGGCCAAGATCGTTCTGGTTCTTGAGGCAGATGATCTTCTCGTCCGGCCCCGTCGGCAGAAATGATCCGCCGAAGCCGGCGGCACGGCGCAGGGCGTTGTTGAGCTGGAAGCGGGTGGCGTTGCGGCCGCAGATGACCTGACCGCCGCGCAGACATTGCCCCGGCATGACGTCAGCCATGCGCATCTTCCAGGCATAGTCGTCGTACTGGCCGAAGCCGATGGGGCGGCCTTCGCGGGCCAGGGTGGCGAGACGGATGATGGCACTTTCGGCGGCCTGCCGATGGATCTCGGTCAGCATGATGTCGGGCGCTGCCTGGGTGAAGGCGCCTTCGCCCTTGATGGGCGGCAACTGGCCGGGATCGCCCAGCACCAGGATGGGGCGCTCGAAGCTCATCAGGTCGCGGGCCATTTCCTCGCCCACCATGGACACCTCGTCCAGCACGATCAGCCTAGCGCTGGCGGCGGGGCTGTCGGGATTAAGGGCAAAGCGCGGTTTCTTCATCTCGCGCAATGTTTGGCGCATGGCCTCGATGGCGGCTTCGGCGGCGGTGCGGTCGAAACCGATCAGGCCACGGGCGTCGATCTCGGCCTGGGCAATGCGCTTCTGGGTCTCCTCGATCTCCTCATCGGTGGCTTCGATGACGCTGTAGATCAGGCTGTGGATGGTCCGGGCCGGAGTGCCCTTGCGCCGCAGCACCAGGGCGGCCTTGCCGGTGAAGGTGGCCGTGACCACGCCGGGCGTGTCGTCGGTGTGGGGCGAAAGGCCGAGATCGTCGAGGGCGAATCTCAGCACCGTGGACTTGCCGGTCCCGGCATAGCCGAACAGCCGGAACACCTGCTGCTCGCTGGTGCGGTTCTGGAACCACTGTCGGATGGCGGCTATGGCCAGGGCTTGGGTATCCGAGGGCGTGATGTCGCTCATCGGCAGCCGCCCCAGCAGCGGTCCTGCCACGAGCAGGAGGCATGCCAACCACCCGCCGTCTTGCCGCCGCGACATACCACCGAGGTGCGTTGGGCGGCGGCGCGGGGCAGCAATTCCTGGGCATCACTGGCCTGGACCACCTGAAATGCCCGGTCGCTCATGGCTTGTGCCAGGGCAGCGTCGAACGTCACCAGTTCGCAGTGAATCTCCCAGGTATCCCGATTGAGCGCGGTGAACAGCGCCGGGGCGGGCAGATCCATGTACGCCTGATAGAGGGCGATCTGGGCGGCATAGACCGGCTTGGACAGCACCACGCCGCGTTTGACCACGTCCTTCCAGGACGACACGCCGAGCGCCTTGTTCTCCCATAGCGCCGGGTAGTCCAGGACCACCGGGCCACCGACCAGGCACCCGTCGATATGACCCTTGAAGCGGCCATTCAGCACCGAGAATCCGAATTGTTTGCCGTCATGCCGCTCGGTGCGTAGATCGAATCCGGCGGCCCGCAGCCATGCCGCCACCACGTCCTCACCGCGATGCCCGGCTTCGAAGATGCGCAGGGTGGCGGGCTCGAAATCGCGGCCCTCGTCCTTGGGCACGGCGAGATAGTCGTACTGGATCTGGCGCAGGCATTCGCGTCCCAATCCAGAGGTGCTGACGTATTGCCGCGCCACCTGTGCCCTGTTGCGGGACACAAGCGCCGCATCGATGGCGGCGTTCACCGTGATGGTGATGCCGGGATCGCGGTCGGGCTTCTGGTACTGGCAGCCGGAGCCTGTGTTGAGATCGAGCATGGCGGGCCTCAGAATGGGATTTCGTCGTCGAACGGGGTGCCGGTACGTTCCTTGACACCCGCCTGGCGCTGCATGGATTCGACGTAACCGGTGATCGCGGCCTCGATCAGCAGATCGATGTCCTCAGCAGTGCGGTTGTGGAATGGGGCCATCAGGCCCAACGCCGTCAGCGCCTCGGCAAAGGGACGCCGGGCATCCTTGATGGCCTGGGTTTCACGGGCGGTCTTGTCGATCATGCCGTTACTCCGTCGGGCGATCTCGGCACCGGCCTGCTGGCAGGGTCGAGAGCAGAATCCGTAGTGGGGAAACTCGTGGTGACGCAGATGGTGGACGTAACCGAAACCCTTGGCCTCGCGACCGCAGACGGCGCACAGCGTCAGGCCAGCAAGAACTGGGTCAGCTCCGTGTGCTCGCCCGGCTCCGCCTTGATCCGCGAACAGCCCAGCACGATGAAGCTGCCGATGGCGGCCTGGGCCATGGCCTCCAACTCCCACAGGGCCAGCGCCCTTATGGGTTGATGCAGTTTTCCGCGGGCTTCGAGCCATTCGCCGATCGCCTTTGCCGCCTGGCGCGTGACATGCGCCTGCCATTCAGCATCCGTCATGGCAGGCGCCGCCTTCGTCAGGTGTTGAGCCAAGCCGGGCCGGTGGCCGATGCCGCCGGGGGAGTGGGCTGCTGGGCTGCGGGCTGGGGCTGCGCCGTCCCCTGCTGATTCCACGGCACGCTGCTGGCCTGTTGCGGTGCCTGCGCCGGGGCGGTATCGGTGGCCCAGGCCGGAGCGTTCTGACCGGCACCGGCAGTGGCGGGCTTGCGCGGCTTGGCGTTGATGGGTTCCGGTTCCACCGTTTCACCCTTCATCACCAGGGCGTATTGCGGTTCGTCGGGCAGCACCACGTTGGCTAGCCGATTCTGATCATGGTAACGGGGATCGCTGGGGGGCTCGACCATGATGCGGGCGACGAAGGTGATGCCGTCCAACTGCTTCAAGCCCTGCAGCACCCGCTTGGCCTTGGCGGCGTCGCTCATGTCCTTCGGGCTGAGGCCCAGGGCGCTGTCGACCATGGCGCGGAACGACCCCTTCGAGATGTTCCAGGCAATGGACTGGCCCTTGTCGTCGAGCTTGCCGCCGGCCACCGTGAAATTTTGCCAGAACTTGCGGCGCACGAACGGCCCCTCGACCACGGTGAATTCGCAGTCGAGCATCTTGGCGTCGCTCTCGGACGCTGCCTTCAGCAGCCCGGCATCCATGGGCACCGAGCCGTTGACGCCACCGGGGCGAATGGTCATGCGGATCTTGGCGAAGGTGCCGTCGGGGATCAGTTCGCCCGAGGGCATCCGTTGGGCCTGGGCATCGTTGAAATCGTAGGACATGGGGGTGGGTTCCTTTCATTCAGACGGGGATGCGGTTGATCTTGGCAAGCAGGGCTCCGAGATCCGGCGGTTCGGTCACGTCAAGGCGACCGGAACGATCCTTGCCCGGTAGGCCGTAGGGATTTCCGGAACGGCAGACCAGACGGCGGTCGGCGGCCTTCTCGTTCAGTTCCCAGTTGCCGTCGGCATCGTGTGAAAACAGGTGCATGGAGATGACCTGATCGACGATGCCGGGCAGTTCGCGCCCCGCCTTCGATCCCTCCATTTGCGGCTGCCAGGTGGCGACGTTGAATTCGTCGGTGACCTTCTCCAGCACGCCGACGAAGATCACCGTCTTGCCCGGTGCGTGCTGCAGATGCTTCAGCGCCTGGATCACCTCGCGCCCCAGCAGGCCATAGGCGCCACGGATATCGGGTTTGCCGGTGCGGTCGGAGAAGGCTTCCGGCTGCTGCTTGGCGTAGCCCATGGCCTGCCGGGTGAGGTCGGTGATGGAATCGACGAACACCACCGGCATGGCGGAGAGGAATTCCTCGACGCCCAATCCGGCATAGAGCGACCGCACATGCTGAAAATGCTGGGCGCTATAGAAGGCGTTGGGATCGACCGCCGGATCGGGACCGCCGATCAGTACGGCGAGATCGCGGAAGTCGCCGAAGCTGCGCACCGGGATGCTGGCACCGGGCCAGTCCTGCACCGACTTCATGCCGGCCTCGAGATCGAGGCAGACGGTGTGGGCGGGCGGCAGGGTCTTCAGCAACGATGTCTTGCCGACGCCGGGCGGGCCGAAGATGGCCACCGAGGTCTTGTTGCCGGCGGCGGACAGACGCTCGTCGGCGGTAATGATGCGAACGGGCATGGGGTTCTCCGTTGGTCAGGAAACGGCGGGGCGTTGACCGGGTGCCGAAGGGGAACCTGCCCGCCCTTGCGGTACGGGCTGCCCCGCCGCTGTCTCAGGGGGTGTTGGACTTGAGCGTGAAGGTCGGCTTGCCGGTCTTGACCGTGCGGGCCGATTCGAAGGCGGCGCGGATATGGGCGGGCCAAGCGCCGTATTTGCGCTCCGGCACCTTGAACGCCGTCTCGACATATTCGGTCGGATCATCACCGATGGCGCGGATGCGTTCGACTGTCGCCGCCAGCGCTTCCTGGTCCCATTCCACCTTCTTGGGCAGATCGGCGACCACGGTCACCGGGCCGTCATCGAAGCGGACGGTACCGGTGTCCTTGCCCTCGCGGCTGCGCAACTCGGCGGCGATGTGGGCGTATCGGCGGTCCAGCACGCCGTCGAGCCAGTCCTTCTGGCATTTGGCACGGCGCAGGGCTTCCTCGGCCTCCTCCTGGAGCAGGGCCAGGATTTCGGGCGAGAACTGGGCAACTTCGCCCACCGGCATCTGGAGCAGATCGGCAAGGCGGGGGCGATTGGGAATGGTCATGACCATGTCCTCCGGGGCTGGATGTCCTTGGGCTTGATGGCGATATAGGCGATGCGGCCCGGCT
>CAJANN010000136.1 GCA_903941095.1 uncultured Rhodospirillaceae bacterium | reverse complement strand
TGCTCCAACCGCTATGACCCGCTTCGCTGTCGATGTCCTGCGCCGGATGGCCGGGGATGCGGTGTTCGCCCGTGGACAGGCCTATCATCAGGACGGGCTGGTGGAGATCCTTCGCCAGGAACCGGGCCGGGTGGTGGCGCGGGTCTCGGGAAGCGAAGACTATCGCGCCGTGCTGACTGGCGATGGCCCCCATATCGGCGGCGAATGTTCCTGTCCGGCCTTCGAGGATTGGGGTTTCTGTAAGCATCTGGTGGCCGTCGCGCTGTCGGCCAACGAGACTGATGACGACGACGACACCGGCCCGCTGGAGCGTATCCGCAGCCATCTTCAAGCCAAGGGCGTGGATACGCTGGTGGCGATGATCCTCGATCTGGCCGAACGTGACGACTCCCTGTGTCGCCGGCTGGAGATGGACGCGGCCGCCGCGTCCGATGAGGACGACATCCTCGACGCCCGCTTCCGTCAGGCCATCGACGAAGCCACCGATACCGGCGGATTCGTTCCTTACCGCGAGGCCGCCGGTTGGGCCGAAGAAGTGGAGGCGGTCCTGGATCGCATCGAGGCCCTGGCGAGCGAAGGCCGGGCCGCCCTGGCCCTCGGCCTGATCGACCACGCCCTGTCCCGCATCGAGGACGCGATCAACCAGATCGACGATTCCGCCGGCCATTGCGGAGGCTTGCTGGAGCGGGCGCACGACATCCACCTGGACGCCTGCCGCGCCACCCGCCCCGATCCGGTGGCCCTGGCGGGTGAGCTTTATGCCCGCGAGGTGGAAGGCGATTGGGACACCTTTCACAATTCGGCCGCCCTCTACGCCGATATCCTGGGCGAGTCCGGACTGACCGAACTCCGCCGCCTCGCCGCTGCCGCCTGGGACAAGATCCCGCCGCTGCCGGGCGGACACCGAGCCAAGGACGATTTTTCCAGCGAACGCGGGCGGCTGGCGGCGATCATGGATTTCTTCGCCGAACGTGACGCAGATGTCGATGCCCGCATCGCCATCCGAGCCCGCGACCTGTCGTCGCCCTGGCGCTATCTGGAACTGGCCCGGTTCTGCCTGTCCCAGGGCAGGGAAGCCGACGCCCTGCGCCACGCCGAGGACGGATTATGGCTGTTCGAGGACGATCCGCCCGACGAGCGGCTGACGAGTTTTGCCGTCGATCTCCATCTCGGCGCCGGTCGGATTGGCGCGGCCGAAGCCCTGCTGTGGCGGGCATTCGAGCGGCAGCCCAGCCTCGACCTTTACCGCTCCTTACGCGCCATTGGCGGAGAGGCGGCCCGCGACCGCGCCATCACCGCCTTGCGGGCATGGTTGGCAAAATCCCCGCCGCAATCCCGCTGGTCATCGCCGGCCGATCTGCTGATCCGGGTGCTGATGGCCGAGTCCCTGTTCACTGAGGCCTGGGACATTGTGCAGGACCACGGCGCCGGGGGCGGATTGAAGGAGATGCTGGCCCAGGCCAGCGAGACCACCCATCCGCGCGAGGCGCTGTCGGTTTACGCCGCCCGCATCGACCAGTTGGTTGAGGCTGGCGGCAATCCCAATTACGAGGAAGCCTGCAAACTGGTGGCCCGCATGGGGGCCTTGCGGGAGACTGACGAGCAGACGGCCCATGTGCTGGAGCTGAAAGCACGATTCAAGGCCAAGCGCAACTTCATGAAGCTGCTGGGGAAATGACCATCCGCCGTGCCGAAATCGAACGGGAAAACGCCCGCCTGCTGGCGCGCCAGAGGGAGTTCCGCGCCGCGGCGGATGTGGTGGCGGCGGCATGGCGCAGCTTCCCCGAAGTGCAGGCCATCGGCCTCATCGGCTCGGTGGCCAAGCCCCTGCGGAAAGAGGTGCCGCGCTTCCAACCGTTCCGCCAGCACGGCATCGAGCTGTGGCACGAATGCGGCGACCTCGACCTTGCCGTCTGGCTGGACAGCCAGGACCGTCTCGGCGATATGCGCCGCGCCCGCGATCTCGCCCTGCGGCAGGCCTGTGACTCCAGAACCGGAATCCGCGTCGCCAACCATCAGGTGGACACCTTCCTGTTCGAACCGGGCAGCGACCGCTATCTGGGGCGGCTGTGTTCATTCGCCCAATGCCCGAAGGGCAAGCGCGACTGCCTGACGCCCGGCTGCGGTGCCGTCCCGTTCAACAAAATCGTCGAAGGTTTCCGGCCCGACGACACCCAGTTGGCTGGCGCAGTGCCGCTGTATGAACGCGCTTCCGACCAGCCGGTGGCCGGTGACAGTTCGGCGTCGGCGTGATAGACGGTGGGCATGTCCGGTCCTGATGCCCTCTACCATCGCCTGTTCTCCCATCCGCTGATGGCGGAGCAGCTTGTGCGTGAGTTCGTGCCCGAGGCCATGGCGGTCGGGCTGGATTTCACCCGCATGGAGCGGATCAACGCCAAGTTCCATGACCGCGACGGCAAGCGCCGTGAAGGCGATGTGATCTGGCGAATGCCGACGGCCGACGGCGAGGATGTTGTCCTGCACATCCTGTGCGAGTTTCAGTCGTC
>CAJANN010000135.1 GCA_903941095.1 uncultured Rhodospirillaceae bacterium | reverse complement strand
GGACGAGTGGCTCTTGTTCACCGATCCCCTGTTCACCGACAGCAACGTCTTCATCACCCGCGAGGAACATCCTTTCATCCTCGATCCGGCGATCCTGAGCGGGGAGAGCATCGCCCTGCCCAGCGGCACCTCGATGGAAGAACGCATCCGCCGGGATTATCCAAATCTGCGCGTCATCATCACGGACAGCGAGAAATCAGCCATCGATCTGGTCTCGACAAGGCAAGCCTCGATGACCCTGCGCTCGCTGATCGTCGCGGCCTACACCATCCGGAAGGAAGGGCTGTTCAATCTCAAGATTGCCGGCCAGATGCCCAATTACTCGAACAATCTGCGGATCGGGGTTCTTCGCAACCAGCCGGAGCTTCGCGATATCCTGAACAAGGCCATCGCCACGATCACCCCCACCGAACGTGGACAGATCATCAACCAACACGTCGCAATTCAGGTTCAGACCGGCATCGACTATGCCCTGACCATCAAGATTGCACTGGGTTTGAGCATCGTCTTGGCGGTGGTGGCCTATTGGGGGTGGCGGATGCGCAAGCTGAGCCGGGAACTGGACCGGCTCTCCCAGACAGACCACCTGACCAACCTGCCCAATCGGACACGGCTGAACCTGCAGCTTCCCATCGAATTAGCCAGGGCCCGGCGCCTGAGGCATGGGCTGTCGCTGATCATGATCGACGTGGATCACTTCAAGCGGATCAATGATGATTTCGGCCATCTGGTCGGAGACAAGGTCCTGATCGCCATGGCGGATCTGGTCAGCCGCTCTGTCCGCGCCATCGACCTGCCGGCCCGCTGGGGTGGCGAGGAACTGGTGGTGCTGTGCCCGGATTCTCGGCTGGATCAGGCCATGATCCTTGCTGAACGTATCCGCCGGGCGGTGCGCGACCATGACTTCGGCACTGGCCGGCGACAGACTGTCAGCATCGGTGTCGCTACGCTGGGACCATCCGACGATATCGACCAGTTGCTGAACCGCGCGGATCAGGCCCTCTACATCGGCAAGAGCAGAGGCCGCGACCGGGTCTGCTCGGAAGTCGAGCTGAAACGATCGTGAACAATAAAATGGATGAGCCCGCGGCACCGGGACCGATGAGGGCAATCCGGAAAACGGCACCGCACCAGTGCCGTCCACACCTAGGCCTTCTTGACGAACTCCGACTTCAAGTTCATCGCGCCGATGCCGTCGATCTTGCAGGAGATGTTATGTCCGTCGGCGGCATCCACCAGGCGGATGCCCTTGACCTTGGTCCCGCCCTTGACGACCAGAGAAGAGCCTTTGACCTTCAGATCCTTGATCACGGTCACGCTGTCGCCGTCGCTCAGCGGATTTCCGTTGGCGTCGCGCACCCCCGCCCCCTCTGCGGCGGATTCGCCGCCGGCGGTTTCGGGGTTCCATTCATGCGCGCATTCCGGACAGATCCACAGGCTGCCGTCCTGATAAACATGTTCGGAATTGCACTCAGGGCACTTCAATCCACTGTCCATCGTCTTCCCCATTGTTTGCGGCAGGACCCTAATATATCGACGGCTTAAAAGCCACCATTCCCGGCCACGGGCGCCGCCACAGGCGGCGGCCGGCAGAATTCCCCGGTTCGCAGGGAAATCTTAACGCTTTGCGACCAAGGATTCAGGGTGGACGGTGGCGATGGCCGTCTCCGCCCGTTCCGTATGTGATGCCTGGGGGACAGTGTGCCGATTCTGAATTCCTTCCGCTGCGATCTGGGCGACAAGCTCAAGGGCAAATCCGTTCTGGTGACGGGAGGCACCGGCTCGTTCGGCCACCAGTTCACCCGCACCGTTCTGGAACGCTGCGACGTCCGCCGCCTGATCATCTTCTCGCGCGACGAGTTGAAGCAATACGAGATGGCCCGCGAGTTCCCCGAGGACCGCTATCCGGCCATGCGCTATTTCATCGGCGACGTCCGCGACCGCGAGCGGCTGATGATGGCCTTGCGCGGGGTCGACATCGTCATCCACGCCGCCGCCCTGAAGCATGTCCCGGTGGCCGAGTACAACCCCACCGAATGCCTGCACACCAACGTGTGGGGCGCCGAAAATCTGGTATGGGCGGCGCTCAACAACGATGTCGAGGCGGTCGTCGCGCTGTCCACCGACAAGGCGGTCAACCCGGTCAACCTGTACGGCGCCAGCAAACTGGCCGCCGAAAAGGTGTTCGTCGCCGCCAACAATCTGCGCGGCTCGTCCAAGACCCGCTTCTCGGTCATCCGCTACGGCAACGTCGTCGGCTCGCGCGGGTCGGTGGTGCCGCTGTACCAGAGCCTGATCAAGCAGGGCACCGACCATCTGCCCATCACCGACGAACGGATGACCCGCTTCTGGATCACCCTGCAGCAGGGTGTCGATTTCGTGCTGTCGTCCTATGACCGGATGACCGGCGGCGAGATCTTCATCCCCAAGATCCCCAGCATGCGCATCACCGAACTGGCCCGCTGCCTGGCGCCGGGGCTGCCGCACAAGGTGATCGGCATCCGCCCCGGCGAGAAGCTGCACGAGGTGATGATCGCCGAAGAGGAATCGCGGACCGCCTTCGAATATGACGACCGCTACGTCATCCAGCCGATCATGCGCTTCGTCCAGGCCGGCGCCCAGCCCGAGGGCGGCCGGCTGGTCCCCGAAGGGTTCCGGTATGCCAGCGATTCCAACGATTGGTGGCTGAGCGAGGGCGAGCTGCTGGGCATGATCAGCCGCATGATGATATGATCGCCGTTCTCGGCCTGGGCTCGATCGGGCTGCGCCATGCCCGCAACCTGCTGGCCCTGGGCAGCCAGGTCGTCGGCTTCGACCCGTCCGAGGAACGCCGTGCCATGCTGGGCGCCGAGGGCGGCCTGCCGGTCGCCCGCCGCGACGAGGCATTGGCCGCCGCGACCGCCGCCATCATCGCCTCGCCGTCGGGCCGTCATCTCGACGACATGCAGGCGGCCCTGGATGCCGGCTGCCACCTGTTCGTCGAAAAACCGCTGGCCCACACCGTCGACGGAATCGCCGCCCTGCTGGACCGTGCCGAACAGGCCGGCAAGGTGGTCTTCGTCGGCCTGAACCTGCGCTATCACCCGGTGGTCGCCAAGGCCCGCGACCTGCTGAACGGCGGCCGCCTGGGCCGCCCGCTGTGGGCCCGCCTGGAGATGGCCGACTACCTGCCGCAATGGCGGCCGGGCACCGATTTCCGCCAGGGTTACGCCAACGATCCCCGGACCGGCGGCGTCATCTTCGACATCGTGCACGAATTCGATCTGGCCGCCCATCTGCTGGGCCTGCCCTAGGTCAAGGCCGCCGTCGCCATCAACAGCGGCACCCTTGGGCTGGCCTCGGAAGATCTGGCGGAAATGGTCATGATCCATCCCGGCGGCATCGTCTCGTCGGTTCATGTCGATTTCGTCACCCGGCCACGGCGACGCCATACCCTGATCGTCGGCACCGACGCGGCGATGCGGCTGGACCTGGACGGACGCCGCCTGCACCTGACCCGCGGCGACGGCGTCACCCTGGCCGAACACAGCTTTCCCGGCGCCTATGCCGACGATTACATCGACGAGATGCGCGCCTTTCTGGCCTGTTGCCGGGGCGAGGCCGCCCCCGCCTGTCCGGGCCGCGAGGCCCTGGCCGTTCTCGACCGCCTGATTTCCGCCCGCCGTCTTGCAGGATTGCCGTCATGAATACCGTCGCCATCATCCAGGCCCGCCAATCCTCGACCCGCCTGCCGGGCAAGGCCCTGATCGACCTGGGCGGGCGCCCGGTGATCGCCTGGGTGGTCGACGCCGCCCGCGCCATTCCCGGCATCGACGCGGTGGTGGTGGCCACCACCGGCCAGCCGGCCGACGACGCCCTGGCCGCCTGGTGCGCCGAGCATCGGGTGGGCTGCCATCGCGGCCCCGAGGACGACGTCCTGGCCCGCTTCCTGATCGCCGCCCGCGCCGAGAACGCCGACATCGTCATGCGCCTGACCGGCGACTGCCCGCTGCTGGACCCGTGGGTCGCCGGGTCGGTGGTGGCCCTGCGGCGGCGGGGCGGCCTGGACTATGCCAGCAACACCGCCACCACCACCTGGCCGGATGGACTGGATTGCGAAATCTTCACCCGCGCCGCGCTGGAAGCCGCCGGAGCCGAAGCAGACCAGCCCAGCGAACGCGAGCACGTCACCCCCTTCCTGCGGGCCAATCACCATCGGTTCCGCCAGGCTTGCATCGTCGCCCCCCTGCCCGGCCTGTCGGCGGAACGCTGGACCCTGGACGAACCCCGCGACCTGGACTTCCTGCGTCAGGTGGTGGCCCGCCTGCCGTCGTCGCCGCTGCCGCCGTCGCACCTGGACGTGCTGGCGGTTCTGGACGCCGACCCGTCCTTGCGCGACGTCAACCGCGCCATCGTCCGGGATGCCGGACTGGCCAAGTCCCTGCGCGCCGACGGCGCCCCGCCCTATCGCGGCACCCGCCAGTCGGCGGCCCTGCTGGAACGGGCACGGAAGGTCATTCCGCTGGGCAGCCAGACCTTTTCGAAAAGCCATATCCAATATCCGGACGGCGCGCCGATGTTCGTCACCCACGGCCGCGGCGGGCGGGTGTGGGACGTCGACGGCAATGCCTATGTCGATCTGGTGCTGGGCCTGCTGCCGGTGGTCCTGGGCTATCAGGACCCCGACGTCGACACCGCCGTGCGCACCCAGCTGAGCGAAGGCATCTCGTTCAGCCTGGCCACCGAGCTGGAAACCCAGCTGGCCGAACGGCTGGTGGACATCGTGCCCTGCGCCGAGGCGGTGCGCTTCGGCAAGAACGGCACCGACGCCACCAGCGCCACCATCAGGCTGGCCCGCGCCTTCACCGGCCGCGACCGGGTGATCGCCTGCGGCTATCACGGCTGGCAGGACTGGTATATCGGCGCCACCAGCCGCAACAAGGGGGTGCCCGGCGCGGTCAGTGACCTGACCCGGCTGGCCCCCTACAACGACCTTGACGCCCTGCATGCCTTGTTCAAGGCCCATCCCGGCGAGATCGCCGCCCTGATCATGGAGCCGATGAACACCACCGAACCGGCACCGGGTTATCTGGAATCGGTGCGCGAGCTGGTGCACGCCAACGGCGCCCTGCTGATCTTCGACGAGGTCATCACCGGCTTCCGCTATTCCCTGGGCGGGGCGCAAAGCCTGTTCGGGGTGACGCCGGACCTGTCCTCGTTCGGCAAGGCGATGGGCAACGGCATGCCGATTTCGGCGGTGGTCGGCCGCGCCGACATCATGCACGAGATGGAGAACATCTTCTTCTCCGGCACCTTCGGCGGCGAGGCGCTGTCGCTGGCGGCGGCCATCGCCGTCATCGACAAGATGAAGCGCGAGCCGGTGATCGAGCGGATCTGGCAATTGGGCAACCGTCTGGCCGACGAAACCCACGCCGTCATCGCCGCCCACGGCCTGTCCGATCTGGTGTCCCTGGTCGGGAAGGCGCCGTGGAAACTGATGGCCTTCAAGCCGCACCCGACGGCACGGGTCGAGGCCATCAAGACGCTGTTCGCCCACCACGTCCTGCAGAACGGCGTTCTGTATCTCAGCAGCCACAACATCTGCTACGGCCATACCGAGGACGATCTGGGCGTGGTGATCAGGGCCTATGACATCGCCTTCGGCAAACTGGCCGAGGAGCTGGCCACCGGCCGTCTGGAAGACCGCCTGCCCTGTGCCCCGGTCATGCCGATCTTCAAGGTGCGGTGAGCCGGCGGAGCGGGTAGTCCATGAACCCGTTTTGTTCTTTTTTCTTGCGTTCAGGCTGTACTTGGCCCATACATGTTCCATGTAATGGTGTCCATACCGATGATGTCGCCTCGCCCTGCCCTTCGCATTTTCCTTCTGGCTCTTGCCGTCCTGCCGCTGCCGGCCGGCGGCGGCGCGGTGGAGCGCATCCACGGCCCCATCGAAGCCGAAATCCTGCGGATCAAGGACGGCGACACCATCGAGGTGCGGGCGCATATCTGGCCGGGCCAATATGTCGAGGTATCGGTCAGGCTGTCCGGAATAGACACCCCGGAACTGCGCGGCAAATGCGAGGAAGAGCGTCGGCTGGCCGGAATCGCCCGCGACAGCCTGAATCGATGGCTGGCCTCGGGCCGCGTCCTCCTGCGGGACGTGACCTACGACAAATATGGCGGCCGCGCCGTCGCCAGCGTTGAAACCGACAGCGGCGAGGACATCGCCTCGCGCCTGCTTGCCGCCAATCTGGCCCGCCGCTATGGCGGCCGGCGCAAGCAGGGCTGGTGCGACACGCCCGGAGACTGAAGCCGTGCGGACGATGCCAGGGCAATCAGGTGAAGCCCGCGTCAGCGGGCGACTGGGCCGTTGAGGCCCCGCGAAGCGGGCCTGAAGCGTAGCTGAAGGCGCATGGCGGAGCGCAGCCAAGCTGCCGGAGGCAGCGCCCGGCGCATG
>CAJANN010000134.1 GCA_903941095.1 uncultured Rhodospirillaceae bacterium | reverse complement strand
GCAGTTGGCCGACACGTTCAAGGTGCCGTCGGCGAACCACTTGATGCTCACGTCACCGGAATAGGAGACATCCTTGACCTGAGTGAACGGCTTGATCCAATCGACACGCTTGCCGTGCTCCCCCCAGAAGCCGTCCGGATCCTTGACCGAACGCTCGTACCACTCCTGATAGGTCTTTTCATCGATCAGCGCATTCTTGGCGAACTCAGCGGGAACCGGATAAAGGTCGGCCATGTCGGTTTGTCTCCACTTGTTTTGGTTTGGCCCGTCAGGGAACGGGCAGGTTTGTAAACCCCGGTGCAGATGGGGATTATGGTCAAGTTCTTGGAACGACTCAACCCCCCGGACGAAACAAACGGCAGAAACCGCCGTGCTGCAGCGCAACATTATGACTGACTGAAATCGTCAGCCGCCGGCGACCGCAACGACCATTCCGTCGCGAATCGCGACCTCGATCCTTTGCAGGGACCGGCCCTTGCACGGGCCGAGCAGGCAGCGGCCGCTGGCCGGGTCGAAGCGCGCCCCGTGCATCGAACACAAGATCTCGCTGCAGGACAGGTCAAGGAACTGGTCGGGGGCCATTTCCAGCGGCGCCCGGGCATGCGGGCAACGGTCGACGAAGGCGGCGACGCGCCCGTTCATGCGCACCACGAACACCTGTTCCGGCCGGCCGTCGACCGTCAGCGGGAACGGCCCCCTGGCCCCGGGATCGGCGATCTCGGCCAGGGGGCACAGGATCACCGCGTCACGCCGCCCATGCCGCACAGGATGGCCCAGCTTTCGTCGTCGATGGGCATCACCGACAGGCGGGACTGGCGGATCAGGGCCAGTTCGGCCAGCCGGGGATCGGCCTTGACCTCGGCCAGGGCCACCGGGCGCGGCAGCGCCTGAACGGCGGCGACGTCGACGCAGACCCAGCGCGGGTCCTCGGCGGTGGGGTCGGCATAGGCCTCGCGCACCACCTCGACGATGCCGACGATGCGCTTCTGGTCGACCGAATGGTAGAAGAAGGCCCGGTCGCCGGTCCGCATCGCCTTCAGGAAGTTGCCGGCCTGATGGTTGCGCACGCCGGTCCAGGCGGTGACATGGTCGCGGACCTGATCGTCCCACGACCAGGCGCCGGGTTCGGACTTGACCAGCCAGCAGGCCATCAGGGCAGGACCTTCTTGTAGGGCAGAACCGTGACCGCGGCGAACAGTCCGGCCCGGGCATAGGGATCGCCGGCCAGGAAGGCGTCCAGTTCCTCGCGGGTGGGGAAATCCAGCACCAGCACCGAACCGACCATGCCGGTGCGGTCCTCGGTCTGCACCGGCCCGGCCATCACCACCTTGTCCAGGTGGGACTTCAGGTATTCCAGATGGTTGGCGCGGTTGTCGATGCGCAATTGCTGGGCGCCGGGCTTGTCCTGGCAGTGGACGACGAACATGGCGGGGCTCCTTGGCTGATCGGTGGGGGATGGTGTCATCGGGTTTCGGCGCGGAACGGGCGCGACAGCAGGGCGGCGATGGAATCGTCCAGGCCGGCGCCGCCGTTCAGGACGGCGTCGACGGCGGCGCAGATGGGCATCTCGATCCCCAGCCCGGCGGCCATGCGGACCACCGCGCCGGCGCTCCACACCCCTTCGGTGACGGCCTTGCGGCCGGCCAGGATGTCGGCCAGCGTCCGCCCCTCGCCCAGGGCGAAGCCCAGCGAATAGTTGCGCGATTGCGGCGACGAGGCGGTGAGGATCAGGTCGCCCAGGCCGGACAGCCCCATCAGCGTTTCCGCCCGGCCGCCCTTGGCCAGGGCCAGCCGGGTCAGTTCGGCCAGGCCGCGGGTGATCAGCGCGGCGCGGGCGTTGTCGCCCAGGCCGCGGCCCTCGACGATGCCGCAGGCGATGGCCAGCACGTTCTTGACGGCGCCGCCGATCTCGGCCCCCACCAGATCGTCGGCCAGATAGGGGCGGAAGGTGGCGGTTCCCACCGCCTCGACCAGCCGGCGGCCCAGAACCGGGTCGGCGCAGGCCAGCGTCACCGCCGTGGGCTGGCCGCGCGCCACCTCGGCGGCGAAGGTCGGTCCCGACAGCACGGCGATGGCGGCGGTGGGCAGCTCCGCCTCGACCACTTCGGTCATCATCGCCAGACTGCCCTGCTCGATGCCCTTGGCGCAGATCACCGCCGGGGTGCCGGCCCGCCACAGGGGCGCCAGCAGGCGGCAGGTGGCGCGCAGATGCTGGGCCGGCGTCACCAGCAGCACCACGTCGGCGGCGGCGGCTTCGGCCAGGTCGGTGCTGGCGCGGATGCCGCATTCCAGCAGCACGTCGGGCAGGTAGACCCCGTTGCGGCGGGTGGCGTTGATCTGGGCCGCCACTTCCTGCTCGTGCGCCCACAGCACCACGTTGCGCCCGGCCCGGCGGATGGTGGCCGCCAGAGCCGTTCCCCACGCGCCCGCCCCGACGATGCCGATCCTGTCCATGCCCGTTCCTCCGATACGCCTGCCTGGGTTATGCCCCGAGCCGGGGTCTCGGGCAAGTTCCGGCAGATTGCCGGCCTCTCTTTATGCTATGACCGTCCGATGACCGACCGCCCCCGCCTTCGCCTGTTCGTCCCCGCCGACCTGGCCGCCGATGCCGACCTGGCCCTGGGCAAGGAGCAGTCGCACTACCTGGCCAACGTCATGCGGGCCAAGGCCGGCGAGGCGGTCCTGCTGTTCAACGGCCGCGACGGCGAATGGCTGGCCGAGGTGACGCAGGCCGCCAAAAGCGCCGTCCGGCTGGCGGTGCGCCACCGGACCCGCCCCCAGGCGGCCGAGCCCGACCTGTGGCTGCTGGCGGCACCGCTGAAAAAGGACAATACCGATCTGGTGGCGGAAAAGGCCGCCGAACTGGGGGCCAGCGCCCTGTGGCCGGTGTTCACCCGGCGCACCGTGGCGGCCCGCGTCAATGCCGAGCGCCTGCGCGCCCATCTGGCCGAAGCCGCCGAGCAATGCGAACGGCTGACCGTGCCCGACCTGAAGGAGCCGGCCCCGCTGGAGCGGGTCCTGGCCGGGTGGGACCCCGCCCGCACCCTGCTGTTCCTGGACGAAAGCGGGCGGGGGGCGCCGCTGGCCGGCGCCGTCCCCGCCGGATTGCTGGCGATCCTGGTCGGCCCCGAAGGCGGCTTCGCCCCGGAAGAACGCGCCCTGCTGGCCGCCTGCCCCTTCGCCCGTCCGGTGTCGCTGGGGCCGCGCATCCTGCGCGCCGAAACCGCCGCCATCGCCGCCCTGGCGGTGGTGCAGGCGGTCGCCGGGGATTGGCGAACCCCGCCGCGGGGCGCATAATCGCCGCCCCGCAACCCGGAGCCCGCCATGCCCCCCAAGACCAATCCGCTGAAGCTGAACCCCCTGCAATGCAAGACCCTGGTGCTGTTCCAGGAACTGGCCAGGTCCGAGGAAACCAGCAACATTCTGGAAACCGGCGACAAGGTGCTGACCACCCTGCCGCAGCCGCACGGCAACCATTTCCACGTCGGACGCAAGGTGGTGATGACCGCCGACGCCACCGGCCTGAACAACCCCGCCGTCTGGACGGCGCTGGAGCGCAAGGGCCTGATCCGCGGCAGCTTCCCCTATGCCCTGACCCTGACCCGCGCCGGACAGGATTACGATACCGGCATCGCCGACCGCATCCTGCACGGCAGCGACCACTGACCCTTCCGGTTCCGCCGGCACATTGTTAGCCGAGTGAACATATTTCCGTTGCGGATATTTGTTCGCATGGCTAACAATAAACCGTTGCCGTGCGAGGACCGCCATGACCGCCACCCGCAAGCCCGCCGCCAGTGATCCGCCGGCCATGTCCTATGGCCTGCTGCCCGATCTGCTGGGTTTTCACCTGCGCCGCGCCCAGGTCGCCCTGTTCCGCCATTTCGCCCACAGCGTCGGCACCGCGGCCGACATCACGCCGGGCCTGTTCGGCATGCTGCAGGTCATCGCCGCCAACCCCGGACTGGCGCAAAGCCGCCTGGCCGAGGCGATGGAGGTGGAACGCTCGACCATCGTCAAGGTGGCCGACCAGCTGGAGGCCCGCGGCCTGATCGAGCGGGTGCCCTCGGCCGTCGACCGCCGCTCCCACTGCCTGGAACTGACCGAAACCGGACGCGGCGAACTGGCCCGCATCGAGGGGCTGGTGCTGGCCCACGAAGCCGACCTGACCGCCAAACTGACGCCCGCCGAACGGCAGACCCTGACCCGTCTGCTGATCCGCCTGGCCGAATGAAGGGAGGACCCGCCTTGAAATCCATCCTGGCCCTGACCGTCAACGGACGACGGCGCGAAGATCTGGTCCCCGACAACATGCTGCTGATCGACTACCTGCGCGAGGTCGCCGGCCTGACCGGCACCAAGCAGGGCTGCGACGGCGGCGAATGCGGCGCCTGCACCGTGCTGGTGGACGACCGGCCGCGGCTGGCCTGTTCGACCCTGGCCCATCAGGCGGCGGGCAAGCGGGTGGAAACCGTCGAGGGGCTGAGCCGGTCCGGCCGGATGAGCGCCCTGCAGCAGGCCTTCCACGAGAAGCTGGGCACCCAGTGCGGCTTTTGCACCCCAGGCATGATCATGGCCGCCGAGGCCTTGCTGCGCAAAAATCCCGATCCGGACCGCGACGAGATCCGCGCCGCCCTGGCCGGAAATCTGTGCCGCTGCACCGGCTATGTGAAGATCGTCGAATCGGTGGAAGCCGCCAAGGGGGTGGCGCCATGACCATCCGCAAGCTGGAAGGCAAGGCCCGCGAAGGCAATGTCGGCGTACGCACCCCCCTGGTCGACGGAATCGAGAAAGTCACCGGCAAGGCCCGCTACACCGCCGACATGCCGGCCGCCGGCGCCCTGGTCGGGCGCATCCTGCGCAGCCCGCATCCCCATGCCCGCATCGTCTCCGTCGACGTGTCCGCCGCCCAGGCCCTGGACGGCGTCGCCGCCGTCTGCACCGGCGAGGATTGCCGGGTGCCCTATGGCGTCCTGCCCATCGCCGAGAACGAATATCCGCTGGCCCGCGACAAGGTGCGCTATCGCGGCGACCCGGTGGCCGCCGTCGCCGCGGTCGACGAAGCCACCGCCGCCGCCGCCCTGAAGCTGATCCGCGTCGAATACGAAAAGCTGCCGGCGGTGTTCGAGGCCCGCAAGGCGATGGCGCCGGGCGCCCCGGTCCTGCACGACGACAAGCCGGGCAACGTGCTGCGCGACGTCCACAACGAGTTCGGCGACGCCGAGGCCGGCTTCCGCGCCGCCCGGCTGGTGCGCGAGAAAAGCTTCCGCTTCGCCGAGATCAACCACGCCCATATCGAGCCCAACGCCACCCTGGCCGAATACGACCCCCAGCGCGGCTGGCTGACGCTGACCACCACCACCCAGGTGCCTTATTACGTCCATCTGAAGGTGGCGCAATGCCTGGAGATGGATTCCGCCCGCATCCGGGTGATCAAGCCGTTCCTGGGCGGCGGCTTCGGCGCCCGCACCGAGACCCTGCACCACGAGATCATCGCCGCCCTGCTGGCCCGCAAGGCGCAAGGCACGGTGCGGGTGGTGCAGACCCGGGAAGAGACCTTCCTGGCCCATCGCGGCCGCCCCGACACCGAGATCAGGCTGAAACTGGGCCTGACCGCGGAAGGCCGCATCACCGCCTGCCACATGGAAGTGGTCCAGCGCGGCGGCGCCTATGCCGGCTACGGCATCATCACCATCCTTTATTCCGGCGCCCTGCTGCACGGGATCTACGACATCCCGGCCATCAAGCACGACGGCTGGCGGGTCTATACCAACACCCCGCCCTGCGGCGCCCAGCGCGGCCACGGCACCGTCGACCCGCGCGCCGCCTTCGAGGCCCTGCTGAACGAAATGGCGGTCGAGCTGGGCCTGGACCCCGCCCAGGTGCGCCGGGCCAACCTGATCGGCACCGTTCCCTACACCACCGCCTATGCCCAGAAGGTGATGAGCTACGGCCTGCCCGAATGCATCGACAAGGTGGTCGCCGCCTCGGGCTGGAACGAACGGCGCGGCACGCTGGGACGGGGCCGCGGGCTGGGCTTCGCCTGCTCGCACTTCGTGTCCGGCACCTCGACGCCCAAGCACTGGACCGGCGAACCCCATGCCACCGTCAACCTGAAGCTGGATTTCGACGGGTCCATCACCATCCTGACCGGGGCCGCCGACATCGGCCAGGGCTCGAACACGATGGTCGCCCAGGTGGTCGGCGAGGTGCTGGGCGTCGATTGGGGCCGCCTGCGGGTCATCTCGGCCGACAGCGCCCTGACGCCGAAGGACAACGGCTCCTACTCGTCCCGCGTCACCTTCATGGTCGGCAATGCCGGCATCGACGCCGCCCAGTCCCTGAAGAAGATCCTGGTCGAGGCCGCCGCCCGCAAGCTGGACGCCCATCCCTGCGACATCGAGACAGATGGCGAGATCTATCGCGTCGCCGGCGGCCAGGACTCGGGCCTGTCCTTCGCCGAAGTGGCCAAGGCGGCGCTGATCGACACCGGCACCCTGACCGTCAAGGGGACGTTCACCTGCCCGACCGAGTTCATGGGCGACAAGAAGATCAGGGGCAGCGCCATCGGCGCCACGATGGGCTTCTGCTATGCCGCCCAGGTGGTCGAGGCCTCGGTCGACGAGGTCACCGGCAAGGTCACCGCCCACAAGGTGTGGGTGGCCGTCGATGTCGGCCGCGCCCTGAACCCGCTGGCGGTGGAAGGCCAGATCCAGGGCGGCGTCTGGATGGGCATGGGCCAGGCCATGAGCGAGGAAACCCGCTATGACGAAGGCCGCATGTTGCACGGCAACCTGCTGGATTACCGGGTGCCGACGATGGCCGAAAGCCCCGACATCGAGGTGTTCATCGTCGAAAGCATCGATCCCAACGGCCCGTTCGGCGCCAAGGAAGCCAGCGAGGGCATGCTGGCCGGTTTCCTGCCGGCGGTGATGGATGCCGTGTGGGATGCCGTCGGCATCCGCCCCGACACCCTGCCGCTGACCCCCGACCGCATCGTCGATTGGCTGGACGCCAGCCAGGAGGCCGCCCAATGAACCTGCTGCCCGATTTCCGCACCCTGCGCCCCGCCACCGCCGCCGAGGCCGCCGCCGCCCTGGCCGGAGCGGGCGCCCGCCCCCTGGCCGGCGGCACCGACCTGCTGCCCAACCTGCGCCGCGGCCTGGGCGAACCCGCCGTCCTGGTCGATCTGTCGGCTCTGCCCGATTTCACCGCCGTCGCCGTCCTGGCCGATGGCGGGCTGCTGATCGGAGCCGGCGCCACACTGGAGGATCTGGCCGCCCATCCAACGGTGCGGAACGATTTCCCGGTCCTGGCCCAGGCGGCCCTGGGGGTGGCCGGACCGACCCACCGCGCCGCCGCCACCCTGGGCGGGAACCTGTGCCAGGACACCCGCTGCATCTTCTACAATCAAAGCGAATGGTGGCGCGAAGGCAACGGCTGGTGCCTGAAGCTGAAGGGCGACAAATGCCATGTGGTGGCGAAAAGCGACCGCTGCTACGCCACCTATCACGGCGACGTCGCCCCCGCCCTGATGGTGCTGGATGCCGCGATCGACATCGCCGGCCCCGCCGCCACCCGCACCGTTCCCGTCGCCGAGCTGTTCGCCGAGAAGGGCGACCGCCACCTGACCCTGGAACCCGGCGAATTCGTCGCCGCCATCCGGGTGCCGCCGCCGTCGGGCTGGCGCAGCGGCTATGAAAAGGCCCGCATCCGCGATGCCGTCGATTTCCCCCTGGCCGGCATCGCCGTGGCGCTGCGCCGCGACGGCGACATCCTGGCCGGCTTGCGGGTGGCCGTCACCGGCACCAATTCCGCCCCGCTGACGGTCGCCGTCCCCGACCTCGTCGGCCGGCCGTGGGATCGGGAGAGCGCCGCCCGGCTGGCCGATGCGGTGCGCAAGACCTCGCTGGTGCTGAAAACCACGGTGATGGGGGCCAAGTACCGCCGCCGGGTCGCCCAGGGACTGGCAACCCGTCTGGCCGCCACCCTGTGGGCGGCGGGATAGGCCGATGTCGCTGGCCGCCATCGGGCACGCCCCCGCCGACGACGGGCAGATCCTGGACGCCGCCGCCGGCTGGCTGGCCGCCGGCGACGCCGTGGTGCTGGCCTGCGTGCTGTCCACCTGGGGCTCGGCCCCGCGCGGCGTCGGCGCCTATATGGCGGTGCGGGAAGACGGTCTGTTCGCCGGGTCGGTCTCCGGCGGCTGCATCGAGGCCGGGCTGGTGGAAGCCGCCCAGGACCTGGACGGCCCGGTCCGGGTGGTGGATTTCGCCGTCGACGACGACACCGCACGCCGAGCCGGCCTGCCCTGCGGCGGCACCGTCTCGGTGGCGCTGTTCCGCCCCGACCCCGGCCTGCTGGCCCGGTTGGCCGCCTTGCGGAACAGCCGGACCGCCGCCGCCCTGCTGCTGGACCTGACCGACGGCAGCCAAAGCGTGGTGACGGCGGATGCCTGCGCCGACGACGGCATCGCCGCCCGGCTGGCCTCGGGCAGCAGCGGCATGGCCGCCGACGATCTGTTCGCCCGCATCCACGAGCCGGCCACCGTGCTGGTGGTGGTCGGCGCCGTCCATGTCACCCAGGTCCTGGTGGCGATGGCCGGGCTGGTGGGCATCCGGGTGGTGGTGATCGATCCCCGCCGCAGTTTCGCCACCGCCGAGCGCTTCCCCGGCGCCACCCTGATCTCGCGCCAGCCCGAGGAAGCCCTGCCCGAACTGCCCCTGGATTCCCGCACCGCCGTCGTCACCCTGGCCCATGTCGCCGCCCTGGACGACGCCACCCTGATCCGCGGTCTGGCGTCGGAGGCCTTTTACGTGGGGGCGCTGGGCAGCCGCCGCACCCATGCCAAGCGGCTGCAGCGTCTGGCCGGGCTGGGGGTGGCCGCCGCCGGGCTGGCCCGCATCCACGCCCCGGTCGGACTGGACATCGGCGCCGCCAATCCGGCGGAAATCGCCGTGGCGGTGCTGGCCCAGGTCATCGCCGCCCGGCGCGGCAAGCCGTCGCAACGGCCGGGATGACATCCGGCGCAGCGCCACCGCCGCGCACCGCCGCCATCGTCCTGGCCGCCGGCCTGGGCACGCGCATGGGCGGCGGCAAGATGAAACGGGAATGGCAGGGCCGGCCGCTGCCGGCATGGCCGGTGATGGCCGCGATGGCGGCCGGCTGCGACCCGGTGGTGGCGGTGGTCGGCCCCGACCATGCCGGACTGGACCAGCCGCTGATGGCGGCCGGCGCCCGGCTGGTGATCAATCCCGACCCCCAGGCCGGCCTGTCGGCGTCGCTGCGCTGCGGCCTGCCGCTGATCGGCGAGGCCGACAGCCTGCTGGTGCTGCTGGGCGACATGCCTCTGATCCGGGCCGGGCATCTGGCCGCCCTGCGCGAGGCCCTGGACCCGGCACGGGGGCGGACCATCGCCGCCCCCGTCTGCCGGGGACGGCGCGGCAATCCGGTGCTGTTCGACAAGATGCACTTCGCCGCCCTGGCCGCCCTGCGCGGCGATCAGGGTGCAAGGTCCCTGATCCAGGGGCCGCAGACGGTGCTGGTGGAAATGGACGACCCGGCGGTGCTGACCGATGTCGACACGACCGCCGACTGGTCGGCGCTGCCCTGAGGACCCGGCCTCATACCAACGGCCAATTTCATTGACCGTTGTATGCTCCCTCGCCGGGCGGGCACCTCCGTGCCCTTGGCCGCCGCCGCAATGGCGGCTGCCAACGACCATAAGTCAAAGCTTATGGCCGTTGGTATCAGTTGGGCTTGGTGGAGCCGGAAACGGCGGCCGTGGCGGACTCGGCCTGCAACTGCGCGATCTTCTTGCGCATGGCGGCCAGCAGCCCTTCGACCTGACCGCCCGACGACTGGATCACCGAGCTGTATTCCGAACGGTGGGTCTGCGCCATCGAGGCGCCCTCGACCTTGATGTCGAGAACCCGCAGCCCCTCGGGATGCTTGCGCACCCGCCAGCCGACATTGATGGGGTCCAGCCGGTCGCGCTTGATCCGCGATTCCACCTGCACGTCGCCATCGGATTCGGCGGCCACCGACAGGACTTCCAGGGTCTCGCCGGAATAATCCTTGAAACGCCTGGCCCAGGTATAGACCTGGATATCCTCGAACAGCCGGACGAAATCCTTCTGCTGATCGGGAGTGGCGATGCGCCAGTGACGGCCCAGCACCAGCTTGGCGATTTCCGGCAGGTCGAAATTCTCGACGAACAGGGTGCGGAACCGGGTGGTCCGCTCGTCGTCGCTCAGCCCCTTGGCCGCCACGGTGGTCATGGCGGTGTCGGCCAGCCTGACGATGAAATCCCGGGAGGCCTGATCGGCCAGGGCATGACCCGGCGCGGTCACCAGTGCGGCGGACGCCGCGGCGGCGGCAAGAAAGCGGCGGCGGTTCAGCATGGGATCAACGCTTCTCCGCTTCCGGCTTGGCCCGCAGGTCGACGGTGCCGTTCTTGACCTCGGTGGTGCGGATCTGACGGTAGAGCGAGCGCAGCGAGGCGTAATAATCCAGCGATCCCCGCTCGATCTCGTTCAGCTTGTCGAGATAGCGTTCCCGCTTGTCGATGCCGTACATCCCGGTGCGGGTCCAGATGGCCCAATCCTGGCCGACATGGTCCAGGTGAAGGTTGAGCGGGTCGACCAGCCATTCGGCGGCCAGACCGACGAAATCGCGGGGATTGGACGGCCCCAGGATCGGAAACACCAGATAGGGGCCTTCGCCGATGCCCCAGACCGCGAAGGTCTGGCCGAAATCCTCGTCATGATAAGGAATGCCGCCCGAGGCGGCGATGTCGAACAGACCGACGGCGCCGAAGCCGGTATTGAAGGCGAACCGCATGGCGGTCTGGACGGCGCGGTCGGGCTCGCCCTGCAGCAGGTCGTTGGCGAAGATCACCGGGCTGCGCAGGTTGTTCAGGAAATCGCGGACGCGTTCGCGGCCGAACGGCGGCACGACGGCGCGATAGCCCTGGGCCAGCGGCTTCAGCATGGCCCGGTCGACCACCTGATTGAATTCGAAGATCGCCCGGTTCATCGGCTCAAGCGGATCGTTCAACTGCTCGAACTCGGCGACGGATTCCTTGTCGTCGGCGGGCGGCGGCGTGGCGCAGCCGGCGACCAGGGTCAGCGACAGCAGCGAAACGGCGATGCGGGTCAGCGCGGCGCGGGGAATGAAGGTTGGCATGTCGATTCTTCGGATACCCTGGATGACCTTCGTTGTATACGGGCTTGCGCATCGCGGCACAAGCGACGGATGCCGACGGCTCCCGACCCCTTCCAGGTAGCACAGTCCCAATCGGAACACCAGTGGGCACGGGACGCCCGGTCGGGATTCGTGGCAGGGACGGCACGCTTCGGCAAGCGGCGCGGCATTTTTGCTTCTGCTTCGCATAAAGATATGTTTATATCTTTCGAGATCGCGACACGAGATGAGGTGCCCGGTGGAGAAGGTTCTGGCAGGTCTGCGCGCAGCGGCGGAGCCGACGCGGTTGCGTCTGCTGTCGCTGCTGGCCCTGGGCGACCTGACCGTCAGCGAACTGACCCATATCCTGGGGCAAAGCCAGCCGCGCGTATCGCGCCACCTGAAGCTGATGTGCGATTCCGGCCTGCTGGACCGCTTTCCCGAAGGGGCCTGGGTGTTCTATCGCGTCGCCGCCGCCGGGGTCGGGGCAGATCTGGCCCGCACCCTGCTGCCGCTGCTGCCGCCCGACGACGCCACCCTGGGCCTGGACCGCCAGCGCCTGGATGCCGTCCGGGCGGCGCGGGCGGCACGGGCGCAGACCTATTTCACCGAAAACGCCTCGCGCTGGGACCGCATCCGTTCGCTGCAGGTCGACGATTCCCTGGTCGAGCGCGCCCTGGTCCAGGCCTTCGCCGGCCGCGCCGTCGCCGATCTGGTCGACATGGGCACCGGCACCGGCCGGGTGCTGGAAGTGCTGGCCCCCCACGTCCGGCACGGCGTCGGCATCGACCTGTCGCGCGAAATGCTGGCGGTGGCCCGCGCCAACCTGGAACGGGCCGGCTGCCGGCATTGCATGGTGCGCCAGGGCGATATCACCCAGTTGCCGCTGGCCGACGGATCGGCCGACGCCGTCACCATCCATCAGGTGCTGCATTACGCCGCCGACCCCGCCGCCGTGGTGGCCGAAGCCGCCCGCGTGCTGCGCCCCGGCGGGCTGCTGGTGGCCGTCGACCTGGCGCCGCACGACCTGGAAATGCTGCGCGACCAGCATGCCCACCGCCGCCTGGGCTTTTCCGACGCCGAGGTGGCCGGCTGGTTCGCCGCCGCCGGCCTTGTTCCCGACGGCCAGTCCCGGCTGGCCGGCGATCCGCTGACCGTCGTGCTGTGGCGGGCGGTGAAGTCTTGACATGAAGGAGTCCGCATTGGTCAATCCCGTTCTTCCCATCGCCGCCCGGCCGGCGCGGCCGGTCAACGTGTCCTTCGAGTTCTTCCCGCCCAAGACCGAGAAGATGCAGCAGACCCTGTGGGACTGCGTCAAGCGGCTGGAGCCCCTGGCCCCCAGCTTCGTTTCCGTCACCTACGGCGCCGGCGGCACCACGCGCGAGCGCACCCACGAAACCGTGGTCCGCATCGCCCGCGAGACCAGCCTGAAGCCGGCGGCGCACCTGACCTGCGTCGGCCATGTCCAGGGCGAGGTCGACGACATCGCCCGGCGCTATTGGGATGAAGGCATCCGCCATATCGTGGCGCTGCGCGGCGACGCCCTGGAGGGCACCGGCCCCTATCGCCCCACCCCCGGCGGCTATGCCTATGCCGTCGATCTGGTCCGCGGACTGAAGCGCATCGCCGATTTCGAGATCTCGGTGGCCGCCTATCCCGAAATGCACCCCGACGCGCCGTCGGCCCGCTTCGACCTGGACAATCTGAAGGCCAAGGTCGATGCCGGCGCGACCCGGGCCATCACCCAGTACTTCTTCGACGTCGACCATTATTTCCGCTTCCGCGACCGCGCCGTCGCCGCCGGCATCGCCGTGCCGATCGTGCCGGGCATCCTGCCCGTGACCAACTTCGCCCAGGTACGGAAATTCTCGGCCGCCTGCGGCGCCAGCGTGCCCGACTGGATGGCCACCCTGTTCGAGGGGCTGGACGACGACCCGGAAACCCGCCGGCTGGTGGCCGCCACCGTCGCCGCCGAGCAATGCCGCGCCCTGGCCGCCGACGGCGTGTCGGATTTCCATTTCTACACCCTGAACCGCGCCGACCTGGCCTATGCGATTTCGCATATCCTGGGGGTGCGGCCGCGCTGAGCGGTCCCCCCGTCGCGGTTTGACGTTCTTTCAAGGAAACGACCATGAGCAATATTCTCGACCATCTGTCCGACCGCGTCCTGTTGTGCGACGGCGGGACCGGCGCGCTGGTGCAGGCGATGAACCTGTCGGTGGAGAAGGACTTCCTGGGTCTGGAGAACTGCACCGAGATCCTGGTGCAGTCGCGCCCCGACGTCATCCGCGGCATCCACGCCCGCTATTTCGAGGCCGGCGCCGACATGGTCGAGGCCGACACCTTCGGCGCCAGCCCGGTGACGCTGGCGGAATTCGGCATCGCCGGCAGGGCGTTCGACCTGAACCGCGCCGCCGTCGAGCTGGCCTGGGAAGCCGCCGAGCCGTTCAAGGCCGACGGCCGCGCCCGCTTCGTGCTGGGGGCCATCGGTCCGGGCACCAAGCTGCCGAGCCTGGGCCATATCGGCTATGACGAGCTGGAGGCCGCCTACGTCACCCAGGCCGCCGGCCAGATCGCCGGAAACGTTTCCGCCTTCCTGGTGGAAACCTGCCAGGACCCGCTGCAGATCAAGGCCGCCGTCAACGGCTGCAAGATCGCCTGCGCGGACGCCGGCCGGGATGTTCCCATCCTGGTGCAGGTCACGGTCGAGACCACCGGCACCTTGCTGGTCGGCGCCGACATCGCCGCCGCCACCACCGTGGTGCAGTCGCTGAACGTCGCCAGCATGGGCCTGAACTGCGCCGCCGGCCCGCAGGAAATGCTGGAGCACGTCAAGTGGCTGGTGGAAAACTGGCCGGGCTTCATCTCGATCCAGCCCAATGCCGGCCTGCCGGAGCTGGTGGACGGCGCCACCCGCTATCCGCTGCTGCCCGACGAACTGGCGGTGTGGCACGAACGCTTCGTCGGCATGGGCGTCAACCTGCTGGGCGGCTGCTGCGGCACCCGGCCCGAACACATCGCAGCCACCCACGCCATGCTGAACCGCATCGGCTCGGGCAAGCGGCCGGCGCCGGCCCGGCGGTCGGTGCATTGGGTGCCGTCGGTGGCCTCGCTGTATTCGCAGGTGCCGCTGCGCCAGGAAAACGCCTTCCTGGCCATCGGTGAACGCTGCAACGCCAACGGATCGAAGAAGTTCCGCGACCTGCAGGATGCCGAGGACTGGGACGGCATCGCCGCGATGGCCCGCGAGCAGGTCAAGGAAGGCAGCCACACCCTGGACGTCTGCACCGCCTTCGTCGGCCGCAACGAGGTCCGCGACATGTCGGAAGTGGTGGGCCGCCTGCGCGGCGCCGTCACCGCACCGCTGGTCGTCGATTCCACCGAACTGCCGGTGCTGGAAGCGGCGCTGAAGCTGTATGGCGGCAAGGCCATCCTGAATTCCATCAATTTCGAGAACGGCGAGAAGGACGCCGAGGACCGGCTGCGTCTGGCCCGCAAGTTCGGCGCCGCCGTGGTGGCCCTGACCATCGACGAGGACGGCATGGCCAAGGATGCCGACGCCAAGCTGCGGATCGCCCGGCGGCTGTACGAGTTCGCCGTGGTCAAGCACGGCCTGCCGGCGTCCGACCTGCTGTTCGACCCCCTGACCTTCACCATCTGCACCGGCAACGAGGACGACCGCAAGCTGGGCGTCGAAACGCTGGACGCCATCGGGCGCATCGCCAGCGACCTGCCCGAATGCGGCATCGTGCTGGGACTGTCCAACATCTCGTTCGGCCTGAAGCCGGCGGCACGGCAGGTGCTGAATTCGGTGTTCTGCGACCATGCGGTCAGGCGCGGCATGACCGGGGCCATCGTCCACGTCTCGAAGATCGTGCCGCTGCACACCATCCCCGCCGACGAGGTCAAGGCCGCCGAAGACCTGATCTTCGACCGCCGCGCCCCGGCCTATGACCCGCTGCAGGCTCTGATCGCCCTGTTCGGCGACCGCAGGGCGGCCGACAACAAGAAGGAACTGCCGGCCGCGATCGAGGACCGCCTGAAGCAGCGGATCGTCGACGGCGACCGCACCGGCCTGGACGACGACCTGTCCCTGGCGATGGCCGAGGGCTGGAAGCCGCTGTCCATCATCAACGACCTGCTGCTGGACGGCATGAAGGTGGTGGGTGAACTGTTCGGGTCGGGCAAGATGCAGTTGCCCTTCGTGCTGCAATCGGCCGAAACCATGAAGGCCGCCGTCTCCTGGCTGGAGCCGCACATGGACAAAGCCGAAGGCCAGGCCAAGGCCACCATCGTGCTGGCCACCGTCAAGGGCGACGTCCACGACATCGGCAAGAATCTGGTGGACATCATCCTCACCAACAACGGCTACAAGGTGATGAACATCGGCATCAA
The DNA here is from genome assembly GCA_903941095.1 of uncultured Rhodospirillaceae bacterium. GTDB lineage: Bacteria > Pseudomonadota > Alphaproteobacteria > Rhodospirillales > Magnetospirillaceae > Magnetospirillum. The sequence goes on along the minus strand of CAJANN010000134.1, from coordinate 1,258 downwards.
GCAGCCGGTGGGCGACATCATCAAGGCGGTGCGCGAACACAAGGCCGATGCTGTGGGCATGTCCGGCCTGCTGGTCAAGTCCACGGTGATCATGAGGGAAAACCTGGAAGAGATGACCGCCGCCGGCCTGGATCTGCCGGTCCTGCTGGGCGGCGCCGCCCTGACCCGGCGCTATGTCGAGGAAGATTGCCGCACCGCCTACGGATCGGGCCGGGTGGCCTATGCCCGCGACGCCTTCGACGGGCTGGATCTGATGCGCAAGGTGGCCGACGGCAGCTTCGACGCCCTGGTCCAGGCCCGCGCCGCCGGCCCGAAACCGGGCAACAGCAAGCGGATCGGCCAGCCGGCGGCGGATTCCGCCCAGCGCCCCGTCGATTGGGACGAGATCAACCTGCGCCGGGCCGAACTGCACAGGGATGTGCCGCCCCCGGTCCCGCCGTTCTGGGGGGCCAGGGTCATCGAGCAGGTGCCGCTGCAGAATCTGGCGCCGTTCCTGAACGAGACCATGCTGTACCAGTTCCACTGGGGCTACAGGAAGCAGGGCCGGTCGCTGGAGGAGTTCAAGGCCTGGGGGGCCAAGGAGCTGAAGCCCATCGCCCTGGACCTGCTGAAGCGGTGCGCCAAGGAGGAAATCCTGAAGGCCCAGGCCGTCTACGGATATTGGCAGGCGGCCAGCGACGGCGACGCCGTGGTGCTGTTCGCCGCCGACGGCACCTCCGAGGTCGCCCGCTTCGCCTTCCCCCGCCAGGCCCGCGACGGCGGCCTGAGCATCGCCGACTTCTTCCGCCCGGCAGGCGACGGCCGGCGCGACGTCATCGGCCTGCAGGTGGTGACGATGGGCAAGCGGGCCACCGAAGTGGCGCAGGACTGGTTCAAGGCCGACAGGTACCAGGATTACCTGTACCTGCACGGCCTGTCGGTCGAGATGGCCGAGGCGATGGCCGAATATGTCCACAAGCGCATCCGCGCCGAACTGGGCTTCGCCGCCGAGGATGCCGCCGACATGGACCGCCTGCTGAAGCAATCCTATCGCGGTTCGCGCTTCTCGTTCGGCTATCCGGCCTGCCCGCGCATCGAGGACCAGAAGCAGCTGCTGGCCCTGCTGGGGGCCGAACGCATCGGCGTCACCCTGTCCGACGAATTCCAGCTGGAGCCCGAACAGAGCACCAGCGCCATCGTCACCGTCCATCCCCAGGCGAAGTATTTCAGCGTCTGACCGCCGCTTTCCCGGGCCGTCCCCTGCGCCGCCGCCCGGCGG